>JBGVLZ010000081.1:0-22153 GCA_045124505.1 Eubacteriales bacterium
AGAAACCTTCATGATAGGCTCCATGAGGATCGGCTCTGCCTGACGCATAGCTTCCTTGAACGCCATTGAACCAGCGATCTTGAATGCCATTTCAGAAGAGTCAACTTCGTGATAAGAACCATCATAAAGCTCAACCTTACAGTCTACTACTTCGTAGCCTGCCAGAATACCAGCCTTCATTGCGCCCTTAATACCAGCGTCAACAGCAGGGATATATTCCTTCGGTACAGAACCGCCGACTACAGAGTTCTTGAACTCATAGCCCTTACCGGATTCGTTAGGTGTAACACGGATCTTTACGTGACCGTACTGACCGCTACCACCGGACTGCTTCTTGTACTTGTAATCAACATCTGCATCGCCCTTGATAGTTTCCTTATAGGATACCTGAGGTGCGCCTACGTTAGCTTCTACCTTGAATTCACGGAGCAGACGGTCAACGATGATGTCAAGGTGAAGCTCACCCATACCAGCGATGATTGTCTGACCTGTTTCTTCGTCAGTGTAGGTACGGAATGTCGGGTCTTCTTCAGCAAGCTTTGCCAAAGCAATACCCATCTTTTCCTGACCTGCCTTTGTCTTGGGCTCAATAGCAACTCTGATAACGGGTTCAGGGAACTCCATAGATTCGAGAATTACGGGATGAGCTTCATCACAAAGTGTGTCACCTGTTGTAGTATTCTTAACACCTACTACTGCGGCGATATCACCGGAGTAACAAATGTCGATATCCTGTCTGTCGTTAGCGTGCATCTGAAGAATTCTTCCGAAACGCTCACGGCCGTTCTTTGTGGAGTTGTAAACAGTTGTACCTGCTTCAACCTTACCTGAATAAACTCTGAAGAAACAGAGCTTACCAACGAACGGGTCAGTCATGATCTTGAATGCAAGCGCTGCAAAAGGTGCGCTGTCATCTGCAGGTCTTTCCTCTTCTTCCTCTGTCTTGGGGTTTACACCCTTGATAGCGGGAATGTCGAGAGGTGAAGGCATGTAATCGATAACTGCGTCAAGAAGCTTCTGAACACCCTTGTTCTTGAAGGATGTACCGCAGCATACAGGAACGATCTGGTTAGCGATAGTTGCCTTACGGAGAGCCTTCTTAAGCTCTTCGATGCCGATCTCTTCGCCTTCGCAGTATTTTTCGAAGAGTTCTTCGTCTGTTTCGCAGATCTTTTCAACCATTTCCGCTCTTGCTTCTTCAGCCTGAGCAACCATGTCATCAGGGATAGCAACAACTGTTACGCTCTTTCCCTGGTCGTCCTTGGAGTTGATGTCCGCAACCATCTCCATAAGGTCGATGATTCCGACGAAAGTATCTTCACGTCCGATGGGAAGCTGTATCGGAACAGCATTCGCATGCAAACGCTCGTGCATCATTTTTACAACTCTGTAAAAGTCTGCACCCATTATATCCATCTTGTTGACATATGCCATACGGGGTACCTTGTACTTGTCCGCCTGGCGCCAAACTGTTTCGGACTGAGGTTCAACGCCGCCCTTAGCGCAGAATACTGTAACAGAACCGTCCAGAACACGGAGTGAACGTTCAACTTCAACTGTGAAGTCAACGTGTCCGGGTGTGTCGATGATGTTGATTCTGTTGCCCTTCCAGAAACATGTTGTAGCAGCAGAGGTAATTGTAATACCTCTTTCCTGTTCCTGAGCCATCCAGTCCATTGTTGCGGAACCGTCGTGGGTTTCGCCTATCTTATGTGTCTTACCGGTGTAAAACAATATACGCTCGGTAGTAGTCGTTTTACCGGCATCAATATGAGCCATAATACCGATGTTACGGGTAAGCTCAAGCGGGTATTCTCTTGCCATTTAAACCACTCCTTACCATCTGAAATGTGCGAAAGCTTTGTTTGCTTCTGCCATTTTGTGCGTGTCTTCTTTCTTCTTTACCGATGCACCTGTGTTGTTCATTGCATCGAGTATTTCCGCCGCAAGGCGGTCTGCCATAGTTCTTTCGTTACGTTCTCTTGAATATCTTGTGATCCAACGCAAGCCAAGTGTAAGCTGGCGTTCAGGTCTTACATCCATAGGAACCTGATATGTCGAACCGCCTACACGGCGAGCCTTGACCTCAAGTTTCGGCATGATGTTGTCAAGTGCGCCCTGGAAAGCTTCCAAAGCACTCTTTCCTGACTTTTCTTCTACGATAGCGAAAGCGTCATATACAATTTTCTGAGCAACGCCCTTCTTGCCGTCATACATAATGTTGTTGATGAGCTTTGTAACAAGCTTAGAGTTATAAAGCGGATCCGGCAGAACGTCTCTCTTTGAGATTTGACCTCTTCTCGGCACTGTACTTCCCTCCTTCATTAATTTTCATGATATCATTGGTACTCGAAAGTATAACTTTTCGTCCGTGCAGAAAGCTGTCGGGTCTGATAATAAACACCTTATTTTCGAATAAAGGATTTTCCCGGCTTTTGCATTTCTGAAAGCTGAAACTTTTTTAACCTGCAGACTTATTATTTGCCTGCCTTTGCTCTCTTTGCGCCGTAGAGCGAACGGCTCTGGTTTCTCTTTGCAACACCCTGTGTATCAAGAGTACCTCTTATGATGTGGTAACGCACACCGGGGAGGTCACGTACACGGCCGCCGCGGATAAGAACGACGGAGTGCTCCTGAAGGTTATGACCGATACCGGGAATGTAGCAAGTAGCTTCAAGACCGTTAACGAGCTTAACTCTTGCGATCTTACGGATAGCGGAGTTAGGCTTCTTAGGTGTAGCTGTTGTTACCTTTGTGCAAACGCCTCTCTTTTGAGGTGAGCTTTGGTCTGTAGCACGCTTCTTAAGGGAGTTGTAGCCCTTCTGAAGTACCGGTACTTTAGACTTGTACTTCTTGTCGTGACGACCGTTTTTAACTAACTGGTTAAAGGTTGGCATCTCGGGGATTCCTCCTTTCTTCAAAAATAAGTTGTTTATTATACAGACGCAGACCCGATGGGCTTACGTGAGTACCTTGTTTACTGTGCTTTCAAAGCACAGCATACCGCACACGGGACTTCGATATTGCAAAGTACACCGAGCTGAAGCATAGAATAATCGAAGCAAATTTCAACATTCTTTCCTTCCGCGCTTGATAAAACCTTGTTTTTAACAAAATCATCCGCATCGTATGCAACAAATATCAGCACGGCACAGTCTTTTTTTACTGCTTTCACGGTGCTGTTCAACCCGATTTTAAGCATTGACGGGCGAAAATCTGCGGGACTCATGATCAGGATCCTCCTGTTTCGTCAACTATACACAGATATACATGAGTATATCATGAATTTCCGCTTTTGTCAATAGCTAAGGTGATTAAATTGAGTTTTTCGCATTTTGAGAAAATTGTTTGTATATTGCTGTAATTTTTATGCAATTTATACAAAGTTATTCGTTTTTTGCTTTAAAAGAAGACTTTTTAAGAAATCCGAAGAAGATAAGACCGCCTGCAACCATCGCAGCAGAACCTGCAATAATTATATACCTTATAATATTGCTGTCCGATCCGCCATCGGAAATGTCCGCTGTCGTTTCTTCAGCCTTCTTTTGCGTTTCGGATGTCATACTGCGTGTATACACATAACCGTCGGAAAAAGGCACTCGCATAGCAAACACCCCTTCCCCCGTCACACGTCCGTCGTGAAAGATGGGTGTACCGCTGACTGTAACAAATTCAGCCTTTTCCGTAACATCGTATACTGTTCCGTCGCTGCGTATTGCCGACACTGTAACTGTGCCATCCTCTTCCTTTTGTATATCAAGCTCTCTTACCTGTCTTGCATCTTCACGGTGAACCGTTATTCCCCTTGCAAGTGCGTAATACAAAAATTCTTTTGTAAGCTTCGTGCCGCTTGGAAAATACGGCGAATTTACAGGACGTTGAGCTGATTCAATACACCAGACCGCTTCGTTTTCGGAAGCATTCAATGGAATGTGAACACGTGACATCAGACCTGCACCGATCTGCAATCTGCTGTTTGCATATTCGGCAACCGAAGATTTTTCGGTTAGTATAACAACACGTGACTGCATACCGTATTCAGCCGCTATTCTGTTTACTGCATCCGCTGTCAGTGTTCTGTCATCGGAAAGCTTTATATAGAGCACCGTTTCGGGATATGCATTTTTCAAGTGCTTGAACACCTCTGAAAGAGTTGCTATCGTTTCTGTCGGTATTCTTTCATCTGTATAGTGAAGTTTTTTGAGCTCATTCAGTGTTGTTGAATAAATGCTCACATTCTGATTAAGATATTCGGTTTTATCCGTTGCGCTGAGCACGGGATATCCGTCATCGGTAATGCATACATCTATCTGTATAACGTCAGCTCCGTCCTTTGCCGCCGCCATTACCGCCGTCAGCGAATTTACATGTGCCGCTGTTTCATCACCGCCCGCAGAAACGGAAAAAGGAACACCGAAATGTGTCATACCGGAAAACGATTCCATATAACTTATAACCGCATCCGCATCGCCTATTATGCCGTCACAGCCTGATGAAAGACATGTGTATATATCTCCGTTTGTGTTTTTTTCTCCGCACATTACATAAACAGTCAGAAATACCGATTTAAGCGCTTTTACTATTTTGGCATTGATGCTTCTTTGCGGCAGTATAACGGTACTGCATCCCGTTTGATACGCTCTTTTGTAAAGCTCATCCACGTTTACGGTTATTGCCGAAGATGCATCGACAACTCCCCTTACAAGCGGATTTTGTTCAGTGACGGTTTTTATAAACTCATCCTTTGCGGATATAACAAAACCGTCCTTTATTTTCCGTTCGGAAAGATATGCTGCAAGAAGCTCTGCACTTTCTTCGTCGGAAACGGAAAAAGCGGGAACGGAAAGCTTGTTTGCAAGCTTCAATCGTTCTTCAAGCGTGCCGAGCTTATTTGAGCCCGAAAAAACACACAGAACACCGTCAGATATTTTAACGTCATACACGGTTATTGCCTGACGCTTCATGTTTATATCGTACGACTCATTTTTAACATTGTCAGCTTCGATAACAACAGGCGGACAGACAATACCGGTTTTAGGAACGTATATGACCGCATTATAGCTGTCAGAGGCTTTTTTTACATCAGCCTTTTCGTTTTTAATATTGACGTTGCTGAATTTTGCTGTCAGAAGCCGTGCTTCAACACCGATAGCTCCTGCGGTCGGTTTAGTTGCGGCACATTCAATAATCGGTTCATCGTCGACGCTTACATACAAAACACCGCCGTTTACAACTGCGCCGAGCTTAAATTCATCACCGCACACAGCTTCTGCTTCGGAAAGCACTGTATATTCCTCGTCATTTTGGCAATACACGGCAGAAAACACGGTCTTGCCGCCGTCACGGCGGGCTGTCACTTTATAGCTGTTTTCTCCGTCGTCACCGAAAAACAGTCCGCAATTTGCCAAAGGCGACCGTTCTTCACCGAATGACATATCGATGTAGCAGGAAAAATCCCCTTCACATTCAAACGGAAATATTACCTTTGATGACGGTGGATATTCCACAGCCCCCACTACTGTCAGCACACCGTTTTCAACATATACTTCGCCGTCATTCAGCCGTATCGTAAGCTCTCCAAGCGTTTCAGTATCCGAAAAATCACTTGAATATTTTTCACCCGCACCGTATGCGGCAAACGGAAACATTCCGAAAAGTATTGCAAGTACGGTAAATGCGCAATATATTTTTTTAAAATTCATATTAACCCAAAACGAGAGGGGCGCACCTGCGCAAAGGGCGGTGTATCGCACGTCGCACAGGGTCGCCCCCACTCTTATTTAATTAAAGTTCAGTAAAATCAATGTTCTTTTCAATGTCTATTTCACGGTACTGATCCATACCTGTACCTGCAGGTATCAGCTTACCGATAATAACATTTTCCTTAAGTCCGAGCAAGTGGTCGATCTTACCTCTGATAGCGGCATCTGTAAGAACCTTTGTCGTTTCCTGGAAGGAAGCGGCTGAAAGGAAGGATTCCGTACCGAGGGACGCCTTCGTAATACCGAGAAGCACAGGCTCGCCCGTAGCAGGACGGAGCATTACTTCACCTGCGGCTCTTCTTGCTTCGATCTTATCGTTTTCATCATTGAATTCGTTTATATCGATCTGTGCGCCGACAAGAAGGGGTGTATCACCCGGATCTTCAACACGGATCTTTCTTGTCATCTGTCTTGTGATAACTTCGATATGCTTATCGTTGATATCAACGGACTGACTGCGGTAAACCTTCTGAACTTCCGTTATGATGTAATCATAAACTGCGGAAAGTCCCTTTGTATGAAGGATATCGCCGGGAGCCATACTACCGTCAGACATAGGCTCACCCTTGAATACATGGTCACCGTTTTTAACGGTAAGCGACATGATATTCGGTATAGCAACTGTCCATGTTTCACCGCTTTCATTTCTAACGGTAACGTTTCTTGCACGCTTTGTTTCAACGATAGATACTGTACCGTCAAGCTCTGAAATAACGGCTGTCTTCTTCGGTCTGCGTGCTTCGAAAAGCTCTTCGACACGGGGAAGACCCTGTGTGATGTCGGAGCCCGCAATACCACCCGTATGGAACGTACGCATCGTAAGCTGTGTACCAGGTTCACCGATGGACTGTGCGGCAATGATACCGACAGCTTCACCGACGTTGACCTGCTTCGTTGTTGCAAGGTCCATACCGTAGCAGTGTGCGCATACGCCGTGGCGTGCCTTACACTTGAGAACTGTACGGATCTCAACCTGTGTGATGCCTGCGGCGATTATGCGGTCGCACATTTCGTCGTCAAGCATAACGTCTTCCCCTGCAATGACCTCGCCTGTTGCGGGATCGACAACGGGGTGGACTGTATATCTTCCGAAAAGTCTTTCCTTGAACTTTTCGATAGTTTCGTTGCCGTTTCTGATTTCGGAAACAACAAGACCTTCTTTTGCACCGCAGTTTTCCTCATAAATGATGACTTCCTGCGAAACGTCAACAAGACGTCTTGTAAGGTAACCTGAGTCGGCAGTACGCAAAGCCGTATCGGCAAGGGACTTACGTGAACCTCTCGCACCAACGAAGTAATCCAGGACGTTAAGACCTTCACGGAAGTTCGATTTGATCGGGATTTCCATCGTCTTACCGCTTGTTGCAAACATAAGACCACGCATACCTGCGAGCTGACGCATCTGCTTGATACTACCACGGGCACCGGAGTCACTCATCATCTTGATGGGGTTATAAAGGTCAAGACACGCCTGAAGTGCGTTTGTAACGTCGTTTGTCGTCTGGTTCCACGTTGCAACGACTGCTTCATATCTTTCTTCGTCTGTCATGACACCGTGGTTGAAGAATTCAGTGATCTGCTCAACTCTCTTTTCAGCAGCAGCAAGAAGCTCCTTCTTCTGCTTCGGTATAGTCATATCAGGAACAGCGATGGAGATAGCGCCTCTTGTAGAGTACTTGAAGCCCATAGCCTTGATCTTGTCAAGCACCTGTGCCGTTACTGCCGCACCGTGCTTCTTTATACATCTGTCAACGATCTCACCGAGCTTACCCTTTGTAGCAACGAATGTTACTTCGAGGTCGAGCTGGTGTTCAGGATCGTTTCTGTCTACCCAGCCAAGATCCTGCGGGATATTTTCATTGAATATGAGTCTTCCGAGAGTTGCATCAATGATGCCCGTCTTTGACTGACCGTTTATCTCTCTTGTAACTCTTATTTTTATAGGTGTGTGAAGTGTGATGCACTTATTTTCATAAGCCATTACAGCTTCGTCGTAATCCTTGAACACTGTACCGCGTCCGAGGCACGATTCTTCATAGAATTTAACTGTATATCTGCCGTACTTTTCATCATCTATCGCGGGAACTCCGCCGATCTGAGCCTTGTAAGCTTCATACTCATCAAGGGCTTCCTTGCTTGCGGCAAGTGTAAGATAGTAAGAACCGAGGACCATGTCCTGTGAAGGAACCGCAACGGCACGGCCGTCAACGGGCTTCAAAAGGTTGTTAGCGGAGAGCATGAGGAATCTTGCCTCTGCCTGAGCTTCAACCGAAAGCGGAACGTGTACAGGCATCTGGTCACCGTCAAAGTCGGCGTTAAATGCGGAACATACAAGGGGGTGAAGCTTTATTGCACGGCCGTCAACGAGTACAGGCTCAAACGCCTGAATTGAAAGACGGTGAAGGGTCGGCGCACGGTTAAGAAGAACGGGGTGTTCTTTGATAACATTTTCAAGTGCATCCCATACAAAGCTTTCTATCTTATCTACCTTCTTCTTAGCATCCTTGATGTTTGAAGCCTTCTGTGTTTCAACAAGACGCTTCATAACGAAGGGCTTGAAGAGTTCAAGTGCCATTTCCTTGGGAAGACCGCACTGGTAGATCTTCAGTTCGGGACCTACGACGATAACGGAACGTCCGGAATAGTCAACACGCTTACCGAGAAGGTTCTGACGGAAACGTCCCTGCTTACCTCTGAGCATTTCGGAAAGCGACTTAAGAGGTCTGTTATTGGGGCCTGTTACGGGCTTACCGCGTCTGCCGTTGTCAATGAGCGCGTCAACCGCTTCCTGAAGCATACGCTTTTCGTTACGGATGATGATCTCGGGAGCCATAAGCTCCATAAGCTTTTTAAGTCTGTTGTTACGGTTGATAACTCGTCTGTACAGATCGTTAAGGTCAGATGTTGCAAATCTGCCGCCGTCGAGCTGTACCATAGGACGTATTTCCGGAGGAATTACGGGCACTACCTCGAGTATCATCCATTCGGGCTTATTGCCCGATTTTCTGAACGCTTCAACAACGTCAAGTCTTTTAATAAGCTTTACCTTTTTCTGACCTGTTGCTGTCTTGAGCTCTTCCTTGAGCTCCTCTGCAAGCTTCTCGATATCGAGCTTCTGCAAAAGCTCCTTGATAGCTTCAGCGCCCATGCCGACCTTGAAGTCATTTTCATGACGCTCATATTCCTTACGGTATTCAGCCTCTGTCAAGGGCTGGTTGAGCTTAAGTCCGGTTGAACCGGGATCTGTTACGATATACTGTCCGAAATAGAGGACTTTATCAAGAGTTCTCGGCGAAATGTCGAGCAAAAGACCCATTCTTGAAGGAATTGCACGGAAGTACCAGATGTGAGATACGGGGCATGCAAGCTCAATGTGTCCCATTCTTTCACGGCGCACCTTTTTTGTGGTAACCTCAACGTGACACTTTTCACATATTTTACCCTTATATCTTACACGTTTATACCTTCCGCAAAGACATTCCCAGTCTTTTGTCGGACCAAAGATCTTTTCGCAGAAAAGACCGTCCTTTTCAGCTTTCAGAGTTCTATAGTTGATCGTTTCGGGCTTGAGAACCTCGCCGTACGACCATTTGCGTATCATTTCGGGAGACGCCAGACAGATCTTGATCGAGTCAAATATATTCTTATCCATGTATCGTTCCCTCCTTATTCTTCATCCGAATAGTCATCGGAGAATTCTTCGGCAAGTGCGGCGAAGTCATAAACCTCGTTATCCTCACCGAAATCAAAATCATCTTCGTTTTCTTCAACAAAGTTTTCTTCAACTTCTTCGTCAACAAGAACGGATTCGCCGACTTCCTGTGCATCGTACGACTGTTCTGTTGTGATATCATCGGAAAGTGAAGAAAGTTCAATTTCCATACCGTTCTTGTCAAGAACCTTAACGTCAAGCGCAAGTGCCTGAAGTTCCTTTACAAGAACCTTGAAGGACTCGGGAATACCCGGTGTGGGGATATTCTGTCCCTTTACAATAGCTTCGTATGTCTTTACACGTCCTGTTACGTCGTCACTCTTAACAGTAAGAATTTCCTGAAGTGTGTATGCAGCGCCGTATGCTTCGAGCGCCCAAACTTCCATTTCTCCGAAACGCTGACCGCCGAACTGAGCTTTACCGCCCAGAGGCTGCTGTGTAACGAGTGAGTAAGGACCTGTGGAACGTGCGTGGATCTTATCGTCAACAAGGTGGTGGAGCTTAAGATAATACATTATACCGACTGTCACGGGGTTATCAAACGGCTCACCTGTACGTCCGTCATAAAGGACTGTCTTACCTGTTTCGGAAAGTCCCGCTTCTTTAAGACATTCAATGATGTCTTTTTCGGTTGCACCGTCGAATACAGGTGTCATTACCTTCCAGCCGAGCTTTCTTGCGGCGATACCGAGGTGAACCTCAAGCACCTGACCGATGTTCATACGTGAAGGAACGCCGAGGGGGTTGAGCACGATATCAAGCGGTGTACCGTCGGGAAGGAAGGGCATATCCTCAGGGGGCAAAATACGTGAAACGACACCCTTGTTACCGTGACGTCCCGCCATCTTGTCACCGACAGAGATCTTTCTCTTCTGTGCGATATATACTCTTACTACTTTGTTTACTCCGGGGGGAAGCTCATCGCCGTTGACACGTGAGAACACCTTGACATCAACAACGATACCGCTTTCACCGTGAGGCAAACGCATTGAAGTATCTCTTACTTCTCTTGCTTTTTCACCGAAAATAGCTCTGAGGAGTCTTTCTTCGGGTGTAAGCTCAGTTTCACCCTTGGGTGTTACCTTACCTACAAGGATATCACCGGCACGTACTTCAGTACCCTTGCGGATGATACCGTCTGCATCGAGATCCTTAAGCACTTCGTCCGAAACATTGGGAATTTCCCTTGTTATTTCTTCCGGTCCGAGCTTTGTATCTCTTGCTTCGTGTGAATATTCTTCAATATGAAGTGACGTGTAAACGTCATCTCTTACGAGTCTTTCGTTAAGAAGTACGGCGTCCTCGTAGTTATAACCTTCCCATGTAAGGAAGCCGATAAGTGCATTTTTACCAAGCGCAATTTCACCGTTGCTTGTAGCGGGACCGTCCGCAATTACCTGTCCTTTTTCAACAAATTCGCCTCTGTTTACGATAGGACGCTGGTTTACGCATGTACCCTGGTTGGAGCGCTTGAATTTAATGAGATAATAAACATCTTTTTTTCCGCTTTCCGTAACGATAACTATTTCATCAGCGGAAACGTTTTCAACAAAGCCTGCTTCCTTTGCAACGATACAAACACCGGAATCGACCGCAGCCTTGTATTCCATACCTGTACCGACGATAGGTGAATCACATGTAAGAAGCGGAACTGCCTGCTTCTGCATGTTTGAACCCATGAGCGCACGGGAGTTGTCATCGTTTTCAAGGAACGGGATCATTGAAGTTGCAACGGAAACGACCATCTTCGGGGAAACGTCAACATAGTCAACAGCTTCTCTGTCCATTTCAATGATCTCAGACTTGTGACGTACAACGACACGCTTGCGGATGAATCTGCCTTCTTCGTCAAGCGGTTCGCTTGCCTGACCGACAACGTAGTTGTCTTCAATGTCAGCCGTCATATATTCAACCTCATCTGTTACGACGCCTGTTTCTTTATCCACCTTGCGGTAGGGCGCTTCGATGAAGCCGTAATCGTTTATTTTAGCATATGTGGAAAGATATGTGATAAGACCGATGTTAGGACCTTCAGGTGTTTCGATAGGGCACATTCTGCCGTACTGAGTATAGTGAACGTCACGTACTTCAAACGATGCTCTGTCACGTGAAAGACCGCCCGGGCCGAGCGCTGACAAACGGCGCTTATGCGTAAGCTCTGCAAGCGGGTTTGACTGGTCCATGAACTGTGAAAGCGGAGATGAACCGAAGAACTCTCTGATAGCTGTCACGATAGGTCTGGGGTTGATAAGTCCCTTGGGTGAAAGTGTATCTGCATCCTGAATGGTCATTCTTTCCTTTACTATCTTGTCCATTCTGGAGAAACCGATTCTTATCTGGTTCTGCAAAAGCTCACCAACGGAGCGAAGACGTCTGTTACCGAGATGGTCGATGTCATCCGTATGACCGATTCCGTGGCCGAGGCAAAGCATATAGTTGATGGAAGCGAAAATATCTTCCTTTGTGATATGCTTGGGCATAAGCTCGCCTATTCTTGCCTTTGCTTCTGCTTTTATAGCGTCAACGTCGCCTGCGTTCTTTTCCATGATGTCAAGAAGCACGCCGAGGTTGACCTTTTCTGTAATTCCCTCTTCCTCAAGTGAAAATCCGAGGGCATCCTCCGCACGGATAGTACCGTTGGAAAGTATCTTCATTTCGCCGTCAGCAACCTTAACGTAAGCTTCGTTTACGCCTGCGCTTTCAATAAACTGTGCCTTTTCGCGGTCGATATATTCACCCTCACCGAACAAAAATTCACCTGTTATGGGGTTGATAACGGGTCTTGTAAGCGTTCTGCCGATAATTCTTTCGGAGATAGCAAGCTTCTTGTTGAACTTGTATCTACCTACATTTGCAAGGTCGTATCTCTTGGGATCAAAGAAGAGATTGTTGATAAGCAAAAGTGCGCTGTCTACAAGCGGAGGCTCGCCGGGGCGGAGCTTCTTGTAGATCTCTTTCAATGCTTCGTCACGAATGGAAGTGTTGTTCTTCTTCGCTTCTTCTGCGATAGTATCCTTTTCAAGTGTCGCAACAAGTCTGGGATCGTCACCGAAATAGTTGATGATCTCAGCATCGGATTCGATACCGAGCGCTCTTATGAGTATAGTGATGAACATCTTCCTGTTTTTGTCGATACGGACATGGAAAATGTCGTTTGCATCCGTTTCATATTCAAGCCAAGCACCTCTGTAAGGGATGACGGTTGATGCAAATGTCATCTTGCTTGACTTATCAATTGCACTTTCGTAATAAACACCGGGGGAACGTACTATCTGTGATACGATTACACGTTCTGCACCGTTGATAACGAAAGTACCGTTATCTGTCATTATCGGGAAATCACTCATGTAAATGAGCTCTTCCTTAACTTCACCCGTAGCTTTATTTGTAAGACGTACCGTTACACGGAAGGGGGCTGCATAGTTTACATCCCTGTCCTTACATTCTTCAACGGGGTACTTAGGTGTGTCATCGATGGTAAAATCAATGAACTCGATAACGAGATTGCCCGAATAGTCCGTAATAGGGGACACATCTCTGAGCACTTCGCTGAGTCCTTCTTTGATAAACCACTCATACGACTTCTTTTGGACCTCCAAGAGATTTGGCAGTTCAAGAACTTCCTTTGTTCTTGCAAAGCTCATTCTTGTGTTCTTACCAAGTTTTTGAGGTTTGATCATTAAATCCTTCACTCCATTCGTTTTATTGGAATCCGCACGCACCAAGCGGGGACTTATAAATAATAATTACGCGTATAATATGCGATTTTAATTTATTGGGCAATCATACCACATAAAATAAAATATGTCAAGAGGTATCAAGATACCCAACAAAAGAACATTTCGAGGTTTTTTTGTGAACTAATTTTAAAATTTACTTTTTATGAATTACAATTTACAAAATCACTTATATTTTTTTTACATATACACGGTCATTTTTTATCACCTGTTCCATCTTTTCAACAATTAACCACACTGTTTTTTGTGCATTTTTGCCAATTATTAAAATTCACACTTTATTTACACAACAAGCAAAATATTAGTTACAGCTATAACAGTCTGAAAAATACTTGAATTTTGTCGGCAAATGTGATAAAATGTCATAGATTTGGATATTTTTTAACATCTTTGGAGGAAACTATGGTATTTTCAAACAAAAATTTTTCAAAGCTGTCTGCAATATCAGCGACAGTGCTTATTCTGGCAATAATAGCATCAACGGTATGCTCAGCACTGACACTTTCGTATAACGTGGGTAATGAATACAAAAACAGCTATTACCACACCGCTGTAACGGATATTGAGCTTACAGGCGATCAACGGTACGATATAATATCAATAGCGTTGTCACAGCTCGGTTATCACACAGGCGACAGCGAAGCTGAAATGGACGGAAAAAACGTCGGCGGTATAAAAGGCTTTGCAGAATACAACCGCATATACGGCAAGGTCGACAACGGTCAGGGCAACGGTGTAAGCTACGGATATTACTGGTGCGCCTGCTTCGTTTCCTGGTGCTTGCGTCAGGCAGGTATTCCCACAAGCACAGTTCCCTCAAAATGCGCCAGCAGAAAAATACTGTCTGCATTACAGGATAACGGAATGTACGCTAAGGCATCGTCAGGCTACAAGCCTCTGTGCGGTGATATAATATTTTTCAGAGATGCTGACAGCTCCCATGTAACGCATATCGGGTTCGTTGTCGGTGTAAAAGGAAGCACGGTATACACCGTTGAAGGCAACGGAAACGACCATGTGACGGCGAGAAGCTATTCAATAAGCGACCTGTATATAGAAGGCTACGGAAAAGTAAAATATAAGACTGTCGAGGGCATGTCATATAACTTTGCACTCACAACAACAGAGGAGCTTTATTTCCCCTTTACCCACTCCGAGGCTGTAAATGTATACGCAGAGCCGGGATCTGATAATAAGGTTATTTTCACGATCCCCCCGGAAACGGTGTTCGATATATACCAGGTCAAAGGCTGTTGGGCAAAAGTGAACACCCCCGAGGGTTACGGTTGGTGTGACACCACAGACTGCACTCAGGTAATACCAACACCTGCATTTGCCGTAAAATATTATCTTTGCGGCGGTGTCGGCGGAAATCTTGACCAGATAAGCTACGAGGGTGAGCAGATCACACTCTGCAAAACAGCGCCCGTGCGTACAGGCTACACATTCAAGGGCTGGGCTGAAAGCCCCGACGGTGAGGTGAAATACCAGCCCGGCGACACATACAGCGGCAAAAAGGGCGACAGCCTTAAAGAGCTTTTTGCAATCTGGCAGGCAGATACATATAATGTAAAATATACCGACGAAAACGGTAATACCGTCGCAGAATATACAGTAAAGCACGGTGATAAGATACCGTCCGCAAAAGCTCCCGAAAAGCCGTCTGACGATACGTACCGTTACAAATTCACAGGCTGGTCGCCCGCAGTTGCACCCGTTGCGCTCGGCGATGCCGTCTTTACCCCTGCGTATAAGGCAGAAAAGCTGGTGCCCGATACTACAGTACCGGAAACAACAAAAGCCCCCGAAACAGATCCTCCCGTAACAACAGCACCGTCGGAAGATACGGAAACACTTCCCGTCACGGATACTTTCACAGATACTGTCACAGAAACAGTAACGGAAGATATCACGGAAAACACAGACACAGCGGGTGATGAAACCATATCCGAAGAAATTACCGAAACAAATTCATCCACCCAAACAAGCGCAGTTACCGAAGACGAGGCGGATATTTCCGCTGTAACAACAAATACCGACACTGTACTTGTACTGCACAACGATGCTCTCAAGCAAAGTCCCACTCCCGTTGTAATTGCAATTGCCATTGTCGGTTTAGCGATCGTCATCACGGCAGGTGTAATATTTGCAGTCAAAAGCAAGAACGGATAAATGAAAATATAATAACAAAAACGTGCGATGCTCTCACCGCACGTTTTTTATCTTATAATAGTATTCCGTCTTCAAAATAATGTATTAAGACAAATGTAATCATTTCAATACATCATTTGTCCTGTCAAACACTTTTTTCTCCGCATAGCTCATCATCGCATTGTTTCGCCATGCGTGGCATAAAGCAAAAATCACAAAAGACAATGCGCCCAAAATGTACTGCTCCAAAATAAAGCCCAATATATATATTCCTATAATAACGATCCCCATAAAGCACAAAAGCGCAATATGGTCAGAAAGCCACTTTTTCTTAAAAAATTCAAGCCTTTCCTTTGCAGTGAAAATGCTTTCAACTGACCGCACAAGATTCTTTTCCGCCTCTGCTTTATATTCTTCAGCGTTAAGTCTTTTTCCGCAAAGAATTTCGTTGACGGTGACACCGAACAGCTCACTCAACGATAACAGCATTTCCGCAGGCGGTAAATACATCCCCGTTTCCCAGCGTGACACGGTTTTATTTGTCACACCTATTTTTTCACCGAGCTGTGTTTGTGAAAGCCCCTGCCCTTTTCGCATCTCTGCAATAAATTTACCTATTCTTATCAGATCCATTTTTTTCGCCTCCGCAGAAAATATAGCAGATACAGTGAGATTTGTCTATACCATAAACAGCGAATATATGGACAATACACCCAAAAACGTCAAATTACAGTATTTTTTTGAATTTTTCGAGGAATGACTCCTCGCCCCACGTGTTCATTTTGAAAAACATCGCCTGACTTCCGCCCGATGTCACAGCCGAAATATAAACAGGGCTGTCACCGTTCTGGAACACAGTTACGGAAAGGCTCACACGGTTACCTCCCGCATAGCTGTACCGTTCAAAAACACGCACACTGCACCGTGCCGTGCCGTTTGCAAAGTCACTCGATTCTTCAAGCGATGCCGATATACTTCCGCCAAGCACTCCGTCTTCTATTTTTTTAAGTATATTATCAAATTGACCGTACAATACTTTTTCAAATTTTGCCATTACAATACCTCCTTACAGGTCAATAGGTGAACGTCCGTTTGAAAACGTCAGATGCACGGACCACTTGCCGAGCGATGCCGTCGCACGTGTTCCGTCGGAAAGCGGTATTTCAAGATAATAGCCGCCCCACGAAAGTCCCTCATTACTTCCGTTTACGTATAAGCTCGGTCGGAAGATACCCTTGTAAAATGTGATATGATCCCCGCCCACTTCAACCGTTTCCAGCTTTACAAACAAAAGATCCATTATCAAAAATATAACGCACCACATAACTCCAAGGTATCCGATAACCATTCCGCTTACATAGCCGTTGTTATAAGAAACAGACTCATATACAAACGGCGGCTGTCCGATAACCTCAACAGTCCTGCTTGCATCACGAAGTGCAGTAAATACAACAGCAATTATTAATAATACAACACATAAAACCGCCTCTGTTATTCTGCGGTTTCTGATCCGTTTTTTCAGTTTGTTTTCAAGTTCAATATAATTCATAGATCCACCCCATTTTAAAATCAGTCAAGCGGTTTTCCGCACTTCGGGCAAAATGCACCGTAGCTTTTATCAAGATACCGTTTGCAGTGTGGACAGCGGTAAAAAATAATATGAAAAACAAAAGATGCGGCAAGTATTCCCACGCCTATGTGCAAAAAGATCTTATTGGCACTATATACGCCTATTCCGGCAAATATAATTCCCAAAGCAATACCTGTAAAAAATATCGCCGGAACACCTAAACGTGAAAATCTCATATATCTTTACCCCTTTATAAAATTCAAAAGATATCCCGACTGACCGCATTATATCATAAACCCATCCTAAAATCAATACCTACAGACAAAACCACCGATGCGGACATCGGTGGTTTTGTATTTTTATGCTTTTAAAGGTTCGCCGTTTTCGTCAAAAAGGGGCAGATACTGAAGATATTTAATGTCGTCACGGCTTGCCGCATCACCCTCGGCAAGAATTGCAACACGTCCTGCGATAATGCCTCCTGCCTGCTCTACAAGCGCTTCAAGCGCACGAAGCGACTCACCTGTGCTGATAACGTCATCAACGATAAGGATTTTTTTACCTTTTATTAATTCGGCATCGGCACCGTCAAGATAAAGCGTCTGCACCTTTTCCGTCGTTATGGATTTCACATCGCATTTGACGGTATTGCGCATATAAAGCTTCGGTGCCTTGCGTGCAAGAATATATTTATTCTGACCGCTTTGACGTGCCATTTCATGCGCAAGCGGTATACCCTTGCTTTCAGCCGTTATCATATAGTCATAATCCTCGGTGACAAGCTTCAGCAAAGCCTCGGCTGATTTTTCCGTAAGCTCAACATCGCCGAATATAACAAATCCCGCAATATAAAGCTTATCGGTAAGCGGACACAGCGGAAGCTGTCTTTTTAAGCCCGCAACCTCTATTTCGTAATAATCCTTCATTTATCAGATAGCTCCGAATATAAATTTGAATACGAACAGTGCAGCAATGATAGTTACAACGATGTCGTTCTTCTTGTATTTGCCTGTGAAAAGTGTGATAAGAACGTAGGATATTGCACCGATACCGATACCGTTTGAAATGGAGTATGTCAAGGGCATCATAACGAGTGTAAGGAACGCGGGAACTGCAGAGCGCATATCCTTCATATCAACATTAGAAAAGTTCTTGAGCATAAGAACACCGACAAATATCAAAGCAGGAGCAGTAGCCGCTGACGGAATGATATTTGCAAACGGGCTGAGGAACAAGCAAACAACGAAGCAAGCAGATGTTACAAGGCTTGCAAGACCTGTTCTTGCGCCTGCGGCAACACCTGATGCAGACTCAACGAATGTTGTACATGTGGATGTACCGAATATAGCACCCGCAACAGTTGCCAACGAGTCGCTTGTCATTGCCTTGGCAACGTCGATAGGGTCGCCGTTTTCGTCAAGCATACCTGCCTCGGATGCTGTACCGTAAAGTGTACCGATAGTATCGAACATATCAACGATACAGAATGTGATTATAAGAATGATCGCAGAGAACACACCGCCGATATAGTCAGCATTGAATGCTTCCTTCCAAGCCTCGCCGCTGAACGCACCGCCAAGACCTACGCTTGCAAAATCCTTGAAGGACTGACCGATCTGGCTCATATCAAACGAAGGAACTGTCCATGTCATAAGATAGTATATGACAGTTGCGGCAAGAATACCGATAATTACAGAACCCTTTACTTTTTTCCATGTAAGAATTGCAATTATGATAAGACCGATGATAGCAACGATAGGGGGTGCCATTTCTTTCAGGGCATCTGCACCTGTGAAGCCGTCAACACCTATCTTGTTGATAACTGCATTGAAATTGAAGAATTGAACAAATGTGTACTGATTGTCTACAACAATAGATGCATTTTTAAAACCAATGAAAGCGATAAACAAGCCGATACCGCCGGGAATAGCCTTTTTCAGTGCATCGGGAAGTGCTCTTGCAATATGTGTACGAAGTCCTGTTACAGACAGTAAAAGGAATATTACACCTGACAGAAGAATGATAACAAGTCCCGCCTGATAACCCTTTATAACGTCACCGCCGCCAAAGAAAGCGTTTGAAACGAAGCATGTACAGAAGAAGGAGTTGAGTCCCATACCGCACGCCTGCGCAAAGGGAAGTCTTGCGTAAAGTGCCATAAGAAGCGTACCGAATATTGCAACGAGTATTGAAGCAATATAAACGGAATTCCATATCTGTCCCATAGCTACAGGATCTGCTCCGAGTCCTACAAGCCAACCGTTTGCGCCTTCTGCCGCAACCTGATTGGGGTTGACGAGAATGATGTACGCCATTGCAAAGAACGTCGTCAGACCGCCGATGATTTCGAGCTTGACATTAGAGCCGCGCTCTCTGATTTTGAAAAACTTATCCATTTTTCCACCTCATAAATTTTTTTATACTAACCTACACCGTAGGATAATACCAAATTTATAACGCAATTTTATCACACGTTTCGCCAATTGTCAACACTTTAGTTTACATTTTTTCGACATTTAGCTACACAACTTTTCACCTTTTATGTTAAATCTTTCGTAAATATTATACAAAAACAGTAAAACTCCACTAAAATTCACAAAAAAATATTGTTGCCGAGTGCCTTTATATCTCTCGTATATAAAAACACACGGTAACACAGACATTCCAACTCTTAAGTTATAGTATGATTTTTATAAATTGAACCTTACCGTTAGTTAAAGATTTAAATAGCAATAAAACTTTTGACCTGCAGCCACGCAAACAATAAAAACATTACTGCATTTCCCACCTCTTCAAAGTACGGTATCTTATTTAACAAGTTTTTTCTTTTGCTTTTGAAATATGACCGTTTATTCTTGACTGCGGCGGCGAGTATATAGACACCAAAAATAATTCCCGCCAGCGACGTGAGCAAACCAAGTATCAATACAAGTTTTGCCGCCTTCTTTGAAAACACAAGAATACCGCTTCCGATCAAGAATAAAGTGAGCATAACGCTAAAAAATACATTTAAATAATATATCCACCCCATGCCGAAGTCTTTATGTATTTTGCGATACCATAAACAGTTAAAAATACCCTGTTTTCTCTTATCAATCTGATTTTCATTCAGGTGAGTGCGTGCTGAAATGTAATCAGATACAGCTCCTCTTACAGAAGAAAAATATGAAATGAGAAAATAGAATATAGATAAATAGCAGGTTAATTGAAAAGATAAAAGAGCTTCATCAAGCTCGAAGCACGGTAATTTGTTGTATGCGCAAAAAACATTGCAAATCGTGATTAAAGCACCGATAACTATCGGATAAACGTTAAGTCGCCAAAATACTTCTTTATCGTAATCAACCGCTACGCATAATGCTAAACCTCCGCCAAGCACGAAGCTTCCGACAATGGAGTAAATGGCAAGCACCCCACGCCCCGGCTCTACCTTGAAAAATATCAGCAAAAGACTTACAATGCAAAAAGGTAAAAACATAGAAAGAAGTATATTGGCAATATGTATTTTTGGATGCTTTGCCTTAAATGCAATATATTTACTTTTCAAGTTACTCCGATTCATATCTCTCATTTTTTTATTTTCTCTCAAAATATAGTCAAAACAGTTATTCAAACTTAAATTCGCTTAACTTTTATGTATTTTATTGATCAGATATCCCTCTGCTGCCAAAGTAAGAATGCAAAGAATGATGCCGAACACTTTTCCGATTATTATTGGACTTTTGACAACACACAATATCCCTACAAAAAAAATAAATATACTCATGGCAATTACGATCAGATATCGCATAACCTTCGGAATTTTCGGATTTTCTATTAAGTAAGCCAATAAAATTTCCATCATACACCTCCGTAAAATACAAATTTATCTGTCAATCAGATTATATCATAAAAAAAACGAAAGTCAATAGAACGGCGGGGTTCTTTACAAATTGAACCGCCGCATTTGTTAAAGCAAATCGTGATCTTTTATCGATATGCCTCGTCTTACTCGGCTCGATATATTTGCCTTACGGTAAATTCGATATGTTTTCGCTTCGCTCAAACTCGATATGAGATAAATCTCTCGTTTGCGAAGCAAACATATCGAGCGATAGCTATATCGAGTTGCGTTAGCAACATATCGAAAATCTCGCAAGGGATTTATCTCGACGTTCTCCGTAAGATAACAAAAAGCCCTGCTGTAGCAGAGCTTTTGTATATAAGAAATAACAAATTATCTCTTGGAGTTTTGAGAGCACCGTTTGATATCGTGAATATCGTGGAAATACGTGTGATATCGTAGCTTTATCGTGTGATTTCGTGCGATATCGTGAATATCGTGAGTATCGCCCTATAAAGTGTTGCACCAAATTTGCACCAAAATCACACCAACGCTTAACGCCTATTCAGCTCGACAAATTGGAATTTGACGAGCAATTTTTATAATATTTTTTCCATCAGTATGTGAGGAACTGGAGCATAGCTCAGCATAAATACATCCCCTACAGTTTTGTAACCATGATTTTCATAGAATTTTTGAGCAGAAACGCGAGCATCAAGAATAATCTTCTCAGCATTTTTTTCTAAAGCCTTTTTTTCTAACCATTCAAGCATCTTTCCACCTGCACCATGACTTTGTATATCAGTATCAACACAAAGATATTCAAGTTTGAATGTATTATCACTATAGCTCATAGTTCCTACTCCAATTAATTCCTCATCTTCATAGGCACCTACTATTATTGCGTTCTTTTCAAAGCTGAAATCTTCATCGTAAATATTAAGCCCAAGTGGAATCCTCATTACTTTATTTCTCAAATCCAATGTTTTTTTATAATTCACTGAACCATATTCAATATTTTCAACCTTAATCATATAACTTCTCCTTTTGATTTCTTAATTCAAGTCTATTCTACAAATTCAAGTTTATCGATTAGTTAGATTATACCATAAAAACGGCAAAAAGTAAACAGGACGGCAAAAAGAGTTATAAGTTTGCTACGCAAACGTTATGATACGCTCCGCGTAGTTATGAGATGCTTCGCATCGTTATGATATGATTGCCATTCTAACTTAAACTGCCCGTCGGGGCATCATAACTTGGCATAGTCAATCTAAACTGATAACTTGCCTCAAGGCAATCATAGTTTGCACCTCTTGATATCGTGAATATCGTGAGTATCGCCCTACAAAGTGTTGCACCAAAATCAAACCAACATTCAATGCTGTTCAACTCGAC
>JBGVLZ010000082.1:0-10349 GCA_045124505.1 Eubacteriales bacterium
AGTTTCATTCTTGATAACCTCCTTTGATTTTTTGTACGGTTGGCGAACCGATACTATTTTATCATAGGAGGTTCCTTTTTTCTATTCATAGCTACAAGCTTTTTGGAACCACGGGCATAGCCCGTGGTATTCGTTATACAATAAGTGGCAGACCCAATTTTTTGGGTCTGCCACTTGCGATATTCAATTAGCTGTACATTGAGTCATACCAATCATTGTAGATATATACGATACCTGTTTCTGCATCAGCACTCATAAATGCAGCATATGTCTCATTTTTTCTGAGTTCTGCATTAAGCTGTGAGAAGAATGATTCGTAAAGATCAAAGTAGATCTGGTCGAGCTCTGCCGCTGTTACGCCTTCAGTATTCAAAGAAGCGACAAGCTTCTGATTTGCTGCGATAAGCTCTTCATTTGCTGTGATCTGCGCTACATTTTCATCAAGCGCTGTCTTAGCTTCAGCACCCTTTGCCTTTTCGGCTTCGAGCTTTTCTTCAACAGGTGCAAGCTCTGCTGTTATGGAATCAACAACTGCCTGTGTAGGTTCAAGAGCGATCTTAGCAGCATCAAGCTTAGGCTGTGCTGCAGCAAGCTTCTTTTCAGCCTCTGCGAGTGATTCCTGCATTGTTTTGAGGTTCTTCTGCTGAATATCGAGCTGTTCAAGATCGGGCTTTTCAGCAGCGTTTATCTCTTCGATCTTCTTCTGTGTTGCTTCTATATCAGCAGTCTTTGTTGTGATAATAGATGTCTGCTTATCAACCTCTGCCTGAAGCTTGGAAACTTCATCCTTGAAAGGCTTGTTAGCTTCATTTGCCGCATCAAGACGAGCCTTGATACCGTCATACTGCTTCTGGATAGGATCGATAACTACACGGAACGGTTCGTAAGCCGCTACAAGCGCAACATTGTCAGCACGTAGTGTTGTGAGTGCCGCTTCCGCATCTGCGATAACCTGATTGCAAGCATTTATCTTTGCAACACGTTCCGCTTCGGGATCGTAATCGTTTACTTTCTTGAACATTTCATCAGAAAGCTGCTTTGCCGCCTTTATAAGCTCTGCATTATTTTCGTTTTCAAATACAAAGCCGAGGTAGGGAGAAATAAGTGTTGACTTATTTGTTTCCTTTGCCTTTTCCCATATATCAAGGGGCATATCTTCTTCAGGATGTGCGATGAACGTGTTACCTGTTACATAGATATTCATCATATAATCATGGTTAAGACGTACAAGCTTGCCTGTGTCTTCTTCGATCTTATAGTTTACACCGGGAACACCGTACTGAAGAAGATTTCTGAATTCAGAGTTTGTATTAAGGAAAGTAATTATTTCCATACATCTGTCAGCATTTTCAGCATACTTACTGATACCGAGCATGTATTCGCCTACAGTTTCCGTTGAAGCAACAGGCTTTTCAAGAACCTTAACGATATATTTGCTTGAATCTACAGTTGAAGCAAATGCTTCGTCGCCTTCAATAACTTTCAAAGCATACTTTGTATCTTCTGTGGGGTTTTCGCAGAAGTAACCATTACGCTCAAACTGCTTCATGTATGCGTAAAATTCAGTATACTGCCACTGGTTAAGTATGTTCTTGGGAACAGACTTCATACCTGTTGTGGAAGCATTTGAAAGATATGTACCGAACATTGTTGTTTCGCCTGAGAAAAGTCCTACAATACCGGGTGCATCGGCAAGGCTTATGGGTTTGATAAATGCATCTTCATCAGCCTTATCGTAAATACCTGCAAGAGGATTGAGGATAGGAGAAACATCTGCTTCGCCTGCACTTACAGCGCTAAGGAACTTTACTGTTTCCTTATCTGTAAGACCTGTTATCTTCGATTCGTCGATACCGTACTTGGATACAAGTCCCTTATCGAGAACGAGGTATGTATATTCGGAAGCAAGCTGTCTGTTTGTGGGAATAGCATAAGTACCGTTACCTACCTTACCGCCTGCAATTACATTGGGGTTAAGATAGTGGTGGAGGTCACTTGCAGCACCTGCAAGCATTTCGTCAAGCTGAAGCAAGAACGACTCACCGTCGGAAGCATATGCTTCATCGTTTACGTACTTTGTAAGGTTTTCAGCACCGCAGATAAGGAATATATCCATCTGTGTGGAGGTTGCTGTGGGATACTTTTCAACGGAAGCACCGAGAATGTTAAATTCTGTTTCGTAAAATTCAGTTTCGGACTCTTCTTCCTCCTGAACCTCTTCCTTGTACCATTTGCTCTTTCTGCCGCCTTCATCCTTGTCAGCCGCAATAAGCTTATCGATTGCCGAATGACGCTTTGATTCCTTTTCGGAAGCATCTGCCTTGCTTTCGAGTTCAGCCTGAAGTGTCTGCTCTTCTGCAATATCAGCAACGATCTGGTCTATCTTTTCTTCATATTCGCTTTCCTTGAAGTAACGAAGGATGACCTGTGTCTTGAAGCGCTGTGTTGTTATTGAGTTGATCTCATCCTGCACAGCTTTGATAGCTTCTTCTGTCGTTTCATCGCCCGTCATAAGCGTAAGTACAACTGTTTTCGGTTTTCTTGCCGCAATTTCATCAGCTTCGATAACATCGCCGTTTTTGTTGTTGCTTGCAGTACCGCAGCTTGCGAATACTAAAGGCAACAATGTTGCAAGAGCAAGAAAGAGTGCGAATAATCTCTTTTTCATGTGTTATGTGACCATGCCTTTCTTTTGTTGTGAAGCACACGCCTCACTCAAAAATTGATTGATACGGAAAAATCTCCGTTTTATAAATATACATATAAATACTACACTAAAAATGCAGTTCAGTCAAGTAGTTTTTTTAAATAAAATATAAACAGGAATGATAAATGCGTATAATTTAATCAAGATAGTCCTTCAGACGCTTCGATCTGCTGGGATGTCTGAGCTTACGGAGTGCCTTTGCCTCGATCTGTCTTATTCTTTCACGTGTGATATTAAACACCTTACCTACTTCCTCAAGCGTTCTTGTTCTTCCGTCTTCAAGACCGAAACGCAAACGAAGCACCTGCGCTTCACGGGGAGTAAGCGTATTGAGAACCTCGTTAAGCTGTTCACGCAAAAGCGTATAGAATGCGGCGTCAGCAGGTGCGGGTGAATCGTCATCGGGGATAAAGTCTCCGAGATGGCTGTCCTCTTCCTCGCCTATAGGTGTTTCAAGTGAAACGGGATCCTGTGCTATCTTCATGATATCACGCACTTTTTCCACACTCATACCGAGCTCACTTGCGATCTCGTCCGCGGTAGGCTCCCTGCCGTAGTCCTGCAGAAGCTGACGTGTGGTTTTTGTGACCTTGTGGATAGTTTCGACCATATGAACGGGGATACGGATAGTTCTTGCCTGATCCGCGATTGCTCTCGTTATAGCCTGTCTTATCCACCATGTGGCATATGTTGAAAATTTGTATCCCTTTGTGTAGTCGAATTTTTCAACAGCCTTCATAAGTCCGAGGTTACCTTCCTGAATAAGATCAAGGAAGAACATTCCCTTACTTACATATCTCTTTGCGATACTTACAACAAGACGGAGGTTAGCTGTTACAAGCTCTTTCTTTGCCTTGTCGTCGCCGTCTGCCATGCGCTGTGCCAGATACAGTTCTCTTTCGCTGTCAAGAAGCGGGAACTGACCGATCTCCTTGAGGTACATACGTACAGGGTCATCAATGGGAAGACCTTCCTGCGCCAGCATTTTTTCCATATCCTCGGCGCTTTCGTATTTTTCTACCTCGCTCTCGATCTCGTCAAACTCCTGCTCACTGTCAAGATATCCGACAACCTCGATGCCCATGCCCTGAAGAGTGTCATAAAATTTTTCGATCTGGTCAAGATCGATATCAACCTCTTCAAATGCTTCCATGATCTCGTTGTTTGTCAAAGAACCTTTCTGTTTGCCCTTTTCCATCAACGATTTCATTATGTTTTTCTTTGTTTGTTCCATATATAGGGATTTCCTTTCCGCTTTTTAAGCGTAATTATTTCTTTCTTTTTGACTGTATCAGCGCTTCAAGATCGCTTACCGTATCAGTCGGCGTTTGTGCCGTTTCCTTTGCTTTTGCAAGTGTTTCAGCACTTTCGGCAAACACATCGTATGTATTGTTTGAAAGTGACTGGCGGTCAATACGCATTTTTGTAATGCGTCCTATCTGTTCGGGTGTAAATTCTCCTGCCAAAAATGCAGGGTCGAATTTCCTTTCTTTTTCAAAAATATCACGCAGTACGGTATAGACCTGCTTTCCGAATGCTGTGAAAAATATGTCCTCGGACAGTATTCCCTCTTTTTCAGCCTTTTCCGTATATTCAGGATTTATCTGTATGATACCGAGGATGGCTTCCTCTGCCTTCGCCGCCTGTACATTCCGTGCTGTATCGGGGTTTATCTTATCGCCAAGCCCCATAACACTGCGTCTTACGTCATCGTTAAACCTTTTCTTTTCCCGCCTTATAAACGCATTCCTTTTCTTTTTTACGTCCGTTTTAAGGCTTTCTTCCGAAACATCAAACATTTTTGCCGCTTTTGCGGTATAAACGTCACGTTCAACATCCGATGTCATACCCGCAAGTATTGCACAGACCTCATCCGATGCTTTTACTTTTTCTTCGGGTATTGCAATATTGTATTTTGAGAGAATAGAATCGCATTTGAATTGAAATTCACTTTTTGATTCGTCTATCAGATGTCTGAAACGCTCCTTGCCGTATTTCTGCAAAAATTCATCAGGATCTATTCCGGCAGGCAAAGACAGCGCACGCACTTCAAGGGACGCCGAAGTAAGTATAGGTATAGCACGGTTTGTCGCTTTTCTGCCCGCTTCATCGCCGTCATAACAAATAACGACCTTATCCTTGTATTTTTTCAAAAGCGATGCCTGCTCGGACGTAAATGCCGTGCCGAGTCCCGCAACAGCCGAGGTAAAGCCTGCGGCATGTAATGCAATAACGTCTGTATATCCTTCGCAGAGGATAAAATAATCCTCATTTGAATTTTTCGCAAAATTAAGTGCAAATATGCTCCTTCCCTTTTTGAATGCGGGAGTATCGTTTGTGTTTAAATATTTCGGTTTTTCGTCACCAAGCGCACGACCGCCGAATGCAACAACATTTCCTGCAGGATCTATTATCGGGAAGATAAGGCGGTTTCTGTAATAATCAAACAACTTTCCGTTTTTTGATTCACCGCACAAAAATCCCTCTTTCATTTCGGAAGAAGTATATCCAAGCGACCGCAGATGAGATGCAAGCGCACCGAAGCTGTCAGGGCAGAATCCTATTCCGAAATGCTTTCCGACCGAGCCTGAAAGTCTGCGTTTTTCCGCATATTCCGTAGCGTTCTTATATTTTCCGCTTGCGAGTGCGGAATTAAAAAAGCGTGCCGCCGCCTTGTTCATTTCAAGAATACGTTTTCTTTTGTTTGCGGAGGCATCGGCATGGCTGTCCACGGGCAAAGTTAGTCCTGCACGTTTTGCAAGATGCTCCACTGCCGAAACATAGTCGAGATTTTCAACACCCATTATGAATGTTATGACATCACCGCCTGCACCGCAACCGAAACAGTAGCACGAATCGCTTTTTGTAAACACCGTAAAAGACGGAGATTTTTCATTATGAAACGGACAAAGCCCAACATAATTTGAACCTGCACGTTTTAATCCGACATAATTGCCGACAACGTCGACTATATCACAGCGCGCTTTTAGTTCTTCGATAAAACTGCTGTCGAATCTCATACCTTTCCTCCTCTTTTTCTCTTAAGATACGCAAAAAAAGTCTGTTTTTCTTTTTTATAAGCCGCGAGAATTGTAAATAAATTATTAATATACAATCTTCGATTTATACCGACTACAAAATTTACATTTATAATATTGATTTGATTTCATTTATAAGTTAGAATAAATCAACATCATATGTCACGAAAGGTTAAAGACATGAAAAATATTATAAGATCCGTTTGTATATTGTTAGCATTTTCGTTTATATTCTCACTTTTCGGCTGTTCGGAAAAGAAGCAGAAAAGCAGACTCGAAATGACATCAGACGAAAGACTGCAAGCTGCGCTTGAAGACCTTTTCAAAGGTGGAAATTACGATATATCGGTAGATATAAAGTATGATATAATCGACGGTAATCAAACCACGAATATCAATACGGAGATCATAAAAAATACAGATAAAAACGGCACAATTGGATATGTCAAGCGTTTGAACGGCGACTATAACGATGAATACTACATAGACAATGCATATTACAAGCCCGATGGTACGCTTTCGCACCCCGACTTTCCTTTAGTGCTTGAAAAGGAAACGCTTGTCCGCGATCTGACTCCAGAACTGATGGGTGATTACATATATGTAGACGGTGAAAACTTTAAGACATATGAATTTAAAGTGCCGGATAACAAGCTTAAGGATCTTATGAATCCCGGATCAAAGATGTCGGCAAACGAGGCAAAAGGAAGTGTTGTACTCAGCCTCAACGGTTATCTTATGGGTTACAAGATCAAAGCTAAAACAGAACGCTGGATAAGTGAAAATATGTTCTATGAGTATGACTTCACTCTCACAGTAACAGTAAACGCAATAAACGAGAATACAGAGAAAATCGTTTTGCCGTTTGAATATAAAAAAGATGCGTAAGGAAATCAATATACGGATATGAAATCACATGGAAGAAAGATGATAGCTCCTATCATCGTTACGGCAGTTACAATAATTTATTACATCATCTATTTTTATGCCCTTATATCGGTATTCGATGGAGCACTGAAGATAGCATTCGGAATTATACCACTCGTGCTGTCACTTATAATGATATGTGTGTGCATAGAAAGAATAAAAGAAATAAAGAAAGGTGAAGAAGATGATATTAGTAAATACTGATTACATCAGCGGAAAACAGCTTGAAACACTCACACTCGTAAAAGGAAGCACTATACAGTCAAAGCATATCGGAAAAGACATAACTCAAAGCTTCAAAACTTTGGTAGGCGGTGAGCTTAAAGCGTACAACGAAATGATGAACGAGGCAAGAGCACTTGCAACAAAAAGAATGGTTGAAGAAGCAGAGGCACTCGGTGCAGATGCGGTAATCAATATCCGTTACGCCTCATCAGCTGTTATGCAGGGCGCAGCAGAAGTAATCGTTTACGGCACAGCAGTTAAATTTATTTAAGGGAAACTGCGGATGGCTAAAGACGAAAGATTCGAAAGAACTTATTCACAAAACGGGTTTATAACAAGCGTAGAAATTTGGGTCGACAAAGAAACTGGAGTAAATTACATGTTTTACCAAAGCGGTCACGCAGGCGGTATAACACCGCTTCTTGACAAAGACGGAAAGCCTGTAGTAACACCGATTGAGAATAAATAAAACTGAGCCTCTCATGCGGTGTTACCCATCGAGAGGCTTGTTTGTTTAAAGTCAGGGAGGAATTATATGCTTCATTTCGGAACTGTAGATATAAGAACTGATATTTTTGTTCTGATTATATTCTTCGCTATAATTTTGCTTCAGCTTTTGATTTGTTTTAAAGTCAAAAGCAAGATTCTGTGTCTGTTGCCCGTTATTATTTTTGCATGTGCGTCAGTCATACTTGCCGTGGCATCTTTGTTTTTTGACACTTGGGATACGGTTGGATTTCTTTTTCTTGCCATATGCTCCGCACTTCTTTTGATCGCATGCGGCATTGGCTGGTGGATTTGGAAAATTATATGTAAAAAGCAAAAGTAAACCTGTATTAAATATCAAAGGATAATAATTAATGGAAAAATATATTGATATTTTAAATGAACGTTTTGGCAAAGACTCCATCATGGCATTGGCAACTGTAGATGAAAACGGTAAGCCTTGGGTAAGAACAATTGATGCTGTATTTTACGAAGGAAGTTTTTACACCGTTACATATGCGCTTTCAAACAAAATTAAGCATATAGAGAAAAACTGTGCGGTTGCAATAAGCGGAGAGTGGTTTTCAGCACATGCCGTTGCCAAAAACATCGGACATATAAAAGCAGCGGAAAATCAAGAGATTGCCGATATGTTAAGACGTGTCTTTTCAGCTTGGTACAGTAACGGACATATAAACGAAGACGATACGAATACCGTTATTTTAAAAATAAAATTGACAGACGGAATTTTATTTTACAGCGGTATAAGATATGAATTCTGATGCACTTATTTTCAGAATGGCTGCATGAATAAAAAGACTTGATCGGTATGTTGATCTACCGTTTTACCAAGAAACAAAAATAATCGGAGGATTTTATGAAAAGGAAATATATAATTACAGCCTTACTCGTCATAGGCATACTCCTAATACTTACATCAATTATTTTGGCTGTTATTGCAACATCGGGAATAGATATCATAGGCGGGGCTGATCTTCCCACTTTCACGTTTGTGTTTACACGTGAGAAAAACGGATTGTATTCCAAACTTGCAAACTGCGGTATTATTTCCGTTGTTGCTTCCGTTCTTGTATCCATAGTAACAAAAAGATCCTCAAAATAAAGTTTAAAAGGAGATTATTTCATGAAATGTCCCGAATGCGGAAACGAATGTAAAAAAGGTTTTGTGGAAATAAGAGATGCGGGAAGTCTGTTACAGTCACTGACCACGGCAACATGGTTTCCTGAAGAAAATAAAGGTAAAAAAATAAGAAAAAATTTCGTATCGCTTAAGATCGACGCTGTTGGTTATTACTGTGACGAATGTATGAAAGTATATTCGATATTTGAAGAAAAATAATAATCTCGGACTATATGCAATAAGCAACAAAGATACTGACAATTCATATTATCAAATCCATTATAAAAATAACTGCAGGGGGCATGGAATATGTTCAGAGATATCTCAAGAAAAAATCAGCGGCTTGAGCTGATGCAGATCATCAGCATTCTGAACAATGAAAAACGAGGGATTTTGTCCGTCAACGGAGAAAACGGATATCCGTACGGTTTACCGATAAATTACTGGTATAACGAAGAAAACGGATACATTTATTTTCACAGCGGAAAGAAAGGCCATAAGGTCGATGCAATAAATGCAGATAACAGAGTTTCGTTTTGTGTATATGACAGCGGCTTTAAGCGTGATGGAGAGTGGGCATTGAATATTAACAGCGTTATCGTTTTCGGAAAAATACACGTTGTTGAGAATTTCGAAAAGTCTGTTGAAATATTCCGTAAGCTGAGCCTTAAATTCACATCAGACATCGAATACATTGATTCGGAAATAAATAAATTTGCGAAAGCAACCATTTGTTATGAGCTTATTCCCGAGCATATCACAGGAAAAATCGTCAACGAATCATAAATTTCACGTATAATTTAAATATTAAACTGCCACCGGGTAGTGCGATGCAAAAAGCATCCGTTTACACATCGTTAGGTCTTTGAAGATGTGTATGCGGATGCTTATTTTAAAGAGGTACAAATTGAACAACTATTTTTCAAAATCGGAAATAATTTTATGGACTTCATCAGTTTCACTGATAATTATATCATTTTGTCTTTTTGACAGAGAAAATTTTATGACACTTGCCGCATCACTTATAGGCGTGACGTCACTTATATTTAACGCAAAGGGCAACCCATTCGGACAATTACTGATGGTAATATTCAGTATTTTATACGGAATTATATCATACACGTTCAGTTATTACGGTGAGATGATAACATATCTCGGAATGACGTTGCCGATGTCCGTATTTGCGCTCATCTCCTGGCTGAAAAACTCCTATAACGGTAACAAATCCGAAGTGAAAGTAAACAGCGTGCACAAAGCGGAAATGTTGTTTATGTGCATTATTACAATTTTTGTAACTATAGTATTTTACTTCATTTTAAAGTTTTTCAATACCGCCAATATTATTCCAAGCACGATTTCTGTTACAACAAGCTTTATTGCGGTATATTTAACATTCAGAAGAAGTCCGTGGTTTGCACTTGCCTACGCTTCAAACGACATTGTACTGATAGTACTGTGGATAATGGCAAGCTTGTATGACACCCGATACATTTCCGTTGTTGTTTGCTTTTTTGCATTTCTCGTTAATGACATTTACGGTTATGTAAATTGGCGCAAAATGAAGGAAAGACAAAGTAAAGGTTAACAATTTCGGTATTGAAAAAAAATATGCAACCATGGTACAATGATTATAGATTAAAATTTTCGGGAGATACAAAATATGACAAAATTATTTAAAAACAACATATTTAAAAGCCTTTTGTCGGCAATAATTTTCGCTTTAATTTACTCGCTCATTTCTTTCATAGATAAAGGGAATGTAGAAGTCAAAACGGTACTTATATCAACAATATCATACTTTATTGTAATGTGTCTGCTTTATTTT
>JBGVLZ010000083.1:0-4131 GCA_045124505.1 Eubacteriales bacterium
AGTTTCATTCTTGATAACCTCCTTTGATTTTTTGTACGGTTGGCGAACCGATACTATTTTATCATAGGAGGTTCCTTTTTTCTATTCATAGCTACAAGCTTTTTGGAACCACGGGCATAGCCCGTGGTATTCGTTATACAAAAATGGCGCCCTGCCCGTCCCCCCTCGGCTCGGTACGAGCCGCCACGGGCATAGGGCGCACCGCCGCGGGCGGTATGTTTGTTGATTTTAATAAAGAAGAATGGGTTTCAAAACGGCGGGAGCAAGCCCCCGCCCTACGGCTCGGTCACGTTCGGGTTCTGACATGCCACCGGCATGTCATTCATTACCCTCACGCCGCTTCGCTACCCCGCCCTACGGCACCACCTCTAATTAAATGAACATTAAACGCCTTCTCCAGTGGGAGAAGGGGGACCGCGATAGCGGTGGATGAGGTGTCAGATTAAATGGGTTTTAAACGGCGGGAAAGCCACCGCCCTACGTCGCCACCCAGAATTGAACGTAAAAACGGCTCACCTTCAACGGTGAGCCGTTTTCTATTATGTGTTTCTGAATTCATCAATTGCGGGGTAGGGCTGGATCTGACATGATTCCTGGAATTTCAGGAATTTTTCATTGAAGTTTTCACTTGATACCTTCGCTTGAGTTCTTGCGAGTGCGGAGGGCAATCCGTTATCGATGAATGTTATCAGGTGGTATCCTTTGGAGGACTTTATAACAGCGCAGTCGCCCTTTGAGGCACTGCCGAATAACCACTCTGCAAGCTCGGGAGCTTTTTCTTTGTATTCTTCTTCTGTATAGTTTTCAAAAATTCCGCCAAGATAAGAGTTTATGTCATCATCTGAGTATGTCATGGCAAGCTCTGCAAATTTTTCCTCGCTCTTATCCTTTTCCCAGAGTGCCTTTATTTCATTTGCCTTTGCTTCTGCCGCTTCATCGGAGCCGTACGTATCGGCTGTGAACAGCATGTGGCGTGATGTTACAGTGTCGAACATATCACGCTCTGTAAGCTTTGTAAGAAGATATACGGTATACGATTCCGTTGTCGGATTGTGGTAAACGTACGTTTCGTTTACCTCTCTTTTTTCGTCAAACAGCCATTCTGTTACGATATCGCCTTCGGAATATGCATAGTTTTTTGCAAATGATGCATCATATACCTTTTTGATCTCTTCATCTGTGATCTCAGGGTTCATATTTTTTACATTTTCATAAAGCAATTCCGTAAATTCATCGGAATCTTTTGCTTCGGCAAAAAGATTTGCATAGTTTTCCGCCACGCTCTGTGACATTGTTGACGATTCCGCATCGCTGTACGGAAGCTCAAGACATCTGAAGTCTACAGTTGAGAAGTGCTTGTAGTATTTGTCGTAATATTCTTCAAGCTCTTCACCCTGCAGCATATCGTTGTGTCTTGTGACGTATTCGTATTTTACGGCGATGCTTCTGAGCTCAAGACAGCGGAGGATATCATCGTTTGTTACACCCGTACCGTATTTTGAAGCATCGATATTTTCAGCTCTTTCTGCAAGTGCCGCCTTTTCGGTATCTGTCAGCGTGATATTATCGGCAATTGCGGCTTCTGCCAGAACAAGATCCTGATTTACCTGATTTATTATGTTCGTCATGAAAAAGTCATACCATGTGGATTCCTGATTGTACTGATCGCGCAGGTCTTTTGTAATGTCGGGGTATATATTAAGCTCATTGAGCTTGTCTTCGTTGATATTTACAAATTCGTAGTAGCCCTTGTAAAAGTAATATGTGTACATGGCTAAGTCTACCTTGTAATTTTCACTCGAAAAGACGACAGTTTTTGATTTATACTCGTTTGATGCCTTATATTTGTTGTTTGCGACGATAGCACAGGTTATAACGATAGCGGCAACGAGCACAACGCACACCGCAATTATCGAAAAGCGTTTGATAAATGCACGCTTTTTCTCGGCTTTTTCAGCCGCCTGACGCTCACGTCTTATTTCCTTGTGTTTTTCCTGAACCGATTTATTCTTACTCATATCAAACTCCGTTAGATGCTAAGCGCTTTTTCAAATTCTTCGTTGACTGTTATCTTGTGGTCCTTTTCCATCTGATCGTATACAGCCTCGATTCTTGCCGTTTCAACAGCTGATTTTACCGATGCAAGATACTGGGGAAGTCCCTTTGAAATGAAGTACATAATGTGGTAACCGTATGTTGTTTTAACTATTTCAACGTCACCGGCAACACGCTTTTCGTCAAATGCCCAATCCTCAAATTCCTTGACCATCTGACCTTTGGGGAAGTTTTCGTAAAGTCCGCCCGTTGCGGCAGAGCCGCTGTCTGTTGTATATTTTGAAGCCAATTTACCGAATGTTTCGGCAGTTTTGTCGGAATTGTTGAACTCGTCAAGTATTTCCTTTGCCTTTGCTTCCTCCTCAACGAGGATGTGGCGCACGCTTGACGTTTCCGCCTCGTCATTGTACGGTGCCTTTACAAGCATACCGATGTGCACGGTCTTTTCCTTTTCAGGCCATATTGCCGTTTTGTCACCGTCTTTTCTTTCAGCATCAAACGCCCAGTCAAGTATGGTAACGTCTTCTTCATATTTGAGGTCTGTATACGCACAGTTATCTGTGTAGTACTTGATATCCTCGTCTGTTGCCTCGGGGTTGAATTCCTTCATGTATTCCTTGATGACTGCCTTGAATTCATCTGTTGTCGTGCAAGCATTGAATTTGTCGGCATATGCCTTAGCCTCGTCCTTTGTGGGCTTTTTAACGGCGGTCGTTTCTGTATCTGTTTCAGTGCCGTCGGTGTACGATATAGGGAAGTAATTCAATTCAACAAGAGTGTATTTTTTCTTGTTTTTCTCATATTCGGCATTTATTTCATCTTCCGTAGCGGGGGGATTTGTAGCATTGATGTGCTTTCTGTACTTGTCGGCAAGTGCGCTGACCTCATAGCATTTCTTTGCGATATCCTTTGTAAGGTACGTAATACCGTCGGGAGCCTTGTATGCGTCAGCCTTTGTCTGTACGTCCGCAAGCTCTTCGTCTGTAAGGGTGATACCTGCTTTCTTTGCACCCTCGGCAAGGAGATAATTGTATTCAAGGTAGCCCTTCATCTCGCTCTTGAGATAGTCATGCCATGACTGCTCCATCATCGCATACTGTTCCTTGAGGGTATACTTGAAGTCGGGTATCTCACCGCCGTAATATGACAAAGATGAGCCGTACTGATTTACGATAGTCTGTGCAAGATCGTAAAGGAAGAAATAATATTCCGCACCTGTAACGCTTGTTTGCCCGACTGTTGCGGCAACCGAAGCAAGCTCCTCTTCAGTAGGAAGAGCTACGGGGGTTTTCGGCTTTGTTTCTTCCTGCGGTGCTGTTGTTACACTTGAAAGATCTGATGTATCCTTTGATTCGTAAACGACCGTGCAGGAGCTCAACCCCAGAGATACAGCGGCAAGTATGCCTGCAACAAGTCTTGTTTTCGTTTTTTTCACGTTTTTTCATTATCCTTTCGGTAGAATTAAAACAATTATATATTATTTAAATTTAACGTGTCAACGGGTAAAATGTAAATTCAAATCGTACAGTTATAATACTAAACAGGTTTTTCAAAATATGTCTTGACTAATGTGTGTATTTTGTGATAGAATACAATGAGCAAAAATGGGTTTGAAACGGCGGGAGATAAACCTCCACCCTACGTCACCACCCTGAATTAAACGCCTTCTCCAGCCACTTGACGAAGTCAAGTGATGGGAGATAGGGTGGACCAACGAGTTGTTCACAACTCGAAGCGGTGGATGAGGTGTCATATTAAATGGGTTTCAAACGGCGGGAGCAAGCCCCCGCCCTACGGCTCGGTCACGTTCGGGTTCTGACATGCCACCGGCATGTCATTCATTACCCTCACGCCGCTTCGCTACCCGCCCTACGGCACCACCCCGAATATACAGACCGTAGGGGTCATTCACGAATGACCCGAATTAAACGCCTTCCGTAGGGGCGTGCATTGCACGTCCGCATACCGTAGGGGCGATTCACGAATCGCCCGCATAAAATGAGCGTAAATGGGTTTCAAACGGGCGGATATGGAATCCGCCCCTACAGGCACCACCCTGAATTAAACGCCTTCCCC
>JBGVLZ010000084.1:0-6580 GCA_045124505.1 Eubacteriales bacterium
ATGTAACGGTATCTGATACGCTTTATGCAGATAATAAAACGTCGCAGTACAGAAATAAAGCACAATATCCCCTGATGCTTGATAAAGACGGTAGAATAAAGGCGGGCTTTTATGCTCAGCATTCACATGAGGTCATTCCGTGTGAGGCTTGTGCAATTGCACCAAACGTATTTTCAGACATAGTAAAAGTACTTACGGAATTTTTTACTGAAAAAAATTTAACAGTATATAATGAGGGAACAGGCAAAGGGCTTTTGCGCCATATTTACCTGCGCATTGCAGAAATGACAGGTGAAATTATGGTGTGCATCGTTATAAACGGCGATGAAATCCCTTCTAAAAATGATCTTGTGTCGCTTATCACATCGCAATTTCCGAATGTACGTACAGTATGTTTGAACATAAATAAAAAAGATACGAATGTTGTTCTGTCCGACAAAAATGTTGTCATTTACGGTGATGGATATATCGAAGATATTTTGTGTGAAAAACGCTTCAGAATCTCCCCCTTATCGTTTTATCAGGTAAACAGAAGCTGTGCGGAGCTGCTTTATAATACTGCCAAAAAGCTTTTGGGTAAGGATTATAAAAAGGTGCTTGACCTCTACTGCGGTGTAGGAACTGTCGGAATTTGTGTTGCAAGCGACTCTGAAAAGCTGATAGGTGTTGAGATCGTACCCGAAGCAATAGAGGATGCAAAGAAAAATGCAAGCATCAACTGTCTTGATAACTGTGAATTTTACTGTGCAGATGCATCCGATATTTCAAAGCTGGCGCCGAAATGTGACAGTATAATCGTTGACCCTCCTAGAAAGGGAATTACGAAAGCTGTCATTGAGTTTATTGCAGATGCTTCGCCGAAAAACGTGGTATACATTTCGTGCGATCCCGATACACTTATCAGGGATATTGCAATTTTTGCCGAATACGGATATAAGACCGATAAAATTACTCCCGTTAATATGTTTCCAAGAACGAGCCATGTCGAGACGATAGTCTGTTTAAGTTGGAAAGATGTCCACGAGCGAATTAAGTTAGATGTGAATGTTGAAGAATTGATGGAAAATTCAAATTGATAAACTGAATTCGACGGAGGTATATTTTATGATAAGAAAAGTAAACGAAATAGAACTATCTAACTGCGTAAACGTAATAAAAGAAAGCTTTATTACAGTTGCAAATGATTTTGGTTTTACTATTGAGAATGCACCGAGATTTACCGCATTCGCAACAACAGAAGATCGATTAAAGTGGCATTTTTTAGGAGAACACAGACCCATGTATGCATTTTTTGATAAGGACACTATCGTAGGGTACTATTCTTTGCTATTGCAGGAAAACAATGAATGTGAGTTGAATAATTTATGTGTAATCCCTTCTCATAGACATCAAAAGATTGGGGCGGAACTTTTGAAACATGCTTTTGATATTGCAAAAGAATTGGGATGCAAAACAATGAATATTGGCATCGTGGAGGAAAATCAGGTGTTGAGAAAGTGGTATGAGAAATTTGGTTTTGTTCATACCGGAACTCAAAAATTTGATTTTTTTCCTTTCACATGCGGATATATGAAAAAAAGTTTAATATGACAAATAATTCTTGCGGTGGATACTTCGGCTCGATATGTTGTTTCGCAACTCGATATGCCCTGCGGGGCAAGAGGAGGCGTATATTCATATCAAATGCGAATGAAATGAGCTTACACGGGGACTTGACAATTAATCCTTTGCGGAGCATAATGAAAAATAGGAATTGAGAAAAATATGATAACAGAAGAATTGAATCAAAAAACGGAAGTTGAAGAAAAAATAAAACAGTTTAATTCCGTTCTTAATTGCCTTGAAAGAGTTGACATTATATTAAAAAATGATAAAAATGAAAGAAAAGATGCATCACTGTCGCCATTTTCCAAAACAGCACCGATATGCAATATCAATGATTTTGTGGTGATCGACACAGAAACAACAGGTCTTAATCCGGTGTGCAATGACATCATAGAGGTCAGTGCCGTAAAATTTGAGAACCTTAAACCGGTATCGCTGTTCACAACGCTTTTAAAACCTGATGTACCAATCTCGGAAAAATCATATGAAATAAGCGGTATTTCAAATGAAATGGTTGAAAATTCACCGACGTTTGCTCAAATAAAGACATCCCTTAAAAATTTTATCGGTGAACTTCCTATCGTTGCACATAATGCAAATTTTGATGTCAGATTTTTGCATACAAGCGGATTTGATTTTGATGAAAATACAGTGTTTTATGATACACTTGCGCTTAGCCGTGAATATATAACATACTGCGAAAAAATAAAAGACAAGCCTGTAAGCTATAAATTAAGCAATATTTGCAATACCTGCGGTATTTATTTTGATGGAGCACACAGAGCATCCGCTGATGCCCTCGCTACAGGATTGCTGTTTGTACATATCGTTAAATCTGTAAAAAGCAGTTGAAGTCGAGGAACAAAATGAAAAAAGGTATTATAATTACAAATGCATATACTCCTATAAAAAGTGCGGAGTATCAGGCGGTAAGACTTTGCGATGAATTTGAAAAGCTCGGTATATACACACGAATCGTTAAAAATAAAGAATATCCTTGCATTATAAAAGACAGCAAAATTTTAAATAATTATAAAGAGTATGATTTTTCTGTATATCTTGACAAAGATAAGTATATTGCAAAAATGCTTGAAAAAAACGGTGTGAGACTTTTCAATTCAGCTGATTCTATTGCGATTTGTGATGATAAAATGCTGACACATATCGCTCTTTCAAATAACGGCATTTCTATGCCCGACACACTTCCGGGTGCTCTTTGCTATACAAGCGATGCACAAATACCCGATGAAATGGTTGAAAATGTTTCATCAAAGCTTGGATTTCCTTTGATAGTCAAGGAAAGCTACGGTTCACTTGGCAAAGGTGTATATCTTGTAAACGATATGGATGAACTTGAAAATGTGATGGAAAAGCTTAAATGCACACCTCACATGTTTCAGAAATATATTGCAGAAAGCCGTGGTTGTGACATACGGATCATAGTTATCGGAGGTAAATACCTTTGTGCAATGATGCGGAAAAGTGAAACGGATTTCCGTTCTAATATTGAGCTTGGCGGTATCGGTCTACCTTTTACACCGCCTGATGAATATATTGAAATTGCCGAAAGATCGGCACAAATTCTCGGACTTGATTATTGCGGAATTGATATTCTGATGGGTAAAAATACAGGACTTGTGTGCGAGGTCAATTCAAACGCCTTTTTCGGAGGCATGGAGAAGACAACAGGTATAAATGTTGCCAAAGCATATGCTGAATACATAGTGTCTAAAATATAAAATAATGGGTGCAAAAATCATATGCACCCATTATTTTATTCTATTCTGCATTTTCTAAAATTTCTATAAGCTCATCCCAATCATGTATATAAAGGTGATCAAAGTCGAGCTTTGCATCGTCAGGTCCTGCCCAGAGGTTTGCAGCAGATCGGTTATCGTATCTTACAGGGAACATTCCTGCGTTATATGAGCCTGTAACATCACATATCGTATGGTCTCCGCAAAACCATATTTCATCAGGGGAAAGACCTGATTTTGCGATCGCAAGCTCAAATATACGCTTGTGCGGTTTTCTGTAAACATATTCACTTGAAGCAATGATAAATTCAAATTTGTTTTCAGGCAATAGTGCGTTTATACGTTCTTCGAGAAGTTTGCCTGTAAAACCTATGTTGCTTATAACGCCGCTTCTGATACCTTTGCTGTTTATATATGATATCAGTTTATCAGTTTTTGGCATGATGTCACCGTATGAGGTTGAAAACCAGAACAGTCTTTCTATTTCCTCCTGCGGTAGGTCGAATTTAACACCGAGTGTTTCGTACATAAGCTGCATAAACTGTCTTTGGTTTATTTCTATGCACTCATCCCTTGACTGCAAAAGATCCTTTTCGTATACCTGAAGCGCAAAATTGTCTGCATCTTCCGCTGTTGCACCCCTCGGATTTGAAATTACGTGTTCAAATACAGCTTTTTGACCGTTCAACGTGTTCCAGCCCGCCTCATGTATAAGCGTGTTTCCGTAGTCAAACAGAATCATTTTCGGCTTTTTAAGCTTTTGCATTTATTTTTACCCTGTCACGAGGTGTTACAACAGCTGAATAGTTTGATTTATACGTAACAAAGCCGGGCTTTGAGCCTGATGGCTTTTTGATGTTTTTGACCTGCGTGTAATCGACCTCGACATTTTCTCCTTCCCGTTTTGTTGAGTAATATGCCGCTGCTTCTGCAGCTTCCGTGAAGTCAACAGCGTCCGGTTCTTCACCGTGAGAAAACAGTATCACATGGCTTCCCGGTGCATCCTTGATGTGAAAAAACCAATCATATCCGTTTGCTGTTTTTGTTGTAAGCTGGTCATTTTGTGTGTTATTTTTACCTATGAGCACTTCATATCCGTTTGCTGTAATAAAGCGGAGCGGGGAAGATTTGATGTTCTTCTGCTGTGCTATATTCTTCATTCTCGAAGCATATCCCGATAAGTAAAGCTCGTGCCGTATTTGTGCGATATCAGCCTCACCCTCTGCCTTTGTCAGTGAATCAAATACGGAATAGATATAATCAAGCTCACGCTCGGCGATGGATATCTGATGTGCAAGTTCAACGGTTGCAGTCTTCAATTTGCCGTATTTCTTATAATATTTTTGGGCGTTGGAGGAGGGAGAAAGCTTATTATCAAGCGGAATTGTTATTTCAGGACAATTTTCATCATAATAATTTATAAGCTTTGCTTCGGTCATTCCACGCTCAAGCGCATAAATATTTCCTGTTATCAGATCGCCGTAAAGCTTGTATTTTTCCATTTCACGGCAGTCGATAAGTTCATGTTTTAAAGCTGCGATCTTTCTTTTTAAACGCGATTCGGCATTTGAAAGAAGCTTGAAAACATCTGATGCGAGCTGTTTTATACGCTCGTTTTTTTCTTTGCCCTCATAAAAAGCGTCTATAAGCTCGCCGAATGACGGATAACGTACACAAGAATATTCACTTCCGTAATGTGAAATGTTAAGCACGGTAAAGTCGCACGGCTTTTCCTTTTTGTCGGTCAGCATGGTCGGTTCAAGCGTTCCGCTTTTTGCTTTTTCTATGTACGAGGAAAAGAAAAACCACATTTTTTCGGGGTTATCACCCGAAAGCGTAAAAAGCTCACGGCTGACGATCGGTGATATGCCCTGATATGATACCATGAAGAAGTTATCTGAAATATCACCCTTTGCTGCGACCTCCGAGAAAAATCCGTCTTTTGTTTCTGTAAGCGGATTTTTTTTGTTTTGCGCCGGGGGCAAAGTGTAAGTCATTCCCGGCAAAAGCTGCCTTTTGGAGCTTGTTGTGAAATCAACAGTCTTAATTACGTTTATTATCCTGTCCGTGTTATCAGTCAACACAATGTTACTGCACTTGCCCATGATCTCCGCATACAGATGCTTTTCTGCAGGAAATCCGAGCTCGTCCGTTGTCATAAACGATATTTTTACTGTTCTGTCAAATTCTATCTGCTGAACATTTGTAATTCTTGCACCTGTGAGATGCTTACGCATGTGCATACAGAAGTTTCCCGGCTCCTTCGGATTTTCTTTTGTGATCTTTGTGAAGTTTATACGGGGCGTGTGTGCGGAAGCGCACAAAGAAAGACGCAAATTACCCGATTGGGAGTGGAGAAGAAGCACCAGCTCATCCTTTGTGGGAACGTATATTTTTTCAACCTTTGCGCCTATTGCGGTTTTTGATATTTCATTTACAACGGCACACGCCATTCCTCCGTCAAACGGCATAATTTATCTCCCCTTCGTGCGGATAAACAGAAATTTCAACGTCAAAATTTTTGAGTATTTCCCCAAGACATTCAACTGCAATTATCTCCGAATGATAATGTCCTGCGGCAATAGCACCGATACCCATATCATATGCATCTATCATGGCATGATGCTTTATTTCACCCGATATAAATGTGTCAGCACCGACTGACAGCGCACCCTCAGCCCCTTCGCTGAATGAACCGCAGACAATAACCGCCTTCTTTACGGTTTTATTAGGGGAGGAATACATCGGGGATGGGCAGTTTGTGATCTCTTTTACCTTTTTTAAAACACAGTCAAACATCACAGGTTCTGAATATGTGCCGACGTATCCTATCGGCTCACCGTCAAATACAAACGGTTCGATCGTATCAAATCCAAGTCTTTTTGCGGTGAACATATTAATTCCGTAAACAGATGCATCAAGTCTTGTGTGAAAGCTCATAAGAGCGATGTTTTCTCTTACAGCGTACAATGCACGCTCTGAAACGGCATCGCCGCCTGTAAGATTTGACAAGGGCTTGAAAATAAGCGGATGGTGCGCAACTATGGTGTCAAATCCGTTTTCCTTTGCGTATTTTAACACATTCATTGTTATGTCAAGTGCGATAAGCACCTTTTTGCTTTCGTGTGCTTTTTCGGGCAAAACCGATAATCCGTCGTTATCCCAGGCACAGCAAAGCGACCGGGGCAGTATATCTTCAATTTTTTTATAAAGTTCTG
>JBGVLZ010000085.1:0-2347 GCA_045124505.1 Eubacteriales bacterium
TTAGGCGGCACAAGGGTTTACTCTTTGAGTGGAGAGTACATCGGAAAGATAAGCGCAACAAGTCATGCACATGAGCTGGGTCCACATGCACATCTCCATCATCATAGTAGTGGTGATAGTGTTTTGCTTTTTCATAACCGCGTTCTCCTTTCTTTCGAATTACCTACCATTTAGGTTGGTATAAGCATAACACACATTACCTACCTTGTCAAGAGGTAAATGAAAAAATTTCTAAATTTTTTTACAAAGTTTGACTTTCACAAACAAGTCAACAGCGATCGGTAAGCCATATATATGTAAGAAAAACCATCTGTCAAATCATACAGATGGTTTTTACAGTTATGCTTGTTTTGTTGTAAAAAGTTCTTCACGAGCACTTTTTCTGCCCTCTTCTTTGATATCCCCTGCTTTGGTAAGGGCAATTTTTGTAAGGAAAGGACCAACAATTTCATAGATCAATACTGCAAACAGTGTAATGTTACGGACGATGGCACCGTCAGGTCCGAGTTCGATTGCTTTGATGGCCATACCCAGTGCAACACCTGCCTGCGGCAACAAAGTGATACCAAGATATTTGATAATATTAGGATCACATTTTGTCATTCTCGCGCTGATTCCCGCACCGAAATATTTACCGATTGAGCGAGCAATAACGTAGATAATTCCGATAACGACTACCGCTACATCTGCAAATACGGAAAGCTCAAGTTCGGCGCCGCTAATAACAAAAAAGAGGATAAGAACAGGTGTTGTCCATCTGTCTACACGTTCCATAAGTTCTTCTGAAACCTTGCAAATGTTACAAAATACACTACCGAGCATCATACATGCGAGAAGTGAGGAGAACGTGATATGTACTATTCCGATCTGGAATTTAAGAAAAGAAATTGCAACTGTCATCATAACGAATGCGACCGAAACAGCCATTCGGTTGGAACGGGAATGAAAATACTTTTCGCAGATAGTAAACAAAAGTCCCATAATAAAACCAAGTCCTAAGGAAAGAACGACCTCAAGAAGGGGCTCAAGAACAACCGAGAGAATATCAACATTACCTATGCCGATGGATTTAGCAACACCAAAGGAGATAGCAAATACCACAAGTCCAACAGCATCATCGAGTGCAACAACAGGAAGTAATACGTCTGTAACAGGTCCCTTAGCTTTGTATTGTTTAACTACCATCAAGGTTGCGGCCGGTGCAGTTGCGGTAGCAACCGAAGCGAGAACGATTGCGGCGGGTAACGATAACTTATCGGGCATTATAAAGTGAATACCAATTAGAACTGCATCCACTACAACGGTGGTGAATAACGCTTGAAAGATACCGATTATGGTGGCCTGTTTTCCAATCTTTTTGAGTTGCGATAAACGAAACTCATTTCCTATCGCAAATGCGATAAATCCGAGCGCCAAATCGGAAATGATTCCGAATCCCTCTATCTGTGTAGAGGTGATACCGATTCCCTGTGTTCCAAGCGATCCGAGAACGAAAGGACCGATTAAAATACCAGCTATCAAATATGCGGTAACTGCGGGTAGCTGTACCTTTTTTGCAAGTCTTGAGAGAAGCAGACCTGCAAGTAAAGCTATCGATAAACTGAGAAAAATGCTTGCTGTTTGCGTCATAAAATATACCTTCTTCAAAATTACAAAAGAAGAGCTGCTCCACGGGTTGTGAAGCAGCTCGGGAAATTCAATTATTCAATTTCAAGTCGTCTACCTTCTGGTAAGGTAACTTGTTTCTTCGGGAGTGTCAATTTCAAAACACCGTTTTCGTACTTTGCTTTGATTTGATCGGCATCAACACCGGAGATATCAAAGCTGCGGCTGTAAGAACCATAGGAGCGTTCCACACGAACGACCTTTTCTTTTTTGTCTTTTTCTTCAATCTTGGAATGACGCTCAGCGCGAACGGTAAGAGTATCACCGCTGATATCGAGTTGGATATCTTTCTTTTCAAAGCCAGGAAGATCGGCTTCCAACAGGTAGTGGTCTCCTTCATCGATTACATCCGTTTTGAATTCTGCAAGATCACCCGAACTGAAGAAAGAACCAAACGGGTTACCAAAAAAGTTCCTTTCAAATTCTTCCAGTTCGCGGAAGGGGTTATAAGCGTTTACATGATGATTATTGTTTCTGCGAGTAAGTTCGAACATAATTATACCTCCAAATGTTCTGATAGTATTATTATGTCGGCCTATTGAGTTTTCATCCGACAAGGTCGGCATTAGTCGGACATCCGGCACAACCCATCGGTAACCATCTCTTTTCATTTTATATTTGTCTTTTTCCTTTCGACACCTACAGTATAGTACTTGAAATCGCATATTGTGTTACTAATTTT
>JBGVLZ010000086.1:0-154701 GCA_045124505.1 Eubacteriales bacterium
AGAGGTCAACGTTCATATTTTCATAACTCTCGTTTTTGCGTTCAATGTGTCGCTCAAACTTGCCGACAGATGCTCTCGTTCGGGTTTCCACACGAGCGACACTAAAATTTTCCTTCGCCATCTTCTCACTTCCTTTCCATAGGCGAAATTTTGGAGAGCCGCTGTTACACAACTTTTTCAAAGTGTGTAACCCACTATGACACTTTCAGCAATTCTGCTGCAAAGATGTCGTGGGCTCTCCGAGGGGGGTGTAGGGCGTTGCCCTGCTTACTGCGGTAAGCACCCAGCAGAGCTGCCCTTTGAAAATGGCACCCTGCACCCCGCCGAAACTTTCGTATTGCTCACTACCACCCGAAAAAGAACATTGCAAGATTGCGAAAGTCCCGCACCTTTGCAATGTTGCAACCTTAAAAGTTGCCTGCTTCTTTTTCATCGGGTAGTTCCCAATACCATTGACTGCCTTCCTTAACAGACCGCACCTTCAGCGTTTTCTTCGCTTCGTCAAGCACTCGTTTGGAGATACCCAAATTCTGTGCTTTCTGCAGCACGATTTGTTGCGGATACTTCCCATCGGAAAGGCAGTCAACGATAAGGCTTTCAGCCATATCGGACTTCTTCTCACGGCTGACACCGCTGAGAAGATCGTCGATAGAAATATCATAATGACCGAGCCATCGAAACCCGTTAGCTTCGCTCAGTTCAAAGGCGATAGGTTTACCCTCCGGTGCAAGTGATGACTTTTGATGTGCTGCTACACGCACCTCCGGCTTGTCCTTTACTCTGCCGACCACAAGGACGCTTCGAGCCGTTGCTTGAAAGTCAATAGAGCCAAGACCTCTATAATTGGATTTGTTCCCCTGTGCCTTGTTCAAATGCCCTACAAGGATAATCGCACAGCGATATTTCTCTGCGATCCTGCCAAGTTGGGAGAGAATATTTCTGACTTCGTTTGCTCGGTTCATATCGACCTTTGCGCCGATATACGCCTGCATCGGATCTAAGATGATTACCCTTGCTCCCGTTTCGGCAATAGCCTTTTCTACACGCTCGTCAAGCATCGTAAGCGCAGCTTCGGATTCGTCTATCACCTTAATCTGTGCGCAGTCTGCATTGCCTGCAAGCAGGCGGGGCTTGATGGTATCACCAAGTCCATCCTCTGCGGTCTGATAGATGATTTTGATCGGCTCACGTGCGGTATCGTCGCAGGGGAGTTTTTCTCCCCTTGACAACAGCGCCGCCAACCGTAAAATCAAGGTCGTTTTACCTTCGCCGCCGTCACCGTGAATGATTGTCAGTTTCCCGTATGGGATATAGGGATACCACAACCATTCCACTTCCTCGACGGCAACCTCATCCATACTGATGATTTTAAGTTCTGCCATAGGCATTACCTCCTTTCAATTTTCATCAAAACTATTGAAATTGAAGGAGAAGTCGGTTATAATATGAGCAGTACATTTTTGAGAAGGCTGTTCCGTATCTGCGCCAACAGATACATTGGGAACAGTCTTTTCGGTTTTATACGCCAACGCCGCCGTCTCCTTTCATTCCATATAAGGTGGTGTTTATCTGCTCAATGATGTCGAGCAGTTCATCGGTTACGTTGCCGCCGCTTTCGATACGCTTCAGTTCTGAAAGAACAGTGGCAAGCTCATTGCGAAGTGCCTTATACACTCTCGGATTACCGACTACCTTTATTTCCTGCTGCAAGGAGCGAGAACAAAGGTAGTCTTGTTTCGTCAGTCCCGACAGCCTTACGTTCGTATCGAGCTGATCGGCTTCTTCGGGAGACATACGGAAAGCAACGGTTTTGCTTCTCCAACGGTTGTGATGGTCAAGATTTTTAGCAGACATTGGTTATATCCATCCTTTCATAATCTAATTTCTTTGCCATTTCCACTTGCTTTGATGGAAACAGATGTGCGTATCGGTAGGTTATCTCAATGCTTTCGTGTCCTACACGGTCAGCGATTGCCACCGCCGAAAATCCCATATCAATTAAAAGGGAAATATGGCTGTGTCTGAGATCGTGAATACGAATACGCTTTACCCCTGCGGCTTTTGAGCCACGCTCCATCTCTCTGCTCAAATAATGCTTTGAGATATTGAAAATGCGGTCTTTTTTGCCCACACCGTAGAGCATACCGAGATAATCCTGCATTTCTTCACAAAGAAACTGCGGCATTTTAATGGTACGGTTGCTTTTCTTGGTTTTAGGTGTGGTAATCACATCCCGCCCTTTCAAACGCTGATAGGATTTGTTAATGGTAAGCGTACCTTTTACAAAATCGAAATCGGCAGGGGTTAATGCCAACAGTTCGCCTTCACGGATGCCGCACCAATATAAAACCTCAAAAGCATAGTAGGAAACGGGTTTGTCCATCATTTCATCCGCAAACTTTTTATACTCGTCTTTTGTCCAAAACTTCATTTCCTTGCGTTCCTCTGTGCCCATATTTCCGGCTTTGGAAGCGGGGTTGGAACGAAGGTCATAGTGTCTGACAGCGTGGTTAAAAATGGCGCTGAGTTGATTGTGGACGGTCTTGAGATAGGTCTGCGAATATGGCTTGCGGTTTTCGTCACGGTAGGCAAGCAGTTCATTCTGCCACGCCATAACATCCTTCGTGGTTATCTCGCTGATAATTCGCTTTGCAAAGTAAGGCATAATCTTGGTTTCCACGATATGCTCTTTGGTCAGCCAAGTGTTTTCTTTCAAGCGGGGCTTAATATCGTTTGCATAAAGCTCAAAGAAGGCTTCAAAGGTCATATCCATATCGGCGGCGTTCTGCTGCTGAAAGGTACGCTCCCATTCGACCGCTTCTTTTCTTGTTTCAAATCCTCGCTTGCATTTCTGCTTGCGTTCGCCCTTCCAATCTAAATATCGGGTAAGGACATACCAAGTGCCGTTGTCGCTCTTGTATACCGGCATTTATATCACCACCTTTCCATTGTGATAAAGTCTTTCGTAGAAATACTCTCGGTTGATGCGCCCTGCGATTGTTATGAAGCCTTTAGCTTTTAACTCATCGTTCAACTGTCTTATGACCTTATAGGCGAATGAAGTTGAAACTTCGAGGACTTCTGCGACTTCTTCTACTCGCATAAATTTGTTTTCCATTCTGATCTTCCTTTCTTAATAGTAATTGTGATTTGTGCTGCCGTTCTGCCGTCACAAGTTCCTGCAGGCATTCCCACTTGTCGATGGGCGCTGTGCAGTCCCCTTACGGAGCGCTCGCTTCCTTTCGGAAGGTCTTGGCGGTTTGTGCTTGATCGGACGGTCATTTAATTTTCTGCAAATACACTAACGGTATTTGTTTAACCATTATACCAAGCAAATTCCGTTAAGTCAAGAGGTTTGCAAGAAAATATTTAACTTTTTTGCTTTGGTTATCTTGACAACACCCAAGCGTATATGCTATACTATGTTCACAGTACATAGATTGGAGAAGATAACTATGGCAATCGGTGAAAGAATACGTTTTTTGCGTAACCTAAAAGGTATGACTCAAAAGTGGCTCGGTATTGCTGTCGGTTTTCCCGAAAAGACCGCCGACATTCGTATGGCTCAATATGAGTCCGGCTCAAGAACACCCAAAGCAGATTTAACGCAATCGCTTGCACAAGTATTAGAGGTTTCGCCTTTGGCTTTGACCGTACCGGACATTGACAACGAACTCGGTCTTATGCATACGCTTTTTACATTAGAGGATATTTACGGCTTCAAGATCGACAAGGTGGATGATGAAGTTTGTATCCGTCTTGACGGCAGAGTAGGTAACAACGCTTCTATTCAGAAATACTTTGCTGCTTGGCAGAAGCAGGCTGAAAAGTATGGAAACGGCGAAATCTCCAAAGAGGAATACGACCGTTGGCGTTATAACTATCCTAAGTTCGATACCGAAAGCGGATGGGTTAAAGTCCCTTCACAAGAACTCAGCGATGCAATGGTCGAAGCCTTCAAAGACCACTTAAAAGACAAATAAAGACGACAAAAAGCCCTTAACTGCGTTATCCACAGTTAAGGGCTTTCATCGTCTTATAATACGGTTACATCAGTCCCAATCCACACATTGTTTATTCTGATAACCTGCAAACCATACGGGGTATAGAATAAAGGGTGCTTCAAAGGGTGTTATCAAATTGTTATCAAAAGGGGTGGTCGAAGTCCGAAAACCCTTGATATTACTGGGTTTTTGAGCCTTCGTTAATTATTCCCACTCGCTTAAATTAGCATTATATTGAGTGAATTTAGGTCTTTTCGCGCGGTTTTTCGGGGGATTTGACCGCCTTTTTCCGCTTCGTCTATGGAGTCTGCGAAAAAACGGTATCAAAATGGTATCAATGATACCACCCGGAAAACACGGCTTTCCTACGGTATCCATTATACCATAAAATCAGAATAAATACAAGGGGTTTGCAGAGTTTTTTTATAAGTTTACAGTATTGCTAATATATTGAAAGGCGGCACCCGATAAGGTGTCGCCTTTCTGCTTGATAGTCGTCGAATGCTCATTTGTCAAAAAGGAATTAGTTTTCTTTTGGCGCGGTCGGTTCAACAATAGAAAGGATATCCGTAAACTCTTTTCTATCTCCCTCTCTTGACAAAGTAATGCTGTAATTGCCGAGTTTCACATCATCGGGGATTGTAAACTCAAATGTCCAAACGCCACTTTCCCCATTTTTGACCTTCTTTGGCTTAACGTCAGTTGCCCATATTATTCCCTCGTGGGCAAGTTGGTACTGTTTATCTGTCGAGTTATACAACGAAATTGAAGGAATAAAATCATATGAGGAACATCCGTCATATTTATAAGTTCTGCCGGACACATTTGTAACAGTGGCAGTAATCTGAATTGTTTCGCCACGGGCATACTTGGTCTTTTCAACCGAATATGAAAAATTAAATTGTGCTTTATTTTCGTCATTTTGCGTACAGCAAACCAAAACGGATATACAAAGTGACATCACCATCAGTATTGTTAGTATTCGTTTCATATTTGCTCCTTTCCTTGTTGTAGTCGTCGAATGATCGGCGGGTATTATATGGTTTGCGTGCTTTGATTGCGTCTTTTTTTCAAAATTGTAAGACGAACAAGTCTATAGATATATACGCCAAGAAATAGATACATTACCGCAAACCATACGCCGATACAACTGAATACCTTTTCTGTTGTTGTTTTTCCTTGTGATTTAATGCACTCCACAATCAAAAGCAGTGCATATACAATCTCAGCAATTGCTATTATCGTCAACGGAAGCAACAAGTTGAGAAAAACTGATAAACCGTAATTTGCGCCGGAGTATATTTCGATATTCGGATTCAACACCACAAACAGCCAAGCTCCGGTAAAAAGTAGAGTTGGAATGGCTATTAACGAATCCCGAATGATGAGTTTGTTTATTTTACGTTGTTCCATATAATACTCCTTTCCTTGTGGTGGTCGTCGAATGATCGGCGGCTTATTTTTTGTCATTTGTAAAAAAGCCCATAAGACAAAGTGAAATTCCAACCACAATTCCTACATAAAACATTATTGCTCCAAGTACAGAGCCTGCCATCCACATAGGAACGCCACATAATGCGATTATTAGAAATGCTATTCCGAGTAACATTTGTTTTATAGATTTCATTGAAAGCCCTCTTTTATGAAATTTCGTCGAATAATCGGCGGCTTGGTTTTGTGCTTTGAAAATTTTATTTTGCTAAATTATTATCAGCAAGCATTTGATTGATAATGGTTGTGTAAAAATCGGGATCATTAGATTGAGTTTTTACATAGTATGTGTAACCGTTATATGTAAATTTTGCGCCCACGGTATACTCGTAATCACTTTCAAACACTTTTCCGATTTCGGTTTTTTCATTTTTCAGCCATTCTCTGTACTCAACTAAAACACCGTTGATTTCGGTTGTTGTGCTATTTTCAAAGATTATGTGATTTAACATCATGTCAGAGCCATCAAAAGAAATATAATAAGAAACGCGCTGATCGTTATATTCACCGTATCGAGAAATAATAGAAAGAACTTTCCAATCCGTTGGATTTGAAAAATCACCATCTTTCTTTATTTCAAGAGTGTAATGATTATCTGTTCCTTCTGCAATCGGGATATTATTAAAAATTTGAGTGCCGCAAACAGCAACGATTTCATCAAACGACGTTGTTTCATAATGTGTTTTTGGCCAAATAGAGTCGGGTGATTGGTTGGGAAAGAATGGAATTACAAAGTGAAACACTCCTACAATTACAAGGCAGAAGCAAGCCGCAAGTGAAGCACACTTCATCCAATCGTTCTTTTTCTTCTTTTGCACCTTCTCGGCAGGTGCAGCCGCTTCAATCATTTTGGGATCTATGTTCCCAAGCTCTCGGTAAAATTCCTTATTCGTCATACGTTAAAGCCCTCCTTTTGCAAATGAGTTTTTAGCTTGTTGCGAGTACGAAGAAGAAGCATAGCAACAGCACTTTCTTTCATCGAATACTCCTCGGCAATCTCAGCGATAGAGCTTGTGTACCAATATCTGCGAATAAAGATGTTGCGCGTTTTAAGCGGCAATCCTCGCAAAAAGGTATTCAAGGAATCGTGCAGGGCAACTCCCGACACCACATCCCAATCCTCGTCGTCACCCGGCAGACACTCCGCAAGCTCGTCGAGAACAAGCGTAATCTGTCCTCTCTTTTGGGTGTGCTGCTCCTCATACGCATTGAGCGCAAGTTGTCGGCTTATCATACCGACATACGGCTTCAAGGATTCGGGGCGCTTTGGCGGTATCGTTTGCCACGTTTTCAGATATGTATCATTCACGATCTCCTTCGCATCCTCGTCATTCTCAAGGATCTGATAGGCGATGTAATGACAATATCTGCCGTACTTCTTCTCGGTTTCTGCGATAGCAGATTCGGAACGTTCCCAATATAAATCCACTATTTGCTTATCTTCCATGCTTCACACTCCTTTCGTGTGTTCTAAAGCGCTTTCACCCTAAATAACAGGAAAACAAGCCCTCGCATCACTCATTTAGGAAAACTTTTTCAAATTTTTATATTTAATATACTCGCAGAAAAAACTCCGCTTGGGGTTCGGCAGTCGTCGAATAATCGGCGGTTAATTTAGTCTACTGTTTCTACATCAACTTGAAGATCATACCATGCATTTTTAGTTTCACTTATTATTTTATCTCTTTTCTTTTATAAATGACCCCACCCGTTATGGCAAATAAAAGTGTTGGAACAAATAAGTAAAGATACGCTGTGTTCAGATATTCTTTATCACTATTTGTCAATTCTCTTGAAAGACGTTCTTCACCGATCGTATTTTGAATTGCTTCCTTTGCATTTTCCCACGCTTCATCATCATACAAATAAGGATTTATAATGGAATTATATTCACGCCTTTGCGAAAAAGGATTTGCCTTATTGAACGTCAGTAATATGCTTCTTATCGGTTCTGCAACATATTTTTCATTTTCAACTTGCATTTGTTCCATTGCGTTTTTTTCGTCATTCCATTCCATTGTCTCAAAATACTGCGGTTCTTCTAATGAAAATGTAACAATTGGGGAAACTACATACAATGTGAACACAAAGACCAAGCACACCACTGCCGATAATGCCTTTTTTGAAAACAAACACGAAATTGTGGTAAATAATGTAGTGAACGAGAACACAATAGATAGGAACCCAACAAAAGATATGAAAACAATGTAAAACGGTGTATGAGCAAGAAGCCTATAGTTGACAATTAGGCAAATAATTAGTGTTATTATATATTGGGTTATAACTATAAGGTTCGATACAATCAGTTCTACAAGAAGAATCTTTGTTTTGGAATATCCTGCAACGACTTTTTTTCTTATGCATTTTGACATTTCATCGCCGACGGAAAGAGAAATTAAAACTGCGATTAAAAGACTTTGGGCAAGGAACCATTCTTCGCTTAATTCAGCATTACAATATATTCCATAGGCAAATAACACTGAGAAAACCAAAGATAAAAAGCAATATATCTTGAAAGTTGCATTATGTGTAAAACGATATAATTCTGCCGTGAATAATCTTTTCATTTCTGTTCACCTCCGATCAATGTCATATAATAATCTTCGATTGCTTCCTCTTCTTCTTGATAAGACAATACCTCACAACCTATATTATTAAGATTTACAACGAGATTTGTTATATGAATAGCTCCATAAATATTCGCAATATTGTTGGATACTAACTTATATTCAATATTCATGTTGTCAAGGACGGACGCAAGAGCAGATATATCACTGACTTTAATTTTTACGCGCTTTCGACAACTTTGCTCAAGCTCTTTAGCACTAATTTCTTGAATAAGCCTTCCGTTATCGATAAAACCGTAATGCGTTGCAATCAACGATAATTCAGATAATATATGGCTTGAAATTAAAAATGTTATTTGCCTCTCCCTATTAAGATTCAATATCAGTTCTCGTATCTCAATAATACCTTGAGGATCAAGCCCATTGATCGGTTCATCGAGAATGATAAATTCGGGATTCCCTACAAGAGCAATAGCAATTCCTAATCGTTGCTTCATACCGAGTGAAAAATTTCTCACTTTTTTCTTTTTTGTCTTTTCCAACCCCACAAGTCGCAATATTTCTTCTGTGTTTTCCTCATTGGATATGCCGAGCAAGATCTGTTGATGTTTAATATTTTCTTCTGCTGTCATATTAAGATAAATTGAGGGGGTTTCAATTTCAGCTCCAATTTTTTGACGAGCTTGAATAATATTTTTATCTTTACTGTCAATCCCAAATATTTTATACTCTCCTGATGTGGGTTCTTGAAGTCCACAAATCAAACGAATTAAAGTTGTTTTTCCTGCGCCGTTTTTGCCAACAAAGCCGTATATAGCTCCTTTTGGAATATGCATTGAAACATTTTCTAACGCCAACACATCTCCATATTTTTTATTTAAAGCATTTGTTATTAGTATTTGTTCCATTTTTCCTCTTTTCTTTATGCTAATGCACAAGATTTTTTCTACTACGGGTAATATAAGGGACAATTGAGCATTATAAGAATGCTTATTGTATATTGCTATTCCGTTATTCCGTGATAACCATTTGCATCGTGACGAATTGCCGCATAGTACTCATCATCAATAAGAACAATATACACGTTTTCATTAGGAGACGGTGCGTATTCATATAAAACAAACTTCGTGTTTTTTTGTGTGATTGAAAAAGCATTGCCATCAACGCTCAAATAAGCAATTTTCTCTCCAGCAAGTTCTTTGGTAATTACTGAGGGCAAATTAACTTGTTCAAGAATTGAAGCCTCACCTTCACTGCCACAAATCACATATTCAGCATTGTTAAACTGTACGGCGGGTGGGATTTCAAATTGTTTGTTATTAAAGTATTGAATAATAAATACACCAACAAATACGAAACAGAAACACGCCGCAAGCGAAGCCCACTTCATCCAAGCGAGCTTTTTTGGTTTCTTTTTCGCTGCGAGATCTGCTTTCATATCGAAATAACGGTCAAGAATGTCCGAATCCAGATCTGTAATAGCATCTATGAGTTTTTCTTGTGTCATACTATATAACCCTCACTTTCAAGATGTTTTTTGAGTCCAATTTTGATTGCTTCGATCTCTCGCTTGACAGTAGAAACGCTACAGCCGAGTTCTTGGCTGATTGTCGAAATGGGATCGGCAATATAATATCGGCTGACGAAAATGAACATTTGTCTGTCGGGGAGAGATCTGACGAAATTACTTATGCTTTTGGCGAGTTCTTTGGTTTCTATTTCTGCGGTCATATCGCCATCATCTGCTATGAAATCCTCAATTTCCGAAAGCGAAACCGTGAATTCCGATGCGATGCGTTTTTGACGTTTGTTTGCTCTGAATCGGTCGATTGCCGTTCTTCGCATGATTGATCCGAGAAAGGCCTGTAATGCCACAGGTCTTGCCGGAGGGATTGCATTCCAAGTACCGATATATGTATCGTTCAGACATTCCTCGCTATCGCACATATCGTGGACAATGTTCATCGCCACCGAAAGCAAGAACTTTTTGTACTTGATGTCGGTTTCCTTGATTGCCTGCTCGTCACGTTGCCAATATAGGTCAACGATCTTCTCGTCACTCATAACAGAGTTCGCTTTTGTTTGAAGTTCCATAACACACCTCCTTCGTTGTTATTTGAAAGGCCCTTCATAAGTAATAGTCGCTACTTTTTTCAAAATGGCTCACATTTTTTGAAAGTTTTTCGGATTTTTTATATTATAACATATTTTTTCGAAAAATGTGTGAACTGATATAAAAAATAGGTGCCACCGAAGTGGCACCCTTGAGATTAACCAACGGGGCAGAGCAAATCGTGGCGCACGATTTCTTCAGCGGTCAGCTTGATATTATTCATAGCCAGCACCCACTCCATCTGACTACGTGCTTTCAGATCTTCGCCAACACCTTGTTTGTCGGCAAGCTGTGAGATCAGACCTTCGACCATCTCCGTTGCCTGCAGGTCAATCTCGTGCAGATATTCGTTCAATCGGCATTCCGTCAGCAACGTTGTGTACATGCCACGGCGGTGCTTTTTGAGAAAATCAAGATGCAGCTGGCCGTATTTTCCAATGGTGTGCTCCTCACGCTCCGGCAAAGAAAGATTTGGAATCAGACAGCCATCTTCCTCTCGATACGTTCCACCCATCTGTTCAAAAATGCTTTTTTCCATAATGCTAAATCCTTTCTTGAATTTTATAGGGACATTTCCCATTTGTGATTTTTTTGTTTTGCTTGACGAGCTTGCTCTTGGCGTTGCTCTTCGTCCTCTATTCTCTGATAGGCTATATCCAAGATCTCTTCGTACTGCTCGGATCCAAGCTCACTCTTGATGAGCTTAAGCTCATCGGATTCTTTTTGAAGCGCTCGATTTCTGTTTGCTAATTTTTCGTTATCGTTACGCGCCCTCCAAAGCTGATCCTTGACACGCTGATACTCACGAGTCAGATCCAAGAACTTGCTGATGAAGGTTGCAATGACATCCTTCAATTTTTTCACAAAAGGATCTACAAGCTTTTCTTTATAAGTCTTGGCACTCATCAAGCCTTTCGGTTCGGGTGTGCGCCACTCTTGACCGACGTAGTATTTCGACACCTCCGTTTCTACACGTTCAACCGTATTTTTCATTGTTCCGAGCGCATCGGTCAAAGCATCGTAACGTTTACGCGCATCCGCAATATCTTCCTCGACGCTCTCCTTGCTTTCTTGTAAGGCTTCAAGCTCGGTTGAAAGCTCCTCAACCTCTTGGGTTCGCATCTTTTTCTTGTAGTCAAGCACGGACAAATGCTCCTCGTGTGTATCGAGCTGTTTCCATCCAATGCCGTGCCTCTCCATGATTTCGGCAAGCTGTTCCTTCTCTCTGCGAGTGAAAACGCTCCATTCGGTTTCGTACTTTGTACCGCCTGTAATGCCTTGTTGAGCAAGCGCTGATTTCAGAGATACGCGCGTTTCAAGTCCTCGCTTGCTCCCGGTGGTGAAAGGAACAAAATCAATATGCAAATGCGGTGTTGATTCGTCCATGTGCATATAGGCTGAAAACACTCGCAGGTGCGGATTGCGCTCTTGAAAGCCTTTCATATATTCGTCAAGGATCTCCGCAGCCTTTGCTCCAAATTCACTTTGTGCATTGGTATCCTCGTGATTTCCTATCTGCATAACAAGCTCGGTGAAGGGCTTTTCTTGTTTGCTCGTGCGGATCTTCTCGTAGTAGTTTTTTATTTTTCTATCCGAGCGTGTTTGCTTGGCATTGTATTTTTCTAACGCTTCTCCAAAGAGTTCCTCATAAACCTTTTTGATATTACGGTTACAGTATCGTCGGTTCAGCGAGGTTCGTTCTGGATCGACGTTGGCAGCTTTGAACTGTCTTGAATTGTGGGCTACGGATCCCTTTCCCATCTCTGCGCTTATCGTTCTTTCTATAATATCACCTTCCTATCTGCTGCCCGTAAGGGTAGCGGTTTTGTTACTTTTGTCAAAAGTAACGCAAAAGCACTTTTGACAGCCTAAAGGCCATCAAAAGCGCTATTGCGCTCTCCCGAGGGGGCGGGACGCTGCCCCTGCACCCCGGCACCGTGACGATGCGTGTCGGTGGTGACGATGTTTGATACACCTCAAAAACACCGACACGACCGTCACGGAGCGTCACGCCCGGCGCGGTTCTGCAAGTGATAGACTCACTCTGCGCCCGTCGTGACTACGGCTGCTCTTATAAAAAATACCGTATTCCTTGAGCAGCCGTCCTGCATTGATGTTCAACTTGAGTGAGAGAACGTTCGGCTTCAGATCAACACCAAGGAGGGTTACAAGCTCGGTCGGCGTACCCGACCAGCTTGTTCTATCGGCAGAAAGGAAAGAAGAAATCAACTCAAGCAACGGATCCTTCGGCTCAACCCAAAGCTCGTTCTCGGCTTTCTCAAGCTCCCACGCAAGCGTTTCTACGTTGCGCTGTAGGTGAAATCTTTGGTCGGGTTGATCTCTGCCGACAACGGCAACGGTGGCACCGTTCCCGGTACGAGTTTCTTTGCTGATGATGAAAGCACCGTCAGCGGCTCCCATCAGACCGTTCGTGCCGGATATCATATCAAAGATATCGTCAGCGTGTTGCTTTCTCGTGTGGTGGACGATCAGGAGAGCAACGCCCGACCCCTCGGTCATTGCCTTTAGCTTGGCAACAATATCATAGTCACTCGCATAACTGTAATCCTTGCCGCCCACATCGCGCACGCGCTGAAGAACGTCAATGATGATCAGCTTTGTGTCGGGATGGTTGCGAATGAACGCTTTGATCTGTTCGTCGAAGCCGTCCCCAAGCACTCGCGCCTCGGTTGCAAGGTGGAGGTTTGGTGTGCTATCCGTTCCGAACATACGATAGAATCTTCGCTGAAGACGTGCGTAATCGTCCTCAAGCGCAAGATATAAAACCGTTCCTTTGCGCACGGCATTGCCCCAAAGAGCAATGCCCGTGCTGACATGATAGGCAAGCTGAGCCATAAAGAAGCTCTTTCCAACCTTGGAAGGACCTGCGAAAAGATACGTTCCCGGATAGAGAACACCCTCGATTATCGGAAGGTTAACGTCAAAGGTCGTTTCATAAAGCTCGTCCATTGTAACGGTCTTCAAATAGGAGGTGTCATTCGCCAAAAGCCACTCTCTTTGAAAATCGTAAGAAAAATCGTCAAACCCCTTGTTTTCTTCTTCGGTTTGTGTTATAATATCTGTGTGAATATTGTTGAATGGCTGTCCTGCATCTGCGCCAACAGATGTTGCAAGGGCAGTCATTTCTTTTTCGCTCATACGTTCGCTCCTTTCATACCGTCCATTGTAACGGTGATAAGGTTGATTGTTTCGAGCAATTCGGGCGTTATTTCGCCCACTGTGGCGAGCCTGCGAAGCTCTGCGAGTACTTCCGCCAACTGTTCCTTGAGAGCCTTGTAGACCCTTGGATTGCCCTGTACGACCACGTCGCGCTCAAGGCAACGGTTGCACACGTAGTCCTGCTTTGTAAGTCCCGAAAGCTTCACGGCAATATCGAGCTGTTGGCTTTCCTCGGGTGACATTCTGAATGCAATGGTATGGCAACGCCATCTTTGATACTTGTCTCGATTTTTAGCTGACATATTATTATCCTCTTTCTGTGTTTAATTTGTTTGCGATTTCCTTCTGTGTGGTAGGGAAAAGGTGTGCGTATCGGTAGGTGATATCGATACTCTCGTGACCCACACGGTCTGCGATAGCCACGGCAGAGAATCCCATATTGATGAGCAAGGACACGTGCGAATGGCGCAGGTCGTGAATACGGATACGCTTTATACCCGTGGCATTGCAGCCTCTCGTCATCTCGTGGTGCAGATAGCTCTTGGTGATCGGGAAAATACGGGTATCACTTTCGACGTTATACAAGGCGTTAAGGTAGTCCTTAATCTCATCCACAAGAAAATCGGGCATTTTGATATTGCGAACGCTTTTCTCGGTCTTGGGATCCGTGATAACGTCCTTACCGTGAATTCTCTGATAGGATTTTGTAATATGGACGATACCTTCCTTCAGATCAAAATCGCTCGGTGTCAGAGCGAGAAGCTCACCCATACGGAGTCCGCACCAATAAAGCATTTCGAAAGCGTAGAAGGAAATAGGCTTGTCCATAATCTCCTCGACGAAGCTCGTGTACTCTTCCTTTGTCCAAAAGAGCATTTCTCTCGTCTTTTCCTTGCCCATATTTCCTGCCTTTGCCGCAGGGTTGCTTGCAAGCTCGTAGTAGCGAACGGCGTGATTGAATATCGCGCTGAGCTGATTGTGGATCGTTTTCAGATAGGTGGGCGTGTAAGCATTGCCGTCCTCATCCCTATATGCCATGATCTCCTTCTGCCAAGCAATCACATCCGACGTCTTGATATCGCACATACGCTTGTTTTTAAAATATGGGAGGATCTTTTGATCGATCACGCTTGTTTTCATAATCCAAGTGCTGAGCTTGAGTCTGTCCTTCAGATCTTCCTTGTAAAGCTCCAAGAAGGAATCAAACGTCATATCAAGGCTTGCATTTTCCTTGAGCAGAAATTTTCTCTCCCACTCAAGAGCCTCGCGCTTGGTTGCAAAACCGCGCTTGACCTTTCGTGTTTTCTTGCCCGTCCAATCCTCATAGCGAACGGACACATACCAAGTCTTTGCATCTTTTTCTTTGTAAGCTGGCATTATTACGCTCCTTTCATTTCTGTCTGCATACCGTAGATTTTTTCTTCATAATACTTGCGGCTAACCTTGCCGGAAATCGTGATATAACCCTTTGCCTCAAGCTCTGCGTTCAGACGCTTGATCAGGTTATATGCGTAAGCGCGGGAAACACCGAGATCAGAAACGATCTCAACTGCGGTGACCATAAGCTTTCTTTCCATTCAACGTACCTCCTTTCCCCGATAGTAAAAATTTCATAAAATCGCCTCCTTTCTTGGCTTTTAGATAATCTTGATTTGTTCATCTCACATTGTCCAAACTTATTATACAACCCTCTTGACAAAATTGCAATAGAATTGTATAATGTTTATTGGAGTGATGTTGATTGTCTAAAATTAGTTTGATTTGCATTTTCTAAAATCGAGAGGTTTATATGGCTAAAGAAAAGTTGGATTTTTCCGAATATCAGATGACTGATATCGAAAAAAGGAATTCTAAATTAAATGGTAATAGTGCCGTTTCGTATTCGTATTTCTTTAATGAAGCAAGATTTAATCCCGAAGAACGAGAATTCACGTTGCAGGTTGACCTCGCCAATGAAGATTGGTATATGAAAGAGGATATGGATGCTTACGGTGCAGAGGAAAGAAAGCATCGTGAGATACACGAGGATGTTCTTAGCGACGAAGATCTTCAAGACAGAGAAGAACAGCGCTTAGAAGGATTAGAATACAACGAGAAAATGCTCAAGCTTTTGGAAAGCAAATATTGCCTTTCAAGAGAAATGGTTGATCACGAGATAGATAACTTTTATTTGGATCATCCCGACATCAAGCGCATACCCCTCAACAACGTTTTGAGTGGTGCGCAAGTAAAATTTAAATATGGGGAAGGCATTCTCGATTTTGTTTATGCTGACTTTCATACACCGGCTAAAAAGGCATTAGAATTTCGATTGTTCCTCTCTGCTCTTAATCAAGCCATAAAAGAAAGTAATACCAACGAGGGTGAAGACGATACCACACAAGAACACGCCCCGGAAAAGATATATAATCGTACTCAAATCGTCGTTGAGAATTATTGGCGGTATCAAAGCACGGTTACTATTATGAAAGATATTGGCTATGCCTCTCTTTATACAACAATTTGTCCTCCGCTATTCAAGGAAACTCATAGCGAAACCAAAGCTCTAAAGTCATACTACAACTACCTCTGTATGCTTCAAAAAGAGTATTTGGATATGCTTGAATTCTGCTTTGATGATAATTTCTATCCCGAAGTCCTTGGGCATATGGCTCCGTCTGAAAGGTGGTTCCTATTTAGACGTTTGAACGATTGGGGCGCATTCTTTTCCCGAAAAGAAACCGTAAGCTTTACCACGGGCGGCGCAAGCGGTAAGGTTATGCCATACGGCATGCCTATCAATCAAATGGTCAAGCGGATCACAATCAAAATCGATTTAACCGATAAGCATTTAGAGTTTGCAGAAAAGTATCATATGGATCCGGATGCTTTGGAAGTGAATCTGCGTATGCCACACTTTATGACTTTCAAATATGAATTTCGTGCGCTCCACGAAATTCTTGAATTGGAGTTCACAAAGATGCTTGAGCAAGATATCCGATTCAGAAAGTGCAAACGTTGTGGCAAATACTTCATTATGAAGGGAAATTACGATACCAACTACTGTGATCGAGTTGCGGACGGTCAGACACGTTCTTGTCAAGATCTCGCAGCGCAAGAGAACTACAAGGCGAAAGCGGCTGAAAATCCCGCACTCCCGATTTACAGTAAATACTATAAGCGTTATGCAGCTCGTGTACATTCCCGTCAGATCAAAGAAGCGGATTTCAAGAAATGGAAGTTTCAAGCTCTCGCCAAGCGCGATGAGTGCTCTGACGGTAAGATCACCGTTGAGGAATACATTGCTTGGATGGAAGGTTACTTTCCGAATAGGAAGCCAAAAGAGTAAGAATACAAAAATAGCCTCTCTTGCTGAACTTAAGCGGTTCAACAAGAGAGGCTATCTCTTATATTGAATTTGTTATGAGAATAATACCAATGGTATCAAAACGGTATCAAAAACTCGCTTTGAGTGCCGAAAACCCTTGATATATAAGGCTTTTTCGACTTGCGTTTATTATTCCCACTCGATCGTGCCGCAGGGCTTGGGTGTGAGGTCATAGAGGACACGGTTGATGCCATCGACCTCGGCGGTGATACGGTCTGTTATCTTATGGAGCACCGCATAGGGTATTTCCTCTACCGTAGCTGCCATTGCATCCGTTGTATTTACTGCACGGATAATTGCGGGCCATCCCTCGTAACGCTTGCCGTCACGGACACCTACCGACTTGAAATCGGGCACAGCTATAAAATACTGCCATACCTTACCTGCCAAGCCTGCTATATCAAACTCCTCACGGAGAATTGCATCAGCCTCACGCAGAGCATTCAAGCGGTCACGTGTAATAGCACCGAGGCAACGGACGCCGAGTCCGGGGCCGGGGAACGGCTGGCGGTACACCATTTCGTGCGGAAGACCGAGTGCATCGCCGACCACGCGCACCTCATCTTTATAAAGAAGCTTTACAGGCTCTACAAGCTCCATTTTCATATCTTCGGGAAGTCCGCCGACATTGTGGTGAGCCTTGACACCATCGGACTCCAAAATATCGGGATAGATCGTTCCTTGAGCCAAGAACTCAATTCCTTCAAGCTTTGCCGCTTCCTCGTCAAAGACCTTGATGAACTCCCCGCCTATGATCTTACGCTTCTTTTCAGGCTCCGCGACGCCTGCCAAAAGGTTCAAGAAACGGTCTGTAGCATCGATGTATACAAGATTTGCATCAAGTGCCTTTCCAAATACATCGATAACCATTTCGCTTTCGCCCTTACGCATCAATCCGTGATTAACGTGCACACACACGAGCTGTTTGCCTATTGCCTTAATGAGAAGTGCGGCAACAACTGAGCTGTCAACACCGCCCGACAAAGCCAAAAGCACTTTTTTGTCACCAACCTGCTTACGCACAGCGGCAACCTGTTCGTCGATAAACGCATTTGCAAGTTCAGGTGTTGTGATGCGTTGCATCGTTTCCGGTCTTTTGTTAGAGTCCATTTTAGAATCCTCCCGATATTATAAATAAAAATTTAAATTAATCAAATACTTCGCCGAGATATTTTGTCTGCTCAGAATCAGATAAGCGGAAATGCTCTATCATATGTTCTATTGTCTGAGCACGTTTATCTGCAATTATATTTCTGAGTCTGTCAACATTTTTTTCCCAAGAAGCAACACTGTACGGTGCTGAAAGCTTATCTGCATTTTCCTGGTAATTCCAGCGTTCTATCTGATAAGGCATTTCATCCTTTATTTCAGTTACCATTTTCTCATAAAGTCCTAACATATTTTCAGGCATAAAGACTGAATTGAGATAATCGCCGAATGTTTTTAAGAATTTATCCTTGAATGTTGCATTACTCATAAACGAGCGCAGAACGAGCGTTGAAAAGCTGTTTCCGACACCGTGGCCTTCGGGGTTGAGAACCTCGGAAAACATATTATACTCACGGTAAGTCGACGGGAACATACCCCAGTCAAGGTCATAAAGGATCCAGCGCCATTTTGCGCCTTCAACATTTTCTTTATAATACTTTATATTACCTGAGTCTGTATTTGAGAAAAATATTACGCATATCCAATAGTTGATAAGCTCATCAACATCAACCATTTCACAGGCTTTTTTATAATTGGAATCGCTCTTGAGTGAGTTATTTTTCAGAAAATCAACGAGCTTTTTGTATTCGTCGATAGTTCCTTCGAGGATATTATAGCTTGTGTCCTTATAGTTACCGCCCTTGATAAGGTCAACATTATCGGGATCCGCACCTGTGTGGTGTGCGATATAATCCTCGTTTATTCTTTCACGCAGATCGTAAAGCCCGAAATATTCACCGTTTATATAAACAGCGACAGGCTTATATGCCATTATGTCAACATCGATCACATTTCTTACAAGCTCCGCACAGTAAGCATCACGCAGATGTGCATATTTTCCGTCCTGTCCCGATGAACGCAGAGCAAGTGAAGAAAATACATTTACATAGTCATTTCCGAAAAACGGGTACGATACCTCTTTCGGGCCGTACTTATCACGCAGATATATCGACACACTTTTCTGGTCTTTTGCTCGGCTGTACTGACCGAATACTTTAATACCCGCATTGAACGAAAGCACCTGTTGTCCGCCTTCGTCTATATAGTCGAAGTGAATGGGGCGTTCCCAATCCTCCCAATAGTTTGCACCCGAATATTTATACGGAAATGCCGCACTTTCGTCATAACGTGAACCGTCAACGAGTATTCCGTATGTGTCGGAGAAGAGATTTCCGTGCTCTGTTGACAGACACACAACGGGAATCGTATGCTGACGTCCGACAACGTAAGATGCTGAAACATCCTCGCTGTGCAGATATCCGTCACGGTATGCCACCGCCCTTACTGTCACAGTTTTCGTAAGCGGAATGGGGGATGTATATGGTGCCGAAAGCGTAGTGGGAAGCGAGCCGTCTGTAGTATAGTAGACCGTACAATCCTTCGGTACGTTAATAACACAGCTTGAGCCCGATGTCATATATCCGCCCGCATTTTCAAAAGTAGGTACAGATACCGACGGTTTCAGTTTATTGTTCGAATTCGCCTTACCGGGTGTTGTATCTTCGTAATAATAAACGGTGTCGTCACGGCCGTCAGCACGTCCTGCACTTGTGCCGTCAAAAAGCGTTGTATACTTAACGCTGTCAACACAAATTCCGTTTTCATCGAAAATATAGACTGTTTCACCGTAACGGTTAAGTCCTGCATCTACATACACGCTGTCGGTTTTGGTGCTGTAATACGTTTCATCACCGAAATAGACAATTCTGTATTCTCCGTGTTCCAGCTCAATTTCAGGGAGCCGGACCGCAGTTTTAAAATCCTTACCATCCCCGATATAATAGTCAGAGAGTGTTACAGTACCGTTATGAAGATTACATATTTCTATATAGTCATAAAGCTCGTAATAATCATACAGCTGACCGACAGAATGTGTCTTGCCGTCGGGGGCGGTATCAAGAGTTCTGTTGACAGCAACAATCTCATTTATAAAAAGCGATTTATTTTCGGGGTATCTTGCGCTTTCGATCGAATCAAAGCCTGCAACGGTATTTGCCGCCTTCGGTGTTGCCTTGGGGAAGAACTTGAAAGAAGCCGCATCTGTGTCAACTCTGCCGAATGTGAGGTTTGAAACGAGCTTATGAACAGGCACTGTGTCTATTTCGTCAGCCTTACCGTTGTAAATTGAAAGTGTTTGCTCATCTCCCGAAAGACCGAATGTTGCATGAAGCTCACTGCCTTCTGTGTATTCCTTTGTCTTGCCCGACATGAACACAACTGTGTATTCACCCGCTTTGAGCGTCACATCGGGGAATGCCCATTTTTCGGGGTTTTCGGGATTGTCCGAAAGGAAAAGTCCGAAAAGCTTGACATCTGCCGTTCCGTGGTTGTAGATTTCCGCCCATGAGCAGAATTCACCGTCTTCATCAGTAAATGTCGCCGTGTCATTTGTTGCATATTCCGTGATGTAAAGTGTATTTACATCCTTTCCGCCAACATTAAGCGGAATATCGGGAGATGTGGGAACGTATACGGATGTTACATTTTGTGCGCCGGGTGTAGGCTCTGAAAACAAAACCGTTTTGCCCGTTACATCAGGTCCGCACGATACATCTGCAGGAACATCATTTACGGTTATTCTGCCTATTTCAACACCGTCTGCACTGAAAAGGCATATAACTTCGCTTACGTAATTTATTTTAAACGGAAGGTGAACTATCTTGTTTGCCGCATCCGTTTCATTTCTTCCGCTTGCATATACAACGAGATATTCACCCGCTTTAAGCGTAATATCGGGGAAAACAAATTCCTCGGGCTTTGTGGGCTTATCCGTAAGCATATAGTTCAAAAGGCTTATATCCTTATCGGAATGGTTATAAAGCTCTATCCAGTCACAGCTTTCACCGTAGTTATCGGTGAGAACATTTTTGTTTGACGGCATAAGCTCATTCAAAATAATTCCGTCTTCGTTGGGCGGTACTATCGTTTCGGATGTACCGTTAAGCGAGTCGGCAGTATCGCTCGGTGTTCCTACACATGAAACAAGAGTTTGCAAAAGCACACAAGCGATAATTAAAAGAGAAAGCAGTTTTTTCACTTTTGTCCTCCTTTAGATATATTCTCCTGAACATTTAACGAGTGTTGTTGATGAAATGGAGGGGTAAACACTCATTTTATTCAAAAACTTTGTGGAATTCCCTTTAAGCTTTACTTCGTATGCAACCTCTGAAAGTCCGTTTGAAACTGTCTTTGATTTAAGCTGACACTTTGCGGTGCTCTTTATAATATATTTGCATACAGCTTCTTCATCCTGTTCCTCAACGGTTATCATAAGGATATACGCTTCATCCTTTGCAGGAAGCTTACCTGCAAGGAAAAGAACTGCGCCGACGATTATAACACCGACTGCGGCAAGACCGATAAGTCCTGCACCCGTCATGATACCCGCACATATTGCAAAATATAAAAATGCAATATCCATCGGGTCTTTTATTGCTGTTCTGAAACGGACGATTGACAAAGCACCGACCATACCGAGAGAAAGAATGACGTTTGATGTAACGGTCATAATGATGAATGTTGTTATAAGCTCCATAGCCAGAAGCGACAGGCAGAAGTTTGCCGAGAAAAGCACGCCCTTGTATGTAAGCTTATAAACAAGGCATATAACGGCACCAAGAATAAGCGATGCTATAATAATAGCTGCCGCCTTGGGAACAGTAAGTGTTGTCGCGCCTGACTCTGTAATAAAGCTGTTTTTAAAAATATCCGAAAAATTTGTAAGATACTGTAACATTTGTATATCTCCTTATTTGTATGATCTTCCATATACATATTTGCATATGGCGGTTTGCCTTGATACTTGTGTATGCGGTATTATACGGCTTATGAACTCAGGTAAAAACTCATCGTATTTTATCTCAAGTATTGCCGAAACAGGTGAAACTGTCGGGACGAATGATGCCCAATCTGTGAAAATATCAACGCCTATCGTTGAGCCCTTAACATTCGTGTCAAAGGTTATACGTGTCTGCGATATCGGATGTACAAACACACGTCTTTCATATTCAACGACCGTGACAGGTCTGAAGCCTTGCGTCTTTATCGCACAGTAAAGCTCATTTGCGACCTGACTGTTGAGCGTCAAAAGCATTCTTGCATCTCCGTAAAGTATGTTATCGTATATTTCACGGTTGATACGCACAGACGTCTTTCTGCACAGATTGCGTATTTTTTCTTTCTTTTCAAGCTTTATATAGCTGTCAGATCTGTTATACGCACGTATTCTGAATTTTTCACGTCTGGGCACGCCCATTTCCGATGCTTTAAGCGCACGGTTCTCATAATTATCAAAATACACGCTTGAAATTATGTACTTACCGAGCCTGTCAGCGTGCGGATCGTATTTCATAACACCCTGAAGCTTTGATGCTATATCAACAGCCTCGGCGATACTTACGAAAAATTTGTTTTCGTGTCTGTAGCCCTTAGGTGTATTATCCGTTTTTTTCAAGCACATTCCTCCTTTTCGGGGTATTATCTGAGTCTGCGCCTTTTCTTTTTCATTTTATGGCGCACGACAGATGAAATGAGCACATAAACGATAAGCAGAAGCACGAAAATTATAAGCGTTACAATAAATCTTCTGCTTGAAGTAAATTCTTCAATTCTGTCGAGAACGTAAAGTATTTTATTTCGGGAAACAGGTGTTTTTGTGACGAGATCCGCACGGCATATTTCCTTGCCCTCGTACAGCACTATGACCTGACCTTCCGCCTGTCCTTCCTCTATCGGTGCTTCAAGTGATTCCTTATATGCAACGATATTGTACTGCAGATCCTTTTCCACGTCAATATCAAGGGGCAGGTAAAGGGTTACGTCATCCTCGGGCACAAGTGCCACGGTGTCAACTGTTGTGTTATACTTAACGGGAATTTCACACATCAGCTTCTTTTCGCTTAACACCTTCACAAAACCGAAATCGTTTTCGGCATATGAAAGAAGTGATACAGCGTCCTTATACACTTCCGTGTGGTTATCGTTTTCAGAAACACCGCCGCCGTAAAACGCCATGAAGTACGTCATACCGCCTCTGACTGCCGACACAAGCAGAACATCTCCGCTTTCGTCTGTCGTTCCGCAGCAAAGACCGTTTACACCCTCTGTTTTGTATCTCGTGTCACGGTAATTGCTCACAAGGTGGTTTCTTGAAAGCACTGTTCTTACCGTAAACTTCTCTGTTTTCGGGATTATATACTTATCCTTTGCTGTTATATCCGTCAAGCCCTTTACGCCGTATGCATATTTTGCGATCTTTATCTGGTCATAAAGAGTCGTCGTCATTCCGTCAGCATAAAGCCCTGTTACGTTTTTATAGGTGGTGTTGACAGCTCCCGCATCTTTTGCTTTCTGATTCATGAGGGCGATAAAATCGTTTATATTACCCGTATAAAGTCTTGCTAAAACCGTTGCCGCATCGTTTGCACCGCCCATAAGCGTTGCGTGAAGCAACTGCCCGATCGTCAGCGTTTCGCCCTTTTCAAGGTATATCACAAGACCTGATGCGCCCTCAAGAAGCTCATTTGTTATTACAATTCCCTCATCAAGTCTGTCAGCGTAAAGCTCAAGTGCAACAGCACCGACCATGAGCTTCGCAAATGCAGATACATAAAGCACCTCACCTGCACCTTTTTCATACAAATACTGATCCCTGTCGTCACAGTACAGTATTGCATTTGAGCATTCCGCTTCAAAATTCCCATTTGCGGAAATAACATAGTCACTTATCTGTACCTTTGCCGCAGTACTCACTGCAAATGAAAAAACAGTGACAGCGCACAAAAGCACAGAAACTATTTTTTTTAAAAATACCGTCATATCAATTCAGACTGAAAAGTAATTTGCTGTATGTGGGGTATGTCAGAACATCACTCGGCAAAAGCGGCTCAGCTGAATCGGCACACGCACGGAGCTTCTGCATAGCAGGAAATACCTTTGTACGGTAATAGATCGCTTTTTCCGCCTTTGATTCAAGTTTACCTGCCTCTACGAGCTCACAAAGAAGCTCATCACAGCATTCTGACATATTTTCTGTCGCTTCCGACAGCTTCTTTATCATTTTAATTTCCGCATTACACGGACATTCGGGTATAACTGCTCTCTTCGCTACAACTGTTTCGGAAAGTATGCGTGTGTATTTAAGCGCACACGGCATAATATCACGCTTGACCATATCAAGCATTGTATACCCTTCTATCTTCATCGTCTTTCTGTAATTTTCGTACATTATCTCAAGACGTGAATTTATTTCCGCACGTGAGAACACACCGAACTTTTCAAACAAAGCAACATTATTTTCGCTGTTAAGAAGCTTTATCGCTTCGGGAGTTGATGCAAGATTGAGAAGTCCTCTTTTTTCCGCTTCATCTATCCACTCCTGTGCGTAGTTATTGCCGTTGAATATTATGCGCTTGTGCGCCTTTATCGTTTCACGGAGCATTTCAAGAACAGCATTCTCGAAATCCGTTCCCGCTGTCATTTTCGCCTCAATTGAATCGGACATATGGCACAAAGCATCAGCGACCGCTGTGTTTATGGCGATATTCGGTTCTGCAACGGAATCAGCAGAGCCGGGCATACGGAATTCAAATTTATTACCCGTGAATGCAAACGGCGATGTTCTGTTTCTGTCTGTTGTGTCCTTTTTGAAGTGAGGAAGGATATTAACACCCGATTCAAAGTCAACACGGTCACGCTCATTGTAAAGCGCATCGTTTTCAACCGCTTCAAGGATTTCGTAAAGCTCATCACCCAAAAAGATCGAAACAATGGCGGGAGGCGCTTCCGATGCACCAAGTCTGTGGTCGTTGCCTGCTGTGGCAACGGAGATGCGGAGAAGGTCCTGATGATCGTCAACAGCCTTAATAACAGCCGTCAGGAACACGAGGAACTGTATATTATCCCTCGGTGACTTACCGGGCTTCAAGAGATTTACTCCCGTGTCTGTGTTAAGTCCCCAGTTATTGTGCTTACCCGATCCCGAAACACCCATAAAAGGCTTTTCGTGAAGCAGACATGCAAGATCGTGACGTGCTGCAACCTTTTTCATCGTTTCCATCATGAGCTGGTTCTGGTCAGTTGCAATATTTGCCGTGGTGAACACAGGTGCAAGCTCATGCTGTGAGGGGGCGGCTTCGTTATGTTCAGTCTTTGCGACAACGCCGAGACGCCACATTTCTTCGTCAAGGTCACGCATAAAGAGCTTTACTCTGTCCTTGATCGTACCGAAATAGTGGTCATCAAGCTCCTGTCCCTTGGGAGGACGTGCGCCGAACAGGGTTCTGCCCGTAAACACAAGGTCGCGTCTTTGATCGTAAAGGGATTTATCTATCAGAAAATATTCCTGTTCTGCACCGAGGTTCGGTGTAACACGCTTAACATCCGTTCCAAACAACTTAAGCATACGTGTTGCCTGCTTGTTTACAGCCTCCATTGAACGTAAAAGCGGTGTCTTTTTGTCAAGCGCTTCACCGCCGAATGAGCAGAAAGCCGTCGGTATGCAAAGTGTATCGTCTTTTATGAATGCATATGACGAAGGGTCCCACGCTGTATATCCTCTTGCCTCAAACGTGGCACGAAGACCGCCTGACGGAAATGAGGAGGCATCGGGTTCGCCCTTGATAAGCTCCTTGCCCGAAAACTCCATTATAACTCCGCCGTCTTTTGTGGGGGATATAAAGCTGTCGTGCTTTTCCGCTGTCATTCCCGTCATAGGTTGGAACCAATGCGTGAAATGAGTTGCGCCTTTTTCTATTGCCCAATCCTTCATCGCCGTTGCAATTATATCGGCAATTGCAGAATCAAGGGCACGTCCGTCATCTATAGTTTTGCGAAGCGCCTTATAAGTTTCCTCCGGAAGTCTTTCTTTCATTGCAGAGTCATTAAAAACCATGCAGCCGAATATTTCGGGTATGTTTGAAACAGACATATCAAATTCCTTTCGGTGTATTATTCTTCTCTTCTGTACGTATACATCGTTTCGTATGCTTTTTCGAGCAGTCCTTCGACGTCTATACGCTCCTCCTGCGCTATTACCTTTGCCATTTCAGGTCTTGTTCTCGGGTGGCGGGGAGTAAATACCGTACAGCAGTCCTCATACGGAAGCACAGACGTTTCATACGTATTTATCTTTCTTGAGATTTCAACTATTTCTTCTTTATCAAGTCCTATGCAGGGACGGAACACGGGCATGCTCACAACGCTGTCTGTAACGCAAAGTGCATCCATTGTCTGTGAAGCGACCTGACCGATACTCTCCCCTGTTACAAGGGCTGAGCATTTAAATTCTTCGGCGCATCTTTGTGCAAGCTTCATCATGAAACGGCGGAGAAGAAGCGTGAAATAATCCTCATCGCACTTATCACGCAAAACCTCCTGGATCTCCTTGACGTTTATAACGTGGAGCGTTGTATAACCGTTATATTCCGAAACAAGCTCAGCAAGCTTTGCGACCTTGTCAAGCGCTCTTTCGCTCGTATAGGGATATGACTCAAAGTGAAGCGCTTCGATCTTAACGCCTCGCTTGCATATCATATGACCTGCAACAGGGCTGTCTATACCGCCTGACAGAAGCAAAAGCGCACGTCCGTTTGTGCCGACAGGCATACCGCCTGCGCCCTTTTCCTGATCGGGATGTATAAATGCTTCATCATCACGTATTTCAACCCTGATTATTTCATCGGGATTTCTTACGTCTACTTTTATTCCTCTTACCGTTTCAAGTACAGCTCCCCCGCACTCGTCGCAAATCTGCGGAGATGTAAAGGGAAAACGCTTGTCGGCACGCTTTGCCTCGATTTTAAAGGTTTTACAGCCTGCAAGCATATCGGGTGCGCACTGTTTAAGCGTGGAAATTATGCTGTCCATATTTTTTTCGCACGTTACCGCACGGCTGACACCGACAATTCCGAATATCTTTTTGCATGCTTCATATGCACCGTCGATATCGCAATCCTCATTCTTCGGTGTTACCGTAACTGTGCTTTGCGCACGGGTGACTTCAAAGTCACCGTACTTTTTCATTCTGATCCTTATGTGTTTTGCAAGAGTCGCCTCAAATGAGCTTTTGTTAGCACCCTTAAGTGCGATCTCTCCGTATTTAAGCAGTATCTTTTCCATCATGCGTTATTCTTCTTACTCTGCGCCTTGAGTCTTAATGAGTTATCAAGTATCTTCTTACGCAGTCTTATTGATTTCGGTGTTATTTCTATAAGCTCATCATCCGCAATAAATTCTATTGCTTCCTCAAGCGACATTATGATAGGTGTAACAAGCTTCAAAGCTTCGTCAGCACCCGTTGAACGGATAGCGGTAAGGTGCTTTTTCTTACATACGTTTACGGCAATATCACCGACCTTCGGCGACTGACCGACGATCATACCCTCGTAAACGGGTGTCTGAACGGGAATAAACATATCTCCTCTGTCCTGTGCATTGAAAAGACCGTACGATGTTGCCTCGCCTGTTTCCGATGCGATAAGTGAGCCTGTGTATCTTCTTACTATCTCACCCTTGTACGGCTCATATCCGTCAAACAGAGTATTGAGTATACCCTCGCCTCTTGTATCCGTCATAAGCTGTGAACGGTAGCCGATAAGGCATCTTGACGGAATTTTATAGTTTATCTTTGTACGGCTTCCCTGGGTTGACATTTCAAGAAGCTCACCTTTTCTTGCGCCAAGCTTTTCAATAACGACGCCGACATATTCAGCGGGAACGTCAACCTGTGCAAGCTCCATAGGCTCACACGTCACGCCGTCAATTTCTTTAAACAGAACTCTCGGTGTGGAACAGCAAATTTCATATCCCTCACGGCGCATCGTTTCGATAAGAATGGACAAATGCATTTCGCCTCTGCCCATTACACGGAAGCAGTCTGTTGTTTCACCGTCCTCAACACGGAGGGAAACGTCCTTCAGAAGCTCACGGTACAGTCTTTCTCTTATCTGACGGCTCGTTACAAATTTTCCTTCACGGCCTGCAAACGGGCTGTCGTTGACGGAGAACGTCATTTCGATCGTCGGTTCGCTTACCTTGACAAATTCAAGAGGTTCAATACAAGCAGTTGAAGTTACCGTATCACCGATAGTTATATCTTCAGCACCTGAGAAGCAGACAATATCACCCATTGTCGCATTTTCAACGCCTACACGGTTAAGTCCGTCTATCTGCATAAGCTTTACTATCTTACTTCTTTTCGGAGTTGCACCGCTGTGGAAATTGGAGATCATTACCTCCTGTCCCTGCTTTATTCTGCCTCGTTCAATTCGTCCGATACCTATTCTTCCGACGTATTCGTTATAGTCGATAGATGAAACAAGAAGCTGAAGTTCACCGTTTTCGTCGCCTTCGGGGCACGGAATATGGTTTACTATTGCTTCAAAAAGCACTTTCAGATCGGGATCCTGTGAGTGGGGATTGAGCGATGCCGTTCCCGCACGGCCGTTGCAGAATATGATAGGAGAGTCGAGCTGTTCGTCCGTTGCATCAAGATCGATAAACAATTCAAGCACTTCATCGGGCACTTCATCAACTCTTGCGTCTGCACGGTCGATCTTATTTACAACGATGATAACTTTATGACCCATGCCAAGAGCCTTTTCAAGCACGAATCTTGTCTGGGGCATAGGACCTTCCGCCGCATCAACGAGCAGAACGACACCGTTAACCATTTTCAGTATACGTTCAACCTCGCCGCCGAAGTCAGCGTGTCCGGGGGTATCTATAAGGTTTATCTTTATGTCGCCGTAATGTACGGCAGTGTTTTTTGCAAGTATCGTAATGCCTCTTTCTTTTTCAAGGTCATTTGAGTCCATTACTCTTTCTTCCGTCACCTGATTATCTCTGAATACACCGCCCTGCTTCAGCATTTCGTCAACAAGCGTTGTTTTACCGTGGTCAACGTGGGCGATGATCGCAACATTTCTTAAATCTTCTCTTTTCAAACTATATCATTCCTTTCGGCAAAGCCGTAGCTTTGCGTAAACTTTACCTAATATCGGTCTTAATAGTTAATAATAACACACACACGTTTATATTTAAAATATATAAATAAAATTTATTTATGAATACGGTGTAAATTTTATCATTTTGCACGGGACGTCGAGGGCGCCGTCCCCTACAAACCGTATTGAATAAAACAAACAAAGTAAGGATTTATTCGTACGTCATACATTTTTTTTGAAGGCAATACAAATTTTACTGCAAGATTGTATTGAAAATTGTAGGGGACGGCGCCCTCGACGTCCCGCTTCCCGTCTTGTTCGTTTGTTCACGGGCGGCACAATTCACGCATGCGTGAATTCGACAGTGCGTGCTATGTATATATCTTAAAAAAGCGTAAATTACGCACTGTCAGGTTTCGCATAATGCGAAACGTGCCGCCCCCGAAAGAAGCCCGTTTATTACGATATCAACCCGTGCGACAGAAGCACAGAGCCGTTTTTGACATTCATTATACCGTAGCTGCAAGCACCGTCTTCATACCTTGAAATACTGCCGGGGTTAAACAGATAAAGCCCGTCACGGTAAAGTAAAAATCTTCTGTGGGTATGACCGAAAAGGGCTACCTTTACACCCTTTTCACGAGCATATGTTTCATATACGGATGTACTTTCTTTTACAAAAAATCTGTGTCCGTGTGTGATAAGCGTCAAAGCCCCGTCAAATTTTTCGGTAATCACCTCGGGATATTGCGAAAACATATCGCAGTTGCCTCTGACAGCTATATAAACAGCACGGCTGTCAAAAAACGATGAATCACCCGAACCGTCACCGAGGTGAACTATATATTCGGCATCGGGGTGAAGTGAAGCTGCACGGAGCATATTTTCAGCTTTACCGTGCGAATCGGAAAAAATCAGTACTTTCATTTTATCTCCTGTAAACAAAACCGTAAAATACGCATATTATGCGTAATGAACAAATAAATTTTTAAGGGTGGTATTTTATGAATATTGACAAAAGCTCTTTGGAAAACCTTGCAAAAATGAACGATGACGAGCTCCGAATGAAGATCTTGCAAATAGCATCTGCCTGCGGTGCCGACACAAAAAAGCTTGCAAAAAAGCTTGATACATCAAAGCTTCGTGAAAACATTTCTTCAATGTCGCAGTCGGATATCGACCGTGTTATGAGAGCTGTCGGACGTGAAAACGCACGGATAATCAAAGAAAATATTGAAAACGGCGGTAAATAGTAATGGATGCGGATTTATCGGGAAAGCTTAACGAAATACTCTCCGACCCAGACCGGCTGAAAACTGTCATGGCGGCGGTATCGGGTATCATGGGACAGAATGAAAAGCCGCCGCCTGAAATTCCCGTGCAAAAAACAGAGCCGCCGCCTTTATCTGCATCTGTGCCTGCATTTAAAAGTAATGAGCGAACAGAGCTTTTACGCGCGCTCAAACCGTTTTTATCAAAGGAAAAATGCGACAGAATAGACAAGATGCTTAAAATAATGACATTTGCGGAGCTTGCAGGCGTGCTGTCCTACGACAGCACGAAAAAATAGCGGAGGGAGAACAATATGTACAGCAGAAATTTTGCAAACGCACCGCCGCCGAATAATTACAACGGCACATTATACCGTGAGAAAAAAGAAGAAGCATCAGAAACATCTATATCAAAGCAGGATGAAGAAATGTCGGTTCACTCGGAAAACAAATGGGAAAACGAAACCGAGAAGCACGATTCTCTGCTTTCCAAGGGATTCAGCATACACCTTGATACAGAGGATCTGCTGCTCCTCGGTCTGGTCTTTCTGCTCATGGCAAACGGGGAAAAAAGCGATATGATGCTTATTATCTCCTTACTTTTTGCCACAGGCATATTCTTTTAAATTTGTACAAAGCCGACCTTGCGGTACACCTTTGAAAGTGTCTTTCTTGCAAGGTATGAAGCCTTTTCGGAATTTTCCTTGAAAATTCCTTCAAGATAAGCCTTGTCCTTCATAAGTCTGTCAAATTCACTTCTTATGGGGTCGAGGCTTTCTGCGCATATTTCACCGACAGCGGCTTTGAAATCACCGTAGCCCTTGCCTGCAAATTCCTTCTCTATTTCTTCATCGGACTTACCCGTGAAGCAGGAATATATCGTCATAAGATTGTTTATGCCGTCCTTGCCCTCTGCTCTGCAAACGCAGGTGTCGCTGTCCGTTACGGCACGCTTGAATTTTCTTATGATATCGTCCTTTTTGTCAAGGATGGAAACGTATGCGTTTACGTTTTCATCGGACTTACTCATTTTCTTTGACGGCTCGGCGAGCGAATATATCTTTGCTCCCTTCGTTATGTAAGGCTCAGGCACACGGAATGTTTCACCGTATACCGAGTTAAAGCGGTTTGCAATATCACGTGTCAATTCGATGTGCTGTCTTTGGTCCTCACCCACAGGAACGAGATCCGTCTGATACAAAAGTATATCGGATGCCATAAGTGTGGGATATGTGAAAAGACCTGCGTTGATATTATCGGCATTTTTTGCGCTCTTGTCCTTGAACTGTGTCATTCTTGACAGCTCACCGAACATTGTATAGCAGTTGAGCACCCACGAAAGCTGAACGTGTGCAGGCACATGGCTCTGCACGTACATTATATTCTTGACAGGGTCAAGTCCGCAGGCGATATATATCGCCATTATTTCATAAGTTCTTCTACGCAGATCTGCGGGTGTCTGGCGGACTGTTATTGCATGCTGGTCAACAACACAGTAAAGACATTCATAATCGTCCTGAAGCGTTGTCCAGTTCTTTATTGCACCGAGATAGTTTCCTATCGTGAGGTTTCCGCTGGGCTGTACACCCGAAAAAATTCTCTTTTTAGCTTCTGTATTTTCCATTATTTCAAATTCCTTTTTGCAACTGTCGCAAGTATATCTACACCCTTGACTATCTGCTCGTCAGACGGTGTTGAATAGTTCATTCTGAAGCCGTGGCATACCGCTTCGCCGTCGCACATGAACGTAGCGCCGGGAACGACTGCGAGCTTATTGTCCGCAAGCTCTTTTATAAACGCTTTGGGGTCTGCTATCGTCTTGGGCATATCACCCCAGATGAAAAGTCCTCCGTCAGGACGTGTGTATGTAAAGCCCTCTGGCATATTTTCATCAAGGCATTTGAGCATCAAGGATGCCTTATGTCCGTACAGCTTCTTTATCTTTGCGATGTGTCCGTCAAGATCGTATTCTGTCAAGAACTTGTGGCACATAAGCTGGAAAAAGATGTTTGTGTGAACGTCTGATACCTGCTTGATAATAGCGATCTTCGCCGCAACATCCTCGTGAAGAAGCAAAAAGCCCACACGCATACCTGCTGAAAGTATCTTTGAAAATGAGCTGCAATATATTACTCTGCCCTCATCGTCCATGCTCTTTATCGTGGGGACGTCGTCACCGGAAAAACGAAGCTCACCGTAGGGGTTGTCCTCAAGTATGAAGAGATTATATTTCTTCGCAATTTCAAGACAAGCCTTTCTCTTTTCAAGCGACATCGTTTTACCTGTCGGGTTCTGGAATGTGGGGATAAGATAAAGTATCTTTGCATTGGGATTTGCCTTTGCGGCTTCTTCAAGCTTTTCTATGTTTATTCCGTCATCATCCATGGGAACGCCTGCGAGCTTACAGCCGTAGGAACGGAAAGCATTGAGCGCACCGATAAACGTAGGTTCTTCACAAATAATCGTGTCGCCCTCGTTGCAAAGTACCTTACACGTATGCTCAATTCCCTGCTGACCGCCCGTCATAACGAGGACCGTATCAAAATCCTTACCGATACCGAACTTTTCCTTCTGTCTTTTGAGTATCTCCTGTCGCAGGGGAATATATCCCTCTGTGATGCTGTACTGAAGCGCTGTTGTTGACTGCTTTTCAAATATATCGTTTGCAAATTTCTGCATTGCATCAACGGGAAAGCTTTCGGGGGAGGGATTGCCTGCGGCAAAAGATATTACCGAGGGGTCTGTGAGTGACTTGAATATCTCTCTTATAGCCGAGGGCTTGAGCGTTGATACACGGTTTGAAACATTTATCTGCATAATTCAATTCCTTTCGTGAACACTATTTTATTTATTATATCATTTCCCGCCCTCATTTTCAATAGAAAAGATAAAAAAAGTGTTTATTTTTGCAAGATTCCAATTTTGCTGATTTTATTCAATGCGATTGTAGGGACAGGCGTCCTCGACTGTCCGCTGTAAACCCATTTTCGCCAATATCATTCGGATTGAATTTTACCGCTTTTTACACTTCCTAAAATGAATGACAAGAAAACCACCGGCCATTCAGTTAATAAAATCAGTCCCGCAAAACGTGAACTTGCCGCTGTTGGTCCGTTCGGCATTATATCATCTGTTATGACCCCTGCGAAAGCTAACAATTGAAAAATCAAAGCTGCAAAAACTATGACAGCTGAAATAATATAACAGATTTTAGCTAAGGTTTTGGGACTAAAGCATATAAGCTTATATACACTCCTCAACAACAACAGTTCTTCCCAAATTACCGGAAGAGCAAAGAAAAAATAAATAACGGTAGTTTCCATTGTTGGGTTCTTATAAAAACTGGCGTTGACGGGCGTAGTTTTGATTTCATAGACAAAACTAATAACAATTGCGATGCATGTGACCAAAATTAACGTGTATCCAATGGACTTCACAAGTTTTTCTCGTTTTTTCATATAGTTCTCCTTTTTGACTTTCTGTTAATAATTCGCCAAAGTATCAAGAATATCATCCGAGATTTTGTCAGCTTTGTGGCGGCGGCAGAAGAGTAAAGCCAACCCAATGTAAAAGCCAAAACATCGTACAAAGAATAACAGGAATACATAAAATTGCGGTAAGTATATATATCACATCGACCCATGCTCCTTTTTTTTCCTTTACGTGCAAAACCAATGTAGCCATAGTCATAATGGATGCCATCCCCGAAATAACAGTAAAACAAAAATACACTGTTTCTGCGGTATTGTTGCTGTACTCATATCCATGATATACAGCGAAGACTTTTCCATAATATACAGCAAAGATCATAGAAACCACAATTATGATAACTAACAGACAACTGAACATTTTATTCTTCATCGCTTAATACCGCCCCTTCTACAACAGTTTGCCCCTCTGTCCATGAGAGCGTGAAAAGGAATACCGATCAAAACCGTCCCGCAGCCGATAAGAACGGCAATACAGATAATTTTGACTAAAATCTCTTTTTTACTATAATGTTCCACCATAAACCTCCTCAAATGTTGAAAGGTACATATTTCGCATAACAATTATCATATCTCTGTAGATGATACCACGAATATGACAGGGCAGTTATCAGGGTTGTCGAGGCGCCAACCCCTACCACGTTATGCATCGGATTTGATTTTACCGCTTTTTACATTCCACAAAAAGGAAGATACGAAAACTACCGGCCATTCGGTTAATAAAAGCAATTCAATAAAACGTGAGTTTGCCGCTGTTTTTCCTTCGGGCATTATATCATCCGTTATGACCCCTGTAAATACTGAAAATTGAAAAACCAAAGCCGTCAAAAGGATGACGATCGAAATAATATAACATATCTTAGCCAAGGTCCTTGGATTGTAGTTTACAAGCTTATACACACTTATCAACAAAAACAGTTCTTCCGGTATTACCGGAAAGACTAACCAAAAATAAACAGGAACAAGTAAGCGTTTATCTAAGGGATCCGCCGATTCGATCCTGATATCATGAATAAATGAAACAACAATTGTAATACAAGTAATCAATATTATTGTAAATCCAATTGACAGTACAAACTTCTTTCGTTTTTCCATACAATTCTCCTTAAATTACTTTTATTTGAAAGAAAATTCGGGGCGGTAGCCGATGAATCTTATAAGAAGCTTATCATCTTTCACCGAAAAGCTTATACTGTTAAACGGATCATGAACATGATCAAAGCCATATTCAAAATGACCTCCCATATCCTCAAACCAATCCGCCGCGATCTCTGCATATTCTCTTGATGCGCTTCTGTATCCCTTTTTATCGAGCTTCAGGAGCCCGTACACATATTTGCTTAAATCTTCACCGGCATCATTTAAAGGACATTCGAATAAAACAGCCAAATATGATTCATTCATAGTCCTGCTGTAAAGTCCTTTAATGAACTTTGCATCTTCGGGAACCGTTATTCCGTACTGCTCATATAATCCGTCAATAAGCGTATCGGAAAAACCGTCGATAGCCATTTCTCCTCCTGCAAGGCCAAGAAAACCCACTACCCCTACGCCTAAAAATACCACGATCATTAAACTTATAAGACATATAGTTACTATAACGATTTTCATTTCGGCCTCCTGCTGTATTTTTTAAGCATCATACAAAAAACACGGACTCCCGCAAGTAAAATAACGCATATTGTCGCCAAAGAAAAAACTGTTTTGATGTTTTTTTCCGCAAGCTCTTCTTCATTAGGTAAGTCAAATGAATACGGTGTACGTTTGTCAAGATCAGAGCCTGATAACGATATATCGACCGAATCCGCATTTTGGATTATCTCATAGTTACCTTCTTTAAAAGGACAGTATCCGTCATCACCGCCGACCGTTTTACCGAGCAGTATCGGTTTTTGACCTTTATACCGATAATATATTTCCGCACCGCTTCCGTGCAAAAATTCCCACTCTTTTATTACTAAAACACCCTCTCTGTCTTGAAGTGTGATGACTATATCATCATAATATTCTCTTTCAAAACCAAAGCTGCAAGAGCAAAAGCAGCACAGTATAACAGTCGCAAGGATTATTAAAATTATTTTTTTCAGCATTTTTTCTTCTCCCTGTTGTTATATTTTTTCAAAATCTATCTTGTTTTCATTTTAACATCCGCCTGTGAACATTTCTTGTATATTATAAAAATTTTATTGTTTTTCGATATATTTTTATCATAATTAAAAAACACCCCAATGAGCAAAATTTAAGCAGTTTGCGGCAAACTGCGTGGGGTGCAGGTACTGAGATATTAAATTATATTATTTTGCATTTTTTACTTTTCCACTTGAATATCGCATAATATTGTAGTATAATTAAATACATCTGTTACCGAAAGGAATTTTTATGACTGTAAGTGAATATAAAAACGAAATAAAGGGCAAGCGTGTAGGTGTATTGGGACTTGGTATAAGCAATATGCCGCTTGTCGATTTTCTTGTGTCAGCCGGTGCTGTTGTCACCGCAAGAGATAAAAAAGAAAGGGCTGATGCCCTTTCAAAATACGAAAAGCTTGAACAAATGGGTGTGCGCATTGTGTGCGGAGAAAATTATATGCAGGGACTTGACGATGAGATAATCTTCCGTTCCCCCGGCATCCGCCCCGATGTTCCCGAAATAGCGAATGCCGTTTCAAACGGCGCCGTTTTAACATCTGAAATGGAGCTTTTCTTTGAGCTTTGCCCCTGCCATATAATCGCCGTAACGGGAAGCGACGGCAAGACAACGACAACGACAATAACATCGGAGCTTTTGAAAGCCGAGGGCAAGACCGTTTACGTCGGCGGTAACATCGGCGCACCGCTTTTACCGCTTGTCGAAAAGATGAAGCCTGACGATTATGCCGTTGTTGAGCTTTCGTCATTCCAGCTTCAGACGATGAGAAAATCCCCCGAAAGGTGCATCATAACCAACATCACCCCGAACCACCTCAACTGGCACACGGGCATGGACGAATATGCCGAGGCAAAGCACAACATTTTCAAATATCAAAATGAAAACGGTTATCTTGTCACAAACTATCTTTATGACAGCGTTAAAAATTTACGTTCAAAGGGCAAAACATCGTTGTTTTCAAGCAACGGCAAGCCCGATACAAAAACAGGTGTATACATCAAGGATGAAGTCATCACATATTATGACGAAAACGGAGAGGTTCCCGTGCTTGACTGCAAGGACATAAAGATACCGGGACGTCACAACATCGAAAACTATATGGCGGCTTACTGTGTGCTTTACGATATAGTAAGTGCCAAAACGCTTAAAGAGGTTGCAAGCACATTCGGCGGTGTCAAGCACAGATGCGAATTTGTAAGAGAGCTTGACGGGGTAAAATATTACAACTCCTCAATCGACTCAAGTCCCACAAGAACTATCGCCGCACTTTCGAGCTTTAAAGAAAAGGTGATCGTAATTCTCGGCGGATACGATAAAAATATCCCTTACGAGCCGCTTGTTCAGCCCCTTTTTGAGCATGCAAAATCAGCAGTTCTGACAGGCGCAACAGCCGAGAAAATATATAAAGCGATAACCGATAACGGCGAATTTGAAAAGTCGGGACTTGAAATATACAAGGAATCTGATTTTGAGTCTGCCGTAAACTGTGCAAGAAAAATTGCAAAAGCAGGCGACACGGTCATCTTGTCCCCTGCGGCGGCAAGCTTTGATGCCTTTGAAAACTTTGAGGTCAGAGGCGATACGTTCAAAAAGATCGTAAACGGATTTCAGAAAGGATAACATAAATGAATGACATAAAAGGTCTTCTTTCTGCCCTCACGTCCCCAGTCACAGTTTCGGGTTACGAGGGTATTGCAGAAGATACGGTAAGTGAGCTTTGCCGTCTTTACTTTGACGAAGTTAAAAATGACGGAGCAAATAACTATCAGCTCATAAAAAAAGCAAAGACAAAGGGTGCAAAAAAGATACTGATAGATGCCCATATGGACGAGGTCGGTATGCTTGTGTCCGATATTCTTGACGGCGGATTTTTACGTGTTACGAATGTCGGAGGTATCGACTGCAAGATACTTCAGCCGTGTGAAGTCACCATTCACGCAAAAGAAGATATTTACGGTATTGTAAGTGCAACACCGCCTCATTTGATGAGTAAAAACGAGCTTCCGGATTTCGATGGATTTTTCATCGACACAGGCTTTAAAAAAGAGGAGCTTGAAGAAAAGGGCGTGCGAGTCGGCACACCCATATCATTTAAATATCACATGACGGAGCTTTTGAATAACCGAATATGCGGGAAAGGCTTTGATGATAAAATATGCATCTGCGCAGGTGTCGAGGCTGTCAAGCTGTTAGGTGATACAGACTGTGAGATAATTCTCCAGCTTTCATCCCGTGAGGAAATAGGCAAAAGTGCCGCAGTCGGTGCGTATAACACCAATCCCGACCTTTGCGTGGTGCTTGACGTAACAGGTGCTGAAATTCCCGAAGAAAAAGACACGATATATAAATCCTCCGTTATGTGCGGCGGTGCTGAAATATCAATATCAGCAATAACAGACGTCAAGCTTACAAAAAAGCTTATAAAGTTTGCAAAGGACAACAGTTTCCCCCATCAGATAAACGTTGACGGAACAAACACGGGAACGAATGCAAACGACATACCGACAATAAAATGCGGTATTCCGACAGTGCTTTTAAGCATTCCGCTTTTGAATATGCACACGTATGCGGAGATAATCTCGCTTGACGATGTTAAAAGCACAGCAGAGCTTACCGCAGGATTCATCAAGGCTTTTATAAAGGAGGGTGAAATATGAATTTTGAACTTCTTGAAAAGCTCTCGACTGCATTCGGTCCATCGGGATGCGAGGACGAGGTCGCAGATATAATAAAAAATGAAATCGGTCATTTTGCCGATGAAATAATAACAGACCCTCTTGGTAATTTTATCGTAAAGATAAACGGTAAAACCGACAAGAAAATGATGCTGTCAGCCCACATGGACGAGGTCGGCTTTATGGTAAGAAAGACGGATGATCTCGGCTGTATTTACTTTCACACAGTCGGCAGTATAAGCGATGGGGCACTTCTTTCACGCCGTGTCACCGTGAAAGCATCAGACGGTAAAAAATATGCAGGTGTAATTGATGCAAAGGCAATACACAGCCAGAGTGCAAAGGAAAGAAAAGAATATATCCCTATCGACAAAATGCACATTAACATCGGTGCATCAACAAAAGAAGAGGTTAACAGTCTTATTTCCCTCGGCGACTTCGGTGTTTTCGACTCCGATTTTTTGAAATTCGGAAACGGATTTATCAATGGTAAAGCCCTCGATGACAGAGTCGGCTGTGCCGTTATGTGCGAAATAATAAAGAAGATAAAGGAAGAAAACATCACCCCCGAATATACGCTTTATTTTGCGTTTACAACACGTGAGGAGGTAGGACGTTCAGGTGCAATTACGGCAACAGAGGCTGTAAAGCCCGACTTTGCGCTCATTCTTGAATGTACGGCGGTTGCCGACATTCCCGAAACACCTGCGCATAAAACGGTGTCAAAGCTTGGCGACGGTGTGGCTTTGTCGCTTATGGACCACTCCACCGTCTACCGCCGTGAGGTGATAGAAAAAATGAAGGAGCTTGCAAAGGATAAAAACGTAAAATATCAGATAAAAACTCTCGTGTCGGGCGGAAACGATGCAGGTCACATTCACAAGACTGCAGGCGGTGTCAGATGCGCAACACTTTCCGTTCCCTCTCGGTATATACATTCCGCTTGCTCGGTGATACACGAGGATGACTATAAATCAATGCTTGATTTTGCATATAACGCTTCACTTTCAAAAACGCTTATATAACTGAAAGGTAGATAAAAATGACTGAATTTCTCAAAAAGCTCATGCTCACCCACGGTGTAACATCCGACGAGGGCAGAGTTACAAAAATAATAGAAGATGAGATCCGTCCGTATGTTGACGAAATATCGTATGATGCGCTCGGAAATCTTATCGCGCTCAAAAAATCAAATTCGGACGATGCCAAAAAAATTATGCTTTGCGCACATGCAGATGAAATAGGCTTTATCACAATGTTTATTCAGGATGACGGACTTATAAGAATAGCACCTGTCGGAGGTATAGATTTCGTGGCATACTCTTACTGCACCGTAATTTCATCCAAGGGTGTAAAGGGCGTTATCGCTCCCGAGGAAGGCACAAAGCCTGAGGAGCTTAAAGCGGACAAGTTCTTCATCGATATCGGCGCAAAGTCAAAAAAGGAAGCCGAAAAGAAGGTTTCCCTCGGCGATATGTTCACCGTTGTCCCGCACATGACAAAGCTTTCGGGCACACGCTACTGCGGACGTCCGTTTGACAACCGTGCAGGCTGTGCCGTTATGGTTGAAATTGCAAAAGGACTCCGTGACTGTGTAAACGATGTTTATTTCGTATTTTCTTCAATGGAGGAAGTGGGACTGAGAGGTGCTAAGGCGGCAACATACAACGTAAACCCCGATTACGGCATAGCATTTGACGTAACCGACATCGGCGATGTTCCCGGTTGCAAGCCTATGGCTGTAAAGCTCGGCGGCGGTGCGGCAATAAAAATCAAGGACAGCTCCGTTTTGTGCGACATAAAGCTTGTTTCCTCACTTGCCGATATTGCAAAGGAGCATAAAATAAAGCATCAGTTTGAAATTCTCCGTGCGGGTGGTACAGATACTGCGGTTATGCAGACGGAAGCGGGCGGCGCACGTGTCGGCTGTATTTCCATCCCCACAAGATACATTCACACACAAAACGAAACAATAGATATGAAGGATATGGCAGAGTGCGTAAAGCTCGGCACGCTTGCTTGTAACATCAGATTATGATAACGAATGAAAAAATACTGAAAATAACAGAGGAAGCCGAAGAAAAGCTTGATAAAATATTCAAGCAGTTTGACAAAACGGCATACAAAAATACGGTCAAAATAATGGAAGCATTTGCACGTCACCGTGTTGACGAATCGTGTCTTAAAGGTACAACAGGCTACGGCTACGGTGACAAGGGACGTGACACGCTTGATGAAATATGGGCAGAGGTTTTCGGTGCTGAACGTGCATTTGTCCGCCACAATATCGTAAGCGGTACGCATGCACTTACAATAGGACTTTTCGGAATTTTGCGTCCCGGTGACATTATGCTTTCGGTCACAGGTAAGCCATATGACACGCTGGATGAGGTCATCGGAATAAACGGTGGCGACGGCACAGGCTCACTTGCCGATTTCGGTGTTGAATACCGTCAGGTCGATATGAAGGGCGGTGTCGATTTAGAAGGCGTAAAAAATGCGCTCTCCGAGTACGGCTCACGTGTAAAAATGGTATTTATACAGCGTTCAAAGGGATATATGAACAGAAAAACGCTGTCTTGCGAGGAAATAGGGCAGGTAGTAAAGCTGACGAAGTCAATGTCGGATGCTTTCGTGGTGGTTGACAACTGTTACGGTGAGTTTGTTGAGGAATGTGAGCCGACAGCATACGGAGCTGACCTCATTATCGGCTCACTTATAAAGAACCCCGGAGGCGGTATGGCAGAAACAGGCGGTTATCTTGCAGGCACTGCCAAGGCTGTTGAATTGTGCTCATACAGATTTACATGCCCAGGTGTCGGACTTGAATGCGGTGCAACCCTTGACCAAAACAAAAACATGTACAGAGGTCTTTTTTACGCTCCGCATACCGTTGCAGCTTCCCTTAAAACAGCCGCACTTGCCGCATATATGTTTGAAAAGCTCGGATATGAGGTCAGCCCCCGATATGATGAGGACCGTCACGACATAATCCAGACGATACAGTTCCTCTCAAAAGAGCCGCTTTGCGCATTCTGCAGAGGTATTCAGGCAGGCTCACCCGTTGATGCATACGTTACACCCGAGCCGTGGGACATGCCCGGCTACAGCGATCAGGTAATTATGGCGGCAGGCACATTTGTTTCGGGAGCCTCCATTGAGCTTTCGGCAGATGCACCCATAAGAGAGCCTTACACGGCATTTTTCCAAGGCGGTCTTACATACGAATCGGGTAAATACGGTATAATGACATCAGCCGAGTATCTTTTAAAGGAGCTGGAAAAATAATGAAAAAGCCTTTAATTGCAATTTTCGGTTCACTTGAAAACGGATATGATATGGTGCGTATTCACTACGCAAAGGCGATAACACATCACGGCGGTGTACCGTTTTTGGTCACAATGTATCAGACAGAGGAAAATTTAAAACAGCTTATTGAGCTTGCAGACGGCTTTATGTTCGCAGGCGGTATTGATGTTGACCCAAGGGCATACGGAGAAGAACCGATAAACGACACGGTAGACACTTGTCCCGACCGTGATAAGATCGAGTTTGAAGCACTGCCCCTGATTCTCGAAACAAAAAAGCCGATACTTTCAATTTGCAGAGGTATACAGTCTAATAACGTCGCCCTCGGCGGTACGCTTTATCAGGATATACCCACGCAATGCCCCTCTGACATCGCCCACAGACAAAAGGAAGCAGGCGAATTTGATACGCACGAGGTGCGTATTGACAAGTCCTCAAGGCTTTTTGAAATAATCGGCGAGGAAACGGTTAAAACCAACAGCTTCCACCATCAGTCGCTTAAAGACGTGGCAAAATCTTTCACAGTCACGGCAAAGTCCCCCGACGGAATAATCGAAGCCGTGGAGGATAAATCACATCCGTATTTCATCGGTGTACAGTGGCATCCCGAATTTACATACGATACTTCAAGCGCTTCTGCAAAGCTTTTCAAATCATTCATCGATGCGTGCAAAAAACAGTAGGAGGTAAAAAATGAAGTTTAAGTTATTAGTAAAACTGGTTGAAAAATTACTCGGTGTAGCAGATGACGGTGAAGGCCCCCGTGCCGATGTATTTTTACCCGATAAACTGCTGGCGATGTCGCTTGTATTTATACTTGTCGGTATCGGCTGCGGTGTTTATGCTGCATTCAATTTTGCAGTATGGGCTGTTATCGGCTGTGCTTTGGGCTTCATCCTCGGAATTTTTGCTATGCTTTCCTGGAAAAATCAACGCATTTACGTCATTTCAGAAGAACAGTTTACATACACAACATTGTTCGGAAGAACACATACATATTCTTTTTCCGATATTCAGGGCTTCAGAAAAAATAATGATTCTTTGACCATTTTTGTTGCAGGCAAAAAGGTACATATAGAATCAATGGCACTCATCAGCGAAAGATTTATAACACTTGTTGATAAAGCATTGGAGAAAAACGGTTGAATACAAATACGGGATGTGTATTATCACATACATTGTTTCAACGACAAGTTATATACGAAAGAATAATCTATATCATAGATTGAGTTTATAAAAATTCAAACAAAAAAGCGGTCAATGACCGCTTTTTTTGTATCATTTAGACGTTATACAACAGCAAAATTCAAAAGTTGCTACGAGGATATGGAGTTTTTACATCAGTAAGTCCTAAAATATAATCGACAGATACGTTATAGAAAATTGCAATTTTTACAAGCGTTTCAATCGGTATTTGTCTTTTCCCGTTTTCATACTGTGAATACGTGTTTTGCTTTATGTGCAAAAGCTCTGCCATTTGAATTTGCGATATATCGGAGTCTTCTCTCAAATCTTTAAGGCGCATAAACTTTCCTCTTTTTTATTCAATTATATATATCGCAAAACGAGATGTTGACAATTATCTCATTTTGTGATATTATTTCTCAAAAGAGGGGGGATTTTCCCGAATTGTAATATGAATAATTGTGAGAAGAGAAAGATATAATGAAAAAAAATTTGTTAAAGCACATACCTGTTTTGATATTTATTATCGTTATACTTACCGGGTGCAATGGCGAAATCATTGGTAATAATTATAGTTTCTCCTATGTAACAACAGAAAAGCCTGCGCTCAATTCACAGAAAAAAGGAAATTATCACGGTCAGGTTTATACAGGCGGTTCATACAACCAAAAATACCATTATGAAGCACAATGTGCGGGAAAAAACAGTCATAAAATCACATGGGAAGATGTAGAGCGACGCAAATTAGGTCCTTGCGGAACCTGCGTTTTAAAATAACAAATACAAGATATTTCCGCAGGAAATCTGCGCCCTTGCCCGTGGGCAGTTCGCATGGCGAACTGTGGGGGGACGGGCGGGCGCAGCGGAAGCAAAAAAAACGAGGTGTATAAAAATGGTAAACATTTTCGAAACAACTCCCCTTATATGCCACTTTGCTGCTGTCAATACAGGGCACAGTAATTTTGCAAAAAAAATATTTACATTAAATCTGCGATGTGGTATAATGAAATAAAGTGAGGTGGAATATAATGACATATAGCATTGATGAATTATATAATCTATTCATGTGGGATAATCAATTATCTGATGAAGAAAACGAAATCAAGGCACAAAAAGGAATTGAGGCAGCCAAGCAAATTAAGAATCTCTTTCCCTTTATGCAACCAATTATCGTTCCACCGGAAAAAAGCAAGATGGTTTGGGAACCATGTGCCAAGGTTGTTGCTATGCGAAGCGATAAAGAATTAGAGCCGTTTATGTTTAATCTCTTAAAATGGATACAGGATCTCAATTGGCCCGGTGCGATGATAATTTATGATAGACTAACTCAAATTCCTTACAACATCATCGAATTTGCATTTATGCATTCTCGCACAGAAGCAGAACAAACAAATGATTCGTGTTGGCTAAATGTGCTCAATGATTTATATGAAGATATAATGAAAAAGGCTTGACCGGTCGTTGGTCAAGCCTTTTGTCAAAGAATAGAGCATATCCAATAAACAACACCGTAAATTACGCTTGCGACAACTCCGTAGACGATAACAGGTCCTGCCACGGTGAACATTTTCGCACCCACTCCCATTATATACCCCTCGCTTTTTGTATCGAGTGCGGGCGAGGTCATTGCATTTGAAAAGCCGGTTATCGGTACAAGCGTGCCTGCCCCTGCGTGCTTTGCAATTTTGTCAAAAATACCGAGTGATGTAAGAAGTGCCGCAATAAAAATAAGCGTTACAGACACAAGCGTTGACGCTGTTTTTTCATCCATAAAATTCTTGTATACATCAAAAAAAACTTCACCGAGGACGCATATGAGCCCTCCCGATATGAAAGCAAGCGTGCAGTTTTTAAGTGATTTTGATTTTGCCGCCCTTGCCTTTGCGTATGTTCTGTAATCTTTTTTATTTTCAAACATAAGCACCCTCCAAACAAATAATATATACATTTATTATTTTTATTTTACGCTTTTTTATACCTTAACAATTGACTTTTCATATGCATTGGTGTACAATAAAATCACAAAATAAGATATGAGGATATTTAAAATGAAAAGATATTCCGTAAATTTAGATATAGACAAGGATTTTTATCATCCTGATGTCGATCTTCATCACAGAACAATTTGCCTTTTTGCAAATGAGTTTTCAGGTGAATGTGAAAACCTGAAATTTTATAATGACGGTCTGACTCTTGACGGTGCTGAGGTGGGTATATTTATTTCAGATGAAATAGAAACAGACGCATTTGACGTTATGACAGCATCATGGAACGCACGCACATACGGCGGTACTGTAAAGATATCCGCAAGTGTTGACGGTGAAAACTGGTTTTCCTGGGGCGTTTGGTCAAGTGAAAAAGGTGCTTCAAGATCCGAAAGCAGTGTCGGCATCGGCGGCAAAATGGAAACTGACATCCTGACATTTGACGAAAAGCACACAAAATTCAAATTTAAAATTGAAATTACAAAGGGTGAAAAATCCCCTGTTTTATATTCCGTTTACTTTGCAAGAAACACGGAAAACGGTAAATTGCCGAAAGCAGAGCAGTTCATAGCGCACAATAAGATCCCCGTAAGAATTCAGGGAACAGTTCCTGTGATAGGTCACAGAATATGCTCCCCCACTTCCCTTTCAATGGCGCTTGACCACGTTGATTACAGTATCAGCATGGAAGAAACAGCCGAAAAGGTTTTTGACTACGGCGACAATATTTACGGCAACTGGTCATTTAACACATCATTCCCAGGTGAGCTCGGTTTTCACTCATTTCTCGATTTTTACGACGGCGATGCTTTAAAATACGCACTTTCGCAAGGCTTTCCCGTTGCTTGCTCGATAAAGGTTGCCGAAGGAATGCTTACAAAAAGCGGTTATCCCGAAAGAAAAACAAACGGACATCTTTTGCTTGTCACGGGATTTGTAACGAAAAACGGTGATGATTGGCTTTATATAAACGATCCCGCAGTATCTGACGGAAAAATAACCGTGCTTTTATCCGAATTTATGGAAATATGGAGATACGGGGCGGCTTACATAGTACAGCCGAAGCCCGAAAGATACGTGAGATATCTTTGCCACGGACGTGAAGACGAAATGCCTGTGATTGCCGACATTGTCGATAAGACTCACGTAAACAGAAGATACGAAAGAGGTGCAGTCGGCGCGAAATACGTCGTTATTCACAACACCGACAACTGGCGTGAAGGTGCGGGGGCAAAGGCTCATTCTTCCTATCTTAAAAACTTCAAGCAGGGTGACAGACCTCTCGGCTGGCACTATACGGTAGACGATGAGGCAATATACAAATCCCTGCCGGAGGAAGAAGCAGGCTACCACGCAGGCGACGGCGGTGAGGGTGAGGGTAACCTTTATGGCATCGGCATTGAAATATGCTTAAACAAGCAGCCGAGAGGCGAAAAGCCGTCGGAAGCATTCATAAAAGCCGTTAAAAACACGGCAATACTTGCCGCTGAGCTTATGAAGAAATATGATCTGCCGATTGAGGCGGTACGTCAGCACAATTCATTTTCGGGTAAAAACTGCCCGTCTTGTATGCGTGAAAACAATATGTGGGACGATTTTATAAGCGACGTTTTATCCCACTATAATTCGATAGAAGACACAATACTTTAACCAAAGGAGCAAATATGTTTCACATAGGATGTCATCTTTCATCATCCGCAGGATATGAAAATATGGTAAAAACAGCACTTTCAATAGGTGCTGACACGTTTCAATTTTTCACGAGAAATCCCAGAGGAAGCAAGGCAAAAGCCCCCGACTTTGATGATATGCGCCGTGCAACAGAGCTTATGAAGGCGAATAATTTTGCCCCTGCTGTTGCGCATGCGCCGTACACACTCAATCCCGCATCGTCAAAGGAAGAAGTGCGTGCGTTTGCCTACGATATATTTCTTGATGACCTTAAAATACTTGAAAATCTCCCCGGAAACTATTACAATTTCCACCCCGGCTCACACCTCGGCGACGGAAGCGTTGAGGGTGTACAGCGCACAACTGACATACTCAACCGTGTTTTAACGCCCGAACTGCACACAACCGTGCTTATCGAAACGATGGCTGGCAAGGGCAGTGAGATCGGCGCAAGCTTTGAGGAAATAAAGGCAATTATCGACGGTGTGGAGCTGAAAGGAAAGCTCGGTGTCTGTCTTGACACCTGTCACATCTCTGACGGCGGATACGATGTTATAAATGAATTTGAAAAGGTGCTTGACGAGTTTGATAAGATAATCGGACTTGATATGCTTTGCGCCATACATTTAAATGACAGCAAAAACCCGTCGGGAGCTAAAAAAGACCGCCACGAAAAAATAGGTGACGGCTTTATCGGAATTGATGCGATAACGAAAATCATAAATTCGCCCCGTCTTAAAGGTAAACCCTTCGTGCTTGAAACACCCAACGAGCTTGACGGATACGAAAAGGAAATAACACTTTTAAAGAAGCTTTATACTCTTTAAGGAAACGGTCTGAGTCAATACGATTCAGACCGATTTTTTATTGATTTCCGCAGGAAATCTGCGTCCTATGCCCGTGGGCAGTTCGCATGGCGAACTACTGTTACGCCTGCGAACTGTGGGGGGACGGGCAGGGCGCTTATTTTTATATACCTTAAACAAGCAAAAACAAAAAATACAACTCTGTAAAAGACAGATTTTCTATATTTCGTAAGACAATTTGATAAAATTTAGCTAAATATATTTACAAACTGCAAAAATCGTGTTATAATGATTATGCCAAACAAAACCAGATAACTTTTAAGGATAAATGCCCTATTTTTATAGGGGGTTTTATACCCTTTTCTATTTTTGCGAGTCAGATTTAAATCAGGCAAAAACGCTTGCTCCGCTGACTTGCATATGGTGTTTATCCATAAAGTTGGTTTTGTTTGGCGACAATTGGAGTTTGCGTTTTTCGGTGCGGTAACTCCGGTTGCCGCACTTTTTGTTTTGAAAGGAGGTAAATCTTTATGGAGTTTATGGGTACAAAAGAAGCAGCCGAAAAATTCAATGTAAAGCAATCAACTGTTTCCGCTTGGTGCCGCGAAGGTCGTATTCCTAATGCCGAGCAAGATGGCCCCGGCAGTCCTTGGAGAATTCCTGTAACATTTAACAAAAAAGATTTATTACCAAAGCAAAAAACAACGTAATTATTAGTATAGTAAGGAGAATTAAAAATGAAAAAAGCAATTGGCATTTTATTGATTATTTGTACATTAACATTTTGTCTGGTTTCTTGCGGAGGTAGCTTTAGCAACGAAGATCAAGAAAAAGCTATAGCTTGCGCAGAAAAAGCGGCCAAACAGTATTATTTTGAAGATTGGGATGGAAAATCAATCGGAGCAGGAAAATATACAGATTGTCGTACATCAATCAAAGACAAAACATTTACTAATGGAAAATATGTAATCACAGTAACATTGGAAATCTGTGCAGAAGGCGCTATGGCGGAATTTTCAGGCGTCGACTATTGGCATCCTATGGATATCAAATACACAATTAAAGTAACAGATGGATCCGCTAAAATAATTAATACAGAATATATAACGGATTAAAGGTATTAAATATGTTTTGTAAAAATTGCGGTTCACAATTGGCTGAGAATAGCAAATTTTGTTCTAATTGCGGATTAGAAACAGAAAAAAGCATCGACACTAACAGCATGGAAAATTTAGAAGAATCAAGTAATGCTGCAAATGAAAAATCTAACGAAAACACAAATAGTTTCCAAGGATGGTATCAACAACATTCTGAAAAGCTGTTTTTAGTCAGTTTTTCCTCTGCTGCATTTGGAGTAATACTTTTCTTAGGAATAGTTCTCATCAGCCTTATCGGTTGGGGAAAAATCTATTTATATGGTGGTTACGATGTGACAGCCACTTTAACCACCATAAGCTTATTTTTTATGTTACTTGGACTTGTTGTGCTAAGTCCCATATTCATAGTTAACCAAAAATCAAAATCTATAATTAAACTGACTGAAAAGACTTTCTCATCTTTAACCATTGTTTTAATAACTCTTTGCATTATATTTTCCATATGGTGCTTCATAGATTATGCAAACGAGCAAAATAGCAGTAGTTTCTCTGACGGAAGTTCATACAATAGCAGTTATAATGACTATTATAGTTCCGGAGTAAATAAGAATATCGGACTTTCATTAAAGGTTGACAATATAAAAGTAAGCGGAAATTATACATATGTTTATTGTACTGTAACCAATGTAAGTTCTAAATATATAGCAACAAAATATAGATATGTAAAGGTCAAAGCTCAGTTCAAAAATTCTTCCGGAGCAATAGTTGATACCGACTGGACTTATGCTATTGATTCGACGTGGTTAGATCCGGGAGAAAGTAAGAGCTTCCATTATATGGTACAAAATACTAATATCAAATCTGCCACGCTTTCATTTGTTGACTAAAGAAGCAATAACTTGATTGTTATATCGTAGACCGAAATATCGATATGGCAAGAAACAAGCGAGCCGTTTTTACGGCTCGCTTTCTCTATTTATTGTAAAACTATTATTAAGAGTATAACTCATTGAAGTAGCTTTTACTTTTTATTTTCGGTATTTACCCACTCTACAAAGCCGTAGCTGTCGAGGATCTGGAAATACTTTGCAAGTCGGGGATAAAGCGGTTCTGCCTTTTCTGCAAATTTTTCTTTGACACGTTCGCCGAGGGCTGTTATATCATTTTCGCCGTCGCTTATCTTCCACACAAAGCTTCCGAATTCATCGAGGTGTATATAGCTTATTTTCGGCTTTTTGAAAAGCTTTTGAGCAATTTTATTAAACACGCCCTTGTTTTCAATGTTGAGCGTTACAATACCGTCTTTTTCTGTCCAATCAATACCCGTTTTTCTTTTGGGTATTCTGTCAAGATAATTTTCCGCTTGTTTGTTTTTCTTCATTATTTACGTTTTTTGAGAAGTGAGAACTTCAGAACGCTGAGAATGATAAGACCGAATACAACAAGGCTTACGATGTTTCCGACAGGCTCTGAAAATCCGAGCTCACCCGAAATGTCGATGAGATTGTCAAAGCCTGTTATTGCAAGCACCGCAAGAAGAATACCTACAAGGCCTTCGCCTGCGATCATACCTGAGCAGAAGAGAATACCGTCGCTGATAATTGCATTCTTCTTTTCCTCTTCCTTCTTCATCTTGTCGAATATAAGTCTTACAACACCGCCCGCCATAATGCAAACGGAAAGGTGAATGGGAAGATATACACCGATAGCAAACGGAAGCACGGGGATACCGACAACTTCAACAGCAATACCGATAAATGCGCCGATGAATACGAGTCCCCAAGGGAGATTTCCTTCCATAACACCCTCAACGATCATCTTCATAAGTGTCGCCTGAGGTGCGGCAAGCGCATCTGTTCCGAAGCCCCATGCGCTGTCGAGCAGGTAAAGTGTACCGCCGATAGCAAGAGCAGAAGCGACAACACCGATAACCTCACCTATCTGCTGTTTTTTAGGTGTTGCACCGAGAAGGTAACCTGTTTTAAGGTCTTGTGAAGTGTCACCCGAAATTGCCGCAACAATACAAATGATAGAGCCTATTGCAATAGCACTGCTCATACCTGCGGCGCCTACCATACCTGTCATTTTAAGAACGATGGTAGCAATAAGAAGCGTTGCGATAGCCATACCCGAAACGGGGTTGTTACTGCTTCCGACAAGTCCTACCATACGGGAAGAAACCGTTGCAAAGAAGAAGCCGATAACAACAACGATCACAGCGCCGAGGGGTGAAACGGGAACTGCGGGAACGAGCCACATAATAAGTGCAAGAGCAAGAACCACGATAAGCACCACTTTGATGCTGATATCCTTTTCGGTCCTGAGTGTACCTGCTGATGCACCGCTATTTTTCATTGATTTCATCGCACCTGCAAATGTGGAAACGATCATGGGAAGCGATTTGATAAGGCTTATAATACCGCCTGCAGCCAATGCGCCTGCACCGATATAGCGCACATATGTGCTCCAGATGCCCGATGCGCCGTCTGCGGCAAAAATTTCACCGACTGTCTGTGTGCCGGGATAAATAACGATGCTTTCGCCGAACATAACTATCATCGGAATGATAACAAGCCAGCTGAGTATACCGCCTGAGAGCATATATGCCGAGATCTTCGGACCGCATATATAACCGACACTCATTACAGCGGGATATATCTGTGTTCCGACAGCGCCTGCAAAGCCTTTGAGTGCAAATGTTATTTCACCTGCGCAAAGCTTAAGTCCGTCAATGATGAACTTGAATGCCGCCGCAATACCCATACCTGCAAAGACTGTGGAAGCATTAGCGCCTCCCTCTTCGCCTGCAAGAAGAACCTCTGCACATGCCGTTCCTTCGGGATACGGAAGTATGCCGTGCTCCTTAACGATAAGCGCATTACGCAGGGGTATCATAAAGAATACACCCAAAAGACCGCCTATAAGTGCGATAAGTGTTATTTCAACAATACCGGGCTTTTCCATCACGCCTTCAGATGCCCACAAAAAAAGTGCGGGAAGCGTGAAGATAGCACCTGCGGCAACGGATTCACCCGCTGAACCGACTGTCTGTACGATATTACTTTCAAGAATAGAGTTTTTGCGCATTATCACACGGATAACGCCCATTGCGATAACCGCCGCAGGAATAGATGCTGACACCGTCATACCGACACGAAGACCGAGATAAGCATTTGCCGCACCGAATATGATAGCAAGCAAAATACCCATTACGATCGATGTTACAGTAAACTCAGGTGTGATCTTCTCTGCAGGGATATAGGGTTTAAATTCCTTTTGATCTTTCATAGAGTTCTCCATTTATATATTTTATTCGATTTATTATATCAAAATACACCTTTTATTTCAATAAGCAATATGAATTTGTTACGAAATGTTAAAAATAACTTGCACAAAATACCGCACCTAAAAAACAATCCTACAGTATCAGCAAATAACGGGACGCCACGCAAACGGCAGAAGATCACGGCATGTTACCTTTACAAGTTCACCGTCATCATCCCTTATTATCACCTTTATATCGGGGCAGTAATCAAAAAGCATCTGACGGCAGTTTCCGCAAGGTGAAATTACATAGCCGTCCTGCTTATCGTGAACGGCAACTATTGTATCAAATTCACGTTCTGACGCCGATATTGCAATACCGACCGTGATATATTCAGCGCATGAGCCGTGTATGCCGTCACAGTTAACACCCTTATAGATATTACCGTTCTTACAAAGAAGCGCACAGCCGACGGTGTGGTTATATATCCCATCGTCAAAATTTTCTTTCAGCACTTCAAGCGCCGTTGTTATCAGTTTTCTGTCTGTTTCATTTAACGGATATTTTTTCATATCATTTCACCTTACAATAAAATTACAGTCGATTTGAAATATTTCTCCTGAAAATACGTTTGTTTTTCTATTTCATCTATTGTCAGAGTCAGTCCGTGCGGTACTGCTACCCATTTTTCCTCAATATCGTCATCACGGTGTATCTTCGCAATTATTTCTCCGACAAATTCCTTCAAAGGCTCATCAACGCCCAAAATATAAACATCCTGCTCTTCCCCGTCGGGCGATACTGTTCCTTTTATATATCCGTAATTTACAGGATAGTAAAGATCGGGATATTCGGGATGGTGAGATCCGAGAGGTCTGTCAACAGCCACCGTAACTGTTTTGCGCATTTTTTCAACTCCTTAACGAACAATTCTGCATAAGTGTTATTATACCACACCTTAAAGAGTTTTTCAAGTCGGTAACATTCTAAAAAAATCATGTGAACCCTCTTGACAATCATGCGACCATGTGATATAATATATACAAGAACAGAGGACGGAGGTGATAACGTGGCAACGTATCCGGGAACAACGATAGAAACACACTGTATTCATAAAAACAGTTCTAAAATATTGTTTGAAGGTATTTTTGCCGCAGGCGGTATCACGATGTCGCAAGTTTCAAACATGACAGGGCTTGAGCCTCATGTCATTCAGAACTGGGTAAAACGCAGGTTTTTATCATCCCCTGTTAAAAAGCTCTATTCAAGCGAACAGCTTGCCAGAATTTTTATAATCAATATGCTCCGTGACAGTCTTCAGATCGAAGCCATATGCAGTCTTATCGATGTCATAGCGGGTGAGCCCGATGACAAAAGCGATGATCTCATAGGCGATGAGGAGCTGTATCACAGGTATGTTAACATGATATCCGAATCGGATATTGATTTATACAGTAAGGATGATATCCGGAAGCGTGCTGAGCTTGCAGCTGAGGATTTCAAAGAAAAAAGCGCAGGCGACCGTCGGAAGCTCATAAAAATTCTTCTTGTAATGTATTATGCTCACGCATCCTCGAAGCTAAAAGAATCTGCAAGAGAGATGCTCTCTTCCGTATTTTAATTTTCATCTGTTCACGAAAGGAAAACTGATATGTTCACAGATTGGTGGAACACATTAACACTTGCCTCCCAGATATTTTACTGTATCGCCATACCGTCAACGCTTGTACTTGTTATTCAGACAGTACTGTTATTTTTAGGCTTCGATAACGATGCTGATGTCGATATCGACACGCCCGACATAGAAACGGGTGACGGTGTGTACGGCACTCACGGTGATATTGACGACGCTTCGGGTGTTGAGCTGTTACATATATTCACCCTTAGAGGTATTATCGCGTTTTTTGTTGTATTCGGTTGGGTTGGTGTCGCCATGCAGGCGGCAAAAATTCACCTTGCCATAACACTTCCCGTTGCATTTTTAAGCGGTGCGGCGATGATGGTGCTTATTGCTTACCTGTTCAAATCCGTGATGAAGTTAAAAAGCGACGGTACAGCGGATAACCGCAACGCACTCGGAAGTGCGGGAAGAGTTCATCTTACGATCCCTCCGTCACGCACGGGCGAAGGGAAAGTGCACATAATGCTTCAAGGTGCATATGTGGAAAGAAATGCAGTTACCGATGAGAGTGAGTCGATACCGACAGGCAGCGAAATAATCGTTGTCGGAACAAGCGGTCAGACAAACCTTGTCGTTAAACGTAAATAAATTTTAAAGGAGAAAAAATCATGACCACAGAAGTAATTTATTTAATTTGCGCGGCAGTACTCATTTTACTGTCGTTCATCATCTGGATATGCTCCAGATACAGAAAATGCCCCTCTGATAAGATCATGGTAGTTTACGGTTCTATCGGTAAAAACAAAGACGGTACGAACAGAAGCGCAAAATGTATCCACGGCGGTGCAGAGTTTGTCATCCCTGTATTCCAGTCGTATGCATACCTCGATCTGACACCTATTTCAATCCAGGTAGACCTTAAAAATGCACTTTCCAAGCAGAACATCCGTATTGATGTTCCCTCAAGATTTACAGTCGGTATTTCAACGGAACCCGGTGTTATGCAGAATGCGGCGGAGCGACTCCTCGGCTTACAGCTTTCTGAAATTCAAGAGCTTTCAAAGGATATCATTTTCGGTCAGTTAAGACTTATTATCGCCACAATGGACATTGAGGAGATCAATACAAACCGTGACAAGTTCCTGGCGGCAGTCAGCGACAACGTGGAAACTGAGCTTAAAAAGATCGGTTTAAGACTTATCAACGTAAACGTAACAGACATCAGCGATGAGTCGGGTTATATTGCGGCTCTCGGTAAGGAAGCGGCGGCTAAAGCCATCAACGATGCAAAGAGAAGCGTTGCAGAGCAGGACAGAGAAGGTTCTATCGGTGAGGCAAACGCTAAAAAGGAACAGCGAATTGAAGTTTCAAAGGCTGATTCACTTGCTATTGAGGGTGAAAACGAAGCCAAGATGAAGATCGCAATGTCTGAAGCGGCTCTTAAAGAAAAAGAAGCCGAGGCACAGAAAATTGCAACAACGGCTGAAAAAACGCAGGCGGCTAAAGCGCTTGAAGAATCTTATGCGGCAGAACAGGCGGCTGAAAAAGCAAGACGTGACAAGGAACAGGCAACACTTGAAGCCGATATCATCGTCAAAGCAGAAGCTAAAAAGCGTGAAATGGAGCTTGCCGCAGAGGCAGAGGCTGAACAGATACGCCGTAAGGCACAGGGTGAAGCTGACGCTATCTATGCTAAAATGGAAGCACAGGCAAGAGGTGCCGAGGAAATACTCAAAAAGCAGGCGGCAGGTTTTGCGGAGATCGTAAAATCGGCAGGCGGCGACACAGAAGCGGCTTTGAAGCTTCTTATCGCAGATAAGCTTGAAGACCTCATGCGTGTTCAGGTCGATGCTGTTAAGAACATCAAGATCGATAAGGTCACAGTATGGGACGGCGGTCAGAACGGTGACGGTAAGACATCCACAGCAAACTTCATTTCCGGTATGATGAAGTCCGTTCCCCCGCTTGATGAAGTATTCGCAATGGCGGGAATGCAGCTCCCTTCCCTCTTAGGTCAGAAGCTTCCCGAAGAAGCATCATCAACAGCAGAAACAGTAGAAAACGATACCGAAATTACAGAAGAATAAAGCAAAAGAGAACCGACCGCATGGTTGGTTCTCTTTTGCTGTTTTCCATCTCATTTATTATTTTTTTCAGTACTTATCAGCATGAAAACTCCAATCACTAATATAGTCACCGAAACAAACACAATTCCTATGGCTGTTTCCCTACCACCGCCATACAAATAGCTCCACAAATCATATCCAAATATTTCACCTTTACCACTCACAAATAATATACTCAAAAATCCTGCAATAAACCCAACGACGGTTAGCACTCCTCCGATTCCACTTATAACATTTCCAGAAGAGCTTGTTGGGCGATATGAAACATGAGAAGTATCGTCTGTATGATTCGTGGATACATCTGCGCTATCAATGTTATCCACCTCAGTTCCGCACGCTGAACAAAATTTAGCCGATTCATTAAGCTTTTTTCCACATTCCGTACAATATTTCACAATATACACCTCCACCTTTTTTATCCTATTATATACTACTTTATCCTACTTGTCAATATTTTTCAAGATTTTATCTTATAATATTTTCAAGAGGTGATTAATTTGAAACCATTAAAAGAAAAAATCAGTATTACTATTGATAATGATATTTTGGAAAAATTGAAATGTGCAGCAGAAGAAGATGACCGTTCACTATCACAATATATTAATCTGATATTAAGACATCACATAAAAGAAAAAGAAACAACTAAAAACAACGCCGAAATTACAGAAGAATAAAGCAAAAGAGAACCGACCGCATGGTTGGTTCTCTTTATTTTCTGAATACTTCTGCACTTTCAAATTTCATTTTAAAGGTAAAGTTTTCGGGGTAAGAATCAAAGTCATGTAAATCAATTTCCAAAGTGAAGTATTCGCCGCAATTGACAAGTCTATCCGCCAGCCACCATACCTTTTTTCTGCCTTTTAAAGAAATGTTATCGGTCAAAATTTTATAGTTATAAAAACGGATTTCTTTAACCTTATTGTCATATAATGCAGCTGTAGAATTTATTTTAAAGATCATAAGATTGCGATTGCATTTATTCTTTTCACCAACAAATTTATTGTAGTCAAAAGGAAATTCAAACGATTCAACCCCTGTGATACAAGCATCGTGCAAACCGCTTTTCCAATACCACTTTGGCGGGTCATCGGGATAGTCCGAAATATATACTTTACCTTTTGGCATCTATATTTTCCTTTACAGTATTAATAGATGAGATAAGCATAACACGAATACTTGCGCAATGAATCGAGATTTTTAAATTCTTCTTCGGTGATATAATGAGTTTTATAAAGGAGCTCGAGCCAATATCCTGTTTCATTTGCCTCTTTGAGTGCAATTTGAAGCTTAGCAATAAAGTCAGCCTTACCGTGAGCATATTGTGCTTCACGGATATTTGCGCCAATAGAAGTGCCGCTTCTACCGATTTGGTTCGAAATGATGAATTCGCGTTTTTCCTTAAGTTGTTTTACAAGATTGATAATTGACACCGCCAAGTCCATAGATTGTGTGCGTAGTTTGGAATCGGACATATCATATACCTCTCATTATATTACATTTTAAGGGTATTTAAAATAGTGAAGTTGCGGCGTTGCCGCAATGAAGTATGGACTTGCGTCCACGTGAAGCATTGTGCTTCGCAAAATGTGAAGTTAAGTGTTCCGTAATCGTCCCGAAGGGACACTTAACGCACGAAGTGCACTTCAATTGCGAAGCATACTTCACGTTCCGTGAAACGGAACACTTAGTTGAAAAAAGCACTGCTCATTAAAAATCACAATTTTTTCTATGCGCTTAATAAAACAGATATCACACTTGTTATGTTTTCTCATTTTTTATTGAAGTTTGGCTGTACCAAGTGAAGCAGCGGCGTTGCCGCAATGAAGTATGGGCTTGCGCCCAAGTGAAGTATTGTGCTTTCAGCACAAAGTGAAGTTAAGTGTTCCGTAATCGTCCCGAAGGGACACTTAACGCACGAAGTGCACTTCACTTGCGAAGCATACTTCACGTTCCGTGAAACGGAACACTTAGTTGAAAAAAGCACTGCTCTCGCAGTGCTTTTTTCTGCGAAAGAGCGACTAAAGGGTGTATGAGTAGGGGTAAAAAAGCCCAAAAGTAATGTGCCTGCTCTGTTCGACAAATTGGAATTTATCATTCTTCGATAGGTGTAACTATCGGTTTTCCGTCATTATCCAGCAAAACCGTCAACCCACCTGAATAGCCGCTTGAATGATACAAATAATTAACGCCTGTTTCTTTGTCAACCCAAATCTCGACAGAACCCGCTCCTTGACTGTAAACCTTTTCAAATCTTTTCTCTTTAGCCATTATAATACCCTCTAACAAATTCTTATTTTTCGAACTGATTATACCGCAAAATTATGAATTTTCCAACAGAACGCAAAAAGCCCCGACAATATATAGTGAAGTTTGGCTTGCGCCAAGTGAAGCAGCGGCGATGCCGCTGTGAAGTTTTGTGCTACGCACAAAGTGAAGTTAAGTGTGCCACCCACGCCCGCAGGCACTTCACTTGCCGAAGGCATACTTCACGCACCGAAGGTGTGCTTATCGTGCCGCAAGGCACACTTAGTTGAAAAAAGCACTGCTCTCGCAGTGCTTTTTTCTGGCGCGCCTGGGGGGATTCGAACCCTCGACCTACCGGTTCGTAGCCGGGCACTCTATCCACTGAGCTACAAGCGCATACAGGTTTTTTCTGTACCTGAATATATTATCACAAAAATTCACTTTTGTCAATAGCAAAAGTGAATTTTGTGAAATTTTATGATATTTATTCTTTATCAAGATAAGATCTGACGAGAATATTCAAAAGTTCATCTCTGTCGATCTTTCTTATAATCCCTCTTGCATTTTTATAATTCGTTATATATGTGGGGTCTTCGGAAAGGATGTAACCGACGATCTGGTTTATCGGATTGTATCCCTTTTCCTTAAGAGCTTGATACACGTCCTTTAACGCTTCTTTTGTTTCTTTTTCCTTTTCGTGAAGAATTTTAAAAGTTATGGTCGTGTCCTTGTCGTTTGCCATCGGTATACCTCTTTTCCTTTTGTTTCCGAGTATTTACATGATTATACCACAAAAATGTGAAGATATCAATAACAAAAATCAAGAATTTGATAACTTGTATTCAAAAGAATCGACCAAAGCTGTAAAACACGCCTCAATTATATCGTGTGAAACGCCTACGGTCGTCCAATTTTCAACACCGTCCGTCGATTCTATAAGAACACGGACCTTTGCGGCAGTCGATGTTCCCGAATCTATTACACGCACCTTGAAGTCTGCGAGCTTCATATCCGACACCTGCGGATAAAATACGCAGAGCGCACGGCGGAGCGCTGTGTCAAGTGCATTGACAGGGCCGTTTCCGAGAGATGCAGAAACCTCTGTTTTATCTCCGACCTTGATCTGTATCATCGCACCCGATGTCATGCCGCCCGTGCCCGACGGATAATCGTCCGTCGTTTTATAAAGCAAAACTTCAAAGTGAGGTGTATATTTGCAAAGTGTCTTTTTCAGTAAAAGGTGGAGCGATGCCTCTGCCGCCTCATAGTGATACCCGAAAAATTCCTTATCTTTAAGCGCCTCAAGTGCCATGCTGAGTTCGGGGGAATCCTTTTCGGCACTCGGTATTATTTCCCTTACACGCTCCAAAAGTGTATTTCTGCCCGATATTTCAGACAGCAAAAACTGTCTTTCGTTGCCGACAAGTGCGGGATCTATATGCTCAAATGACGGGGAATGCTTTTTAACCGCATCGATGTGCATGCCTGCCTTGTGGTGAAACGCATTTTTACCTATATACGGCTTATTGCTTCTGATACCGATATTTGATATTTCCGATATTTTTACCGCTGTCTTTTTAAGTTTGCGCATATCGCAGGGAAATTCATAGCCGTATTTGAATTTTAAATTCGGCATTATTACCGAAAGGTCTGCATTTCCGCATCTTTCGCCAAATCCCAAAAACGTGCCCTGTATCTGTGACGCACCCGCCGTTGCCGACAGTACGGAATTTGCCACAGCACAGCCTGTATCATTGTGAAAATGAACGGATATTCTCGTGTCCTTAAATTCATCACAAACCGCTTTTGTTATTTCATACGCTTCATACGGCATAGTTTCGCCGTTTGTGTCGCAAAGGCACAAAACATCAGCCCCCGCTTCTTTAGCAGATGAAAGAACCTTCAAGGCATATTCTTTATTTTCGGAATATCCGGCATAAAAATGCTCCGCATCGAAAACGACCTCACGTGCAAACTGCTTGAGATAGCCGACTGTTTTCCTGATAAGCTCAAGGTTTTCGTCCTCTGTTATTCCAAGCACCTGACGGATATGTAAAACGGACGTTTTGCCGAATATACACAGCACCGGCGCACCCGATGAAACAAGAGCTTCAAGTGCAGGATCTTCTTCCGGTTTTACACCGTACTTAAGCGTTCTGCCGAAGGCACAAAGCTTTGCATGCGACAGCTTTTCCGACTTCATTTCACGGAAAAATTCCGCATCCTTGGGATTTGAAGCGGGAAAACCCGCTTCTATATAATCAATTCCAAAATCATCAAGTGTTTTTACTATTCTTATCTTGTCAGACAGCGAAAACGAAACTCCCTGCCCCTGTGCACCGTCGCGCAGGGTGGAATCGTAAATTTCAATTTTTTTCATATCAGATAACTTTCACGGCAAGATTTTTTACATAAACCGAACCTCTGTTATGATTCCAGAGCTTTATGTAACCGCCGCTTAAAAATGAGATATCAAATCCAAGCTCAATTGTCTGTATACATTCCTCAAATCCGTCCTCGTATGTAAAAACATTTACACATGAGCTTCCGCTGATGTTTTCTATTTTAAGCTTGTAAACAAGGACATTAAATCCGTCATCACTCGACTGATAGATGTTTATTACGTTTGCAACACGGTCATCCTCGATACAAACACGGCGGAACCCTTCCTTGAAAGAAAACGGAAGCACAAACTCAAAAATGCCCTCGTTCCACGTTGTATCCGATGCGCCCTTTATGCCCATGACACCGTTTTTGAACGATACCCAAAGACCGTTATTTTCGTCAGCTATACCGCCCTCTGAATCTATACGGAGACCTGCAAAAAGTGTCTGCCATTTTTCATCGTTTTCGGTTTCTTTCGTGTTAAGCTCAAATTCAAATCTATATGCTTCTTCGGGACCTACGGGCGAAAGATACGTTATGTCAAACATATTTTCCCCGTCAACACCCATATATCCGTCCTTATAAACGGGCTTGCCTGTCACGGACCAGTTTTCATCGGTTGCAAGTATCTGCTGTTCCATTGAAGCTGTTTCCCAGCCCTCATCATATTCAGCGGGTGCTTCCGTCACAAGGCTTGCCACAGTATCGGAAATCATAATTTCCGTCTGAACATCCGTGGAAGCAGTATCATCGGACACAACTGCCGAATCTTCTGCAGGTACTGAAGTATCGGGCACTGTTGTGACGTCTTCTTTTTTTGAACAGCCCGACAAAACAACAAGCGAGCAAAGAGTCATACAAACAACTTTTTTAAAAATATGCTTCATTTTTACTTTCCTTTCAAAATTCCAACAGTTCGCACAAAACAGCATTTGACACAGCAAAGCCTTTGTCGGTAAATCTGACGCTGTCACCGTTCACCATAAGACCGAGTGAACAGTATTTTTTAACCTTTTCACCGTAATATTCATCGAAATCCTTACCTGTAAGCTTTCGGTATTCAGATTTGGAAACACCGTCACTCAAACGGAGATTAAGCATGATATATTCACATTCGGCATCTTTTTTATCCGGAAATTCTTCCTCATCAAGCACCGCATTTTCTTCGATGCTTCCCAGACAATAATCGGTATATAAATGAACATCGGGTGTGTATGTATACCGTCTGCCGTTATAAAACGATGAGGCTGACGGGCCGAATGAAATATATTCATCTCTATGCCAATACTTTAAATTATGACGGCTTTCAAAGCCTTTTTGGGCATAATTCGATATTTCATATCTTTCTATACCGCTGTCTGAAAGTCTGTCACCGCAAATACCTGTCATTTCAATCACGTCATCTTCGCTCGGAAACCTGTATTTATCGGCATTTTCAAAAAGCATTGTTCCCTCTTCAAGCTTAAGCATATATGCAGAAACATGCTTCGGAGCAAGCGACAGAGTAAATTCAAGTGTTTTTTCAAAAGACTTTACGGTTTGATAGGGTATTCCGTACATAAGGTCAAGGCTTATGTTGTCAAAGCCCGCACATCTTGCTGACAAAACCGTATTTTTTACATCATCCGCCGTGTGTATTCTGCCGAGGGCTGAAAGCTCATCCTCATTTGCCGACTGCATACCGATACTAAGGCGGTTAAAGCCGCAGCTTTTCATAAGCACAAAATCTTCAAGGGTTGCCGTTTTGGGGTTACATTCAGCCGTTATTTCAGCGTTTTCATCAACTTCAAACGATTCCTTTACGGCATCCAAAACACGGCAAAGGCGGTCAGCACCGAAATATGTGGGCGTGCCGCCTCCGAAATATACCGTATCGCATTTTATCCCTTTGAACGTCTTTATGTGCTTTATGAGCGCTTTTTCGTACAAGTCGGCAAATTCAATGCCGACACCCGAATAAAAGTCGCAGTATGCACATCTTTTAGCACAGAACGGAATGTGTATATAAATTCCGACAGGGTTATTCATCAAGCTTAAGCACAGCCATAAACGCTTCCTGTGGTACTTCGACAGTACCGAGCGAGCGCATACGCTTTTTACCCTCTTTCTGCTTTTCAAGCAGTTTTTTCTTTCTCGTTATGTCACCGCCGTAACACTTCGCCAAGACGTCCTTACGCATAGCCCTTACCGTTTCACGTGCGATGACCTTTCCGCCGATAGCCGCCTGAACAGGCACTTCAAAGAGCTGTCTTGGGATATTATCCTTCAGCTTTTCAACTATCTTTCTTGCTCTGCCGTACGCCTTATCGGTGTGAACTATAAACGAAAGTGCATCGACAACATCGCCGTTGAGCAGAACGTCAAGCTTTACAAGCTTGCTCGGCTCATATCCGTCAAGCTCATAGTCAAGCGAAGCATAGCCTTTGCTTCTGCTTTTGAGTGCATCGAAAAAGTCGTAGACAATTTCGTTAAGCGGCAGTCTGTAATGAAGCTCAACACGTGTTGAGTCAAGATATTTCATATCATAGAAAATGCCTCGTCTGTCCTGGCAAAGGTCCATAATTCCGCCCACATAATCAACAGGCGTCATGATATTGCCTTTGACCATGGGCTCAAACGGTATATCTATTTCATCAGGCGACGGATAGTTAAGCGGGTTATCGATAAACACCGTTTCGCCCGTGCGCTTCTGAATTTTATAAATAACGCTGGGGGCAGTTGTGATAAGGTCGAGATTAAACTCTCTTTCAAGTCTTTCCTGGATTATCTCCATGTGTAAAAGTCCCAAAAATCCGCAACGGAAGCCGAAGCCGAGGGCGGCTGACGTTTCAGGCTCATACGTCAGCGATGCATCGTTGAGCTGTAATTTTTCAAGTGCTTCCTTTAAATCCTGATATTTTGCGCCGTCTGCGGGATATATACCGGAATACACCATCGGCATACATTTTTTAAAGCCTTCAAGCGGTTCTGCAGTGGGATTTTCAGCAAGTGTGACCGTGTCGCCCACACGTGTATCAGAAACATTTTTAATGCTTGCGGTGATATATCCGACGTCGCCTGCGCAAAGAACATCGGTCTTACAAAGTCCAAACGGCTCCATTGTTCCTATTTCGACAACGTCAAATTCAGCACCCGTATTCATCATTCTTATGCGCTGGCCTGCTTTGAGAGAGCCTTCCATAACACGTATATAAACAACAACTCCTCTGTATGAGTCGTAATACGAGTCAAATATAAGGCATTTAAGCGGTGCATTTTCATCCCCCACGGGGCACGGGATCGCTTCCACTATTTTTTCAAGCACGGCAGGAATGTTTATTCCCGCTTTTGCTGAAATTGCAGGGGCATCATCTGCAGGGATACCTATGATATCCTCAATTTCTCCCCTTACACGTTCAACATTTGCCGCAGGCAGGTCTATCTTATTGATAACGGGAACTATCTCAAGGTTGTTATCCGAGGCAAGATATGCGTTTGCAAGTGTCTGCGCCTCTATTCCCTGTGTGCTGTCAACGACAAGGAGCGCACCCTCGCAGGCATTCAGCGAGCGTGACACCTCATAGTTGAAGTCTACATGCCCGGGCGTATCGATAAGGTTAAGCGTATACGTTTCACCGTCAGGAGCATTGTAATTGAGCTTGACGGCACGTGCCTTTATCGTTATTCCTCTTTCCTTTTCGATATCCATATTATCGAGGAGCTGTTCTGTCATGTCACGGCTTGCTACCGTCTGAGTATGCTCCAATATTCTGTCGGCAAGTGTTGATTTGCCGTGGTCGATATGCGCTATTATACAAAAATTTCTTATTTTCTTTTGTCTTTCTGATGCGTTCATCCGATACTACTCCTATTATAATGACACCATTATACTATACATTTTTATACAAATCAACAGCTTTTTTTATAATTTTAAAGAAAATATTGATAATTCGCATAACTGCACTTGACAGTAACACTAAAGTTTATTATAATAATACATGATAAATCATTCAAAAAGGAATAACGCATGAAAAAGTTTTTAGTTTTATTTCTTTGTGTGCTTATGATAGTTCCAATGTCTTTATTCGGTTGCAATAAAGAAGAAAAGACGACCGATGCCGCAACTGTCGGCCCTGTATCAGGCGTTGCCGATGAAAGGCTTGAGCTTGATGTGCCCGACGTCGATTTCGGTGATGATTACACCTTCACAATAATCGGTAAAGGCGGAAGCGGTTGGAATGCTACAGACATGCTTTGTCCGGAGGAAGATTCCGACGACGTGCTGGAGCACGCAAAATATGCCCGCTACAAAACCATTGAGGATATGTACGGCATAACCATTTCAACACAGCTGAAGGAAGATGTTTTTACTGTTGTGAAAAACAGTATTTCGTCAAACGATAAAAGCTTTGATATGGTGTATATGAGCACATATAACACAGCGAGTGCCGCAACGGACGATCTTCTTTACAATCTTTACAACGTCGAAATACTCAACCTTGATGCACCGTGGTATGACCAGAACTACAACAACGGTATGTCTATAGGCTCAACACTTTATTCTACTGTCAACCATATGCTCATAATCGATATGCACTGCACATGGATAATGACATACAATAAGGCTCTGCTTGTTAAATACGGCCTTGAAGATCCGTATAATATGGTAAAAAACAACACCTGGACGTTTGACAATTTCATTCCCATGCTCAAAAACATCTCCACAGACAACGGCGACGGTATCTGGGACATCAACGATACATATGCCTTTGCCGCACATTCAGGCTCAGCAAGAAACTTCTTCTACGGAGCAGGCATGACGGTGTGCGCTAAAGATTCAGCCAATTATCCGGAGTTGGTTATTGACGATAATGAAAATATCGTCAAGTTGCAAGAAAAAATTGTGGATCTTCTTCACAACAACAATACCACATTATTCCGCAGAGCAATGCAGGAGCTTGACATATGTAAGGCCTTCTTTGAGGGAAGGATCCTGTTCCTTGCCGAAATAGCAGGATATCTCGGATATTTCAGAGATATGGAGGACGATTACGGAATAGTTCCTTATCCCAAATATTCGCCTGAGCAAAAAAGCTATTACACAACAAATGACCCGTGTATCATGGTTATGTCGCTTCCCGCTTTCAATCACACAGATGCTGAGCTTGAGCGTATCGCCACCATCACGGAAGCACTTTGCTGGGAATCTTATTACACGGTGCGTCCGGCGTATTACGAAGAAGTTCTCGGCGGTAAGAGTACACGTGACGAGGGTTCATATGAAATGATCGACCTTTGCCGTAACTCACGTATTTACGATTTCGGTCTGTTCAACCCCGATATAAGTCTTCACGATGCTTTTGAATCGCTCATAGCAAATTCAAGCACGAATTACACCTCTACGGTCAAACGCCGTATAAAGGGCGCTACTGCTGAGCTTCAGGAAATAATTGAGCGTTACGAAGCAGAAGAATAAAAACAGCCGTTTACAATTTGTAAACCGCTGAAAAAAATTTGTTAGATCGGATTACAATGTCCTTTCTATATTTTGACGCTGTAAACAGTCCCCTGCCGAAACGGTCAGGGGCTGTTTGCATTTTTTATTTATATTTATATTGTTCAAATTATTATACTTGACAAAATTTGCTCTTGCAGTTATAATGTAAGATAACAAAATATATTGAAAGGAACTCAGAAATGAAAAAACTTTTATGTTTGGTACTTTCACTTCTCATGATAGTACCCGTATCTCTGATCGGATGCGGTTCTGAAGGTGAGGACACAACAGTTCCCACAATTACCGCCGCTGTTCAGGAAGAACGTTTGCCCCTCGAAGTTCCCGAAGTCGTAATTCCCGAAGACAAGGTCTTCAGAATTGTCGGTCAGGGTGACGGTGACGGATGGAAAGCAGACGACATTTTGTGTCCGGAAGAAGACTCTGATGACGTTCTTGAAAGTGCAAAATATACACGTTACAAGAATGTTGAAGAAATGCTCGGTATCACGATCGATGTTTATCTCAACACAACCATCTACAACACAGTACAGGCAAGTGTACAGTCAAATGACAAGAGCTTTGACCTTGTATTTATGACTGTAGACAACGCTTCCAACGCCGCAGTAAGCGATCTGCTTTACAATATCAACGATATTGATGCGATCAAGACAGACAGCCCGTGGTATGACCAGGGTTATGTTGAAGGTCTTTCCGTTGGCGACGATATCTACTCCTTGGTAACAAGTGTAGGTATATACGATACGTACATCATGTACATTCTTATGTACAACAAGAGACTTATCAGCGACTACGGCCTTAAAGATCCTTACGAAATGGTAAAGGCAAACGAATGGACATACGATAACTTCGTAGCTATGCTTGAAGGTATTTCCACAGACAACGGCGACAGCATCTGGAATGCAGACGATACATACGCTTTCGCTGCTCACCCCGGCTCTGCAGGTAACTTCTTCTACGCAGCAGGCCTTAAGATATGTGAAAAAGACGAAGAAAACTTCCCCGTACTCGCCGTTAAGGACAACGACAAGGCGGTTAAGGTTCAGGAAAAGCTTCTGAAGCTTCTCTTTGAAGAAAACACAACAATGTATGCAGGCGTTGCAAACTTTGCTCCTGCTGACTGCATCAACGCATTTATGACAGGACGCTTGCTCTTCATGGGCGAGATCGTCGGCTATCTCTGCACAACATTCCGTGAAATGGAAGACGACTTCGGTGTTGTTCCTTATCCTAAGTACAATGCCGACCAGAAGAGATACTACACAACAAACGACACAGTTATCAACGTAATGTGCGTTCCGAAGTTCATCTACACAGAAGAAGAGCTCGAAGTTCTCGGTACTATCACAGAAACTATCTGCTGGGAATCCTACTATACAGTACGTCCTGCATTCTATGAAGACGTTCTCGGCGGTAAGGGTACACGTGACGAGGGTTCATACGAAATGCTCGACCTTTGCCGTGAATCCCGTGTTTACGACTTCGGTCTGTTCAACAGATCCATCGATCTTTCAAACCTTTACAGAGACCTTATCTCAAGCAAGACTGCAAAATACAGCTCCACAGTTAACAGAAAAATTAAGGGCAGCCAGTCTGAGATCGATAAGATCATCGCAAGCTACACAGATAATACCTAAATAAAAATTATTGGGGTGGCTCATTTATGGAAATAACTTCCAAAATGAGTCGCCCCATGTACTTTTTGAATATTTATTCTGTAGGGGGGTGCAAGCAGTTCGTATGCGAACTGCGCACTCCCGCTTTTAGTATATTTATACATTTTGAAGCGGACGACCAATGGTCGCCCCTACAAATGTAATATATATTTTACTTAGATGAGCCAACCACATTTTTTATTTACTTTTTTGCGTGGCCGTACCTGTTTTATTTGATCATGCATGGCACATCTTTGCTGTTCGTGACCTGTTTTGTTTATTTTTCGGGGGGCGCCACGTTTCGCAGAATGCGAAACTGACGATGCGCACAGCTTTAATAAATTGAAAAATAAGGGCTTTTATGCGCATCGTTAAATTCACGGTAACGTGAATTGTGGCGCCCCCGAAGCACGTGCCCGTTTTGCAAAACATCATCACCGGCAATAAACTCATCCTACCAATTCAGGTGATTTTTCAAAGAAAACAAAGGGGCCGACTCATTTAAGATAACTCCCAAAATGAGACGCCCCATGTGTTTTTTTTGAATATTTATCCTGTAGGGGGGGGTGACACTCCCGCTTTTAGTATGTTTATACATTTCGAGGCGGACGACCAATGGTCGCCCCTACAATTTGACCTATATTTTCCTTAAATGAACCGATCCGTTTTATTATGGATTTGATCAGCAATATTTCTTCATTGCTTCTGTAAGGTTTTCAACGGGCATTGAAGCTGTGATGATAACGTCAACCTTTGTGCGGTCGGAGAACGCTTCGCATTCCTTGAGGAAATATTCGAAGGAAGCGAGATCATCCTTACAGATCTTGAGTGCGGAATCTATGAAAATGTGTGTGATATCATAGTTACTTGCGTATATACCCGAAACAAATCCGAACAGTGACTGACCGTCACAGATCATATATTCGCTTGTGTCTATAAGGCGGATCTGGTGCTTTATATCATGTATAAGCTTTGTTCCCTGTTCAAGGCATACTACTGAGCCGTGAGAGTCAATAAGCGCCTTATTGGTAAGCTCGATAAGCTGTTTTGTTTTACCTGTACCTTTTACGCCTGCAATTAATTTTAACATAATGAACATCCTCCTGAATTATAGATATTTACCCTGACTATACTATACTATATTTTTCCGATTTTTTCAAGGGTTTTTATAAAAATTTATAACTTTTTTTGTGCAACTAAATTGTTTTTTATTCAAATTGCCTATAAAAACGATTATTTACTGAGTCTTTCAAGAAGATCTGCCTGCATTTCTTCATATCCGGGCTTGCCTAAAAGTGCAAACATATTCTTTTTGTATGCTTCAACACCGGGCTGATCGAAGGGATTTACACCGAGAAGATATCCCGAAACACCGCATGCGTATTCAAAGAAGTATACAAGATAACCGTAGTTATACTCATCTCTTGCATCGATCTCGATCATCATATTCGGTACACCGCCGTCAACGTGTGCAAGCACAGTGCCCGATTCTGCCATGCTGTTTACATAGTAAAGCGACTTTGAAGCCAAGAAGTTAAGACCGTCAATATTTGCAGGATCATAGGGAACTTCAATTCCGTCACGTGAAGATGCAAATGTTACAACCGTTTCAAACAGATTTCTCATACCCATCTGGATATACTGACCGAGTGAGTGAAGGTCTGTTGAGAATATAACGGACGCAGGGAAAATGCCCTTTCCGTCCTTGCCCTCGCTTTCACCGTAGAGCTGTTTCCACCATTCGCACATCATTGCAAATGAAGGCTCATAAGCTGCAAGAATTTCTGTTGTCTTACCCTTTCTGTAAAGGATATTTCTGTATGCCGCATATGCAAGTGCGGGGTTTTCCTCTACAGGTGCATTCTTCATAAGCTCACGTGCGTCTTCAGCGCCCTTCATCATAGCATCTATATCAGCACCGCTTACAGCAATAGGAAGAAGACCTACAGCCGTCAAAACAGAGTATCTTCCGCCGATATCATCGGGAACCACAAATGTTTCGTATCCCTTTTCATCAGCAAATGCCTTAAGCGTACCGCGGCATTTATCTGTTGTTATAAATATTCTTTCCTTTGCACCTTCCTCGCCGTACTTCTTTTCAATAAGCTCTCTGAAAAGGCGGAAAGCTATAGCAGGCTCCGTTGTTGTACCCGACTTACTGATGACATTGATGCAAACATCACGGTCACGGCATATTTCAAGAAGCTCAGCCGTTGCGGATGCGCTTATTGTGTTACCTGCAAAATATATATCGGGTGTGTCCTTTTTCATATTGTTATAAAGGGGGCTTTTTACAAATTCAATTGCCGCACGTGCGCCGAGGTATGAACCGCCTATACCGATAACAACAAAAACGTCACAGCTTTTCTTTATCTTTTCAGCCGCCGCTTTGATGCGTGCGTATTCTTCCTTATCATAATTTACGGGATGATCCACCCAGCCTGTGAAATCACTTCCTGCGCCTGTACCGTTTTTAAGCGTATCAGCCGCCGCATAAAGTGCGGGGGATATTGAAGCAAGCTCATGCTCGCCAACAAAGCCGTTCAAATGTTTTGTTTTAAGTTTAACTGCCATCTTTTTTATTTTCCTTTCATTATTTAACAGGATAAGAAGGACTTTATCATATATGTAAGCATTTGAAAAAATCCTATTCTCGGTGTATCGCAGTCAGCGATAATATCGCTTTGACCTATGATCTCACCGTTCAATATATATTTAACGCTTCCTATCGTATCTCCCGCCTTTACAGGTGCTGTAAGATATTCCGGAACGTCAATTTCATATGTTACTTTTTTTGTATCCGATTTATCAAGCAAGGCTGAAAAGCCCGAATGTGAAACGGAAACATCATCTGCCGCCGCACCCTTGACGGCGATCGGCGGAAGTGTTGCAGGTGAATAATTCACCGTGCCGTAGTTTGCAAATCCGAAGTCAAGCAAAAGCTTTGCACATTCATTTCTCGCACTGCTTGTAGACGATGCCATAACAACACAGATAAGCTGCATACCGTCACGCTTTGCCGCGGCTGATATACAAAATTTAGCCTTTGAGGTAGATCCCGTTTTAAGGCCGTTCGCCCCATCGTAAAATCTTATCAGCTTATTTGTGTTTGTAAGCCCGAACTGACCGTTTCTTATTGTATCCATCCATATGGTCGTATAATCAAAAATGATCGGGTGTTTTAAAAGCTCACGTGACATTGTTGCAATATCACGCGCACTCGTTAAATGCCTCACCGCCGTATCATCAAGCCCTGTCGGATTTTCAAAATACGTATTTGTCATCCCAAGCTGCTCTGCACGTTCATTCATCCTTGAAACAAACGCTGATTCACTGCCTGCTATAAATTCCGCCATGGCAACCGCACAGTCGTTTGCCGATGCCACGGTTATCGATTTCAGCATTTCATCGACCGTCATTTTTTCGCCGACCTTCAAAAAAACCTGCGAGCCGCCCATAGATGCGGCATTTTCGCTTACAGGCACTTCATCGGTAAGCTTTATATCTTCCCTTGCAAGTGCTTCGCATATAAGAAGAAGCGTCATTATTTTTGTGACCGATGCGGGAGGAAGTGCTGTATCCGCATTATCCTCATAAAGCACCTTGCCTGTTTGCGCCTCTATCAATATAACGCTTTTTGCATCGTACTGCCCCGAAAACTCCGCACATACAGCATGTAACGGAGCAGCAAGCGCAAGTACAACACACAACATCAAACACAAAAAAGATCTTTTAATATTTATCATTTCCGGCCCCCTGCAATTATTGTACTATAATTTTATGCAGGAGTTTTCGGTTTTAGTATCAAAAAAGAAGAAAATGCACCGTGGCATTACGCCAGATACGGTGCAAGTTCTGCCACAAGATCATCGGCTTTATCAGCGTGTATCGTTAATGTTACAGGTGAAAGCAGGTCAAGTGAGAAAAGACCCATGATGCTTTTTCCGTTAACGAGATATCTGCCGGATGCAACGTCAACTTCATATTCATATCTGTTGAGTGTTGCAACGAAAGCGTAAACCTTGTCTATCGTATCAAGCTTGATATCCATATTGATCATAATACTACCTCCTTATATAATTTTACGGTAGTATTTTAACACGAATAGTCCTCCGTGTCAATAGCAAAATTCACCAAAATAAACAGTTTTTCCGCATTTTAAGGCATCATATCTTCTTTTTATTTCTGAAGTATTGATAGTAATTGCACCGTATCATGCCGTTGTAAAGGCGGCGCACGGCATCTGCCCTGCGTCCGTACAGTCTTTGAAAATCCTCACACGAAGATATGATATAAATCTGCCACGAGCCGAGGCTCTGCCAAGCCTTACCCATATTTCTGTAAAGTACTTCAACCTCATCACCTGACATAAGTCTTTCGCCGTACGGGGGATTACAAACGACCGTTCCGCGTCTGTCAAATGTTTCAATAGTCAAAGCATCACGGCAAAATACTTTTATGTGCTTTTCCATTCCTGCACGCTTCACATTTGCATTTGTAATTTCAACACATTCAGGAGAAATATCTGATGCAAATGCTTCAAATCCGGAATTTCTGATTATTTTATCGTTTGCCTCTGTTATCGCATCGTACCAGCATTTTTTAGGTATCTGCGGAAAATTCTCCGAGATAAACTCACGGTTAAGTCCCGGTGCTGTGTTGGTCATAAGCATAGCCGCTTCTATCGGGATCGTTCCCGAACCGCAGAACGGATCCCAGAAAAGCACATCTTCCCTTGTATGTGCAAGCTTTACAAGGGCGGCGGCAAGCGTTTCTCTTATCGGTGCTTCGTTTGACGTCGGACGGTAGCCTCTTTTATGAAGCGGTGTGCCCGAGGTATCTATCATTATATGGACATTGTCCTTGAGTATGAAGAACTCGATCTGATATTTTACACCCGTTTCCTCAAAATACGAAATGCCGTACTTTGATTTAAGACGTTCAACGCACGCTTTTTTAATTATACTCTGGCAGTCGGGAATAGAATAAAGTGCCGAGCGTATACTGTGCCCTTTAACGGGAAAAGCATCATCTTTTCCGACAAATTCTTCAAGCGGAAGTGCTTTCACACCGTCAAAAAGTTCAGTAAACGTGCGTGCTTCAAATTCACCGAGCAAAATAAGTACACGCTGTGCGTAACGGAGATTTATATTCAGCCTTGGTATATCCGTCACATCGCCGTCAAATATAACCCTGCCGTCGAGGGTTTGCACCCTTTTCAATCCGAGCGAGTCTATCTCTTCATTTACAAGCTTTTCTATGCCGAAAAGGCATGTGGCAACAAAACGCATCAGTCAACAGGGTATGCCATTGTGGTCATAAGCGCCATTTCAACCTCAGACGTATCAAGTCTGCTGTACTGAACGACGATGTTAACATTTGACTCAACAAGTGCGGCATAGGGTGTATCACGGGGGATAAGCTCACCTTTTTCGTTTGTCATTTTATCCATTCTGATATGGTGTGTTCTTTTAGCTCCGCATTTTGAAGAGAAGCCGAGGACAGGTTCTCTGTTTTCAAAAAACAGAGTGAGCTTAATTTCCGCATCCTCATCAGTTGTATTGATAACGCAAATTGCTTCGTGGCTTACGCTTGCGTTTTTTGAAACAGAGTTCAGAAAGCAGTCGGGGATAAGCCATGTCTTTTTTCCGTAATTCATTTTGTATTCCTCATCATTCTATATCGATTTTTTTAATTTCTCCGCCAAGTGCACCGCCCATAAAAACTGCGGCGCATGTATCAAAGTTATTCGGCACGTCGCTGACAAAATACTGTGTCAGACCTGTTTTTTCACCGCACAGCATATTTTGTTCTTCAAGATAGCATGCAAGGCTTCGCGCCGCCTCTGCCCCTGAATTTATCAAAGTAAGGCAGGGGTAAATTTCTTTTATCTTATCCGACAAAAGCGGAAAATGTGTACAGCCCAAAATGACCGTATCCACACCCGTTTTCACAAGCGGGTCCATATAATGGCGTATTGCATAGTATGTAATTTCCGTGTCTATCAGATTATTTTCAACTATCGGCACCAACAAAGGACACGCTGTTTTATATACTTCATAGGCGCCAAGCTCTGACAGCTTCGTTTCAAAAACACCGCTTTTGACAGTCGCACCTGTTCCCATAACGCCTATTTTTCCGTTTTTCGTGGCAATTGATGCTGCCTTTGCCGCACTTTCGATAATTCCGAAAAGCGGTGTTGGGCAGTCTTTTTTTATTTTTTCAAGAGCAATTGCCGAAACAGTACCGCATGCGGCAAGTATTGCCTTGACGTTATGTTCAGTCAGAAAACGGACATCTGATGTCGCATATTCCGTTATTTTTTCCTCACTTCTTGTACCGTACGGTGTTCTTCCCGTGTCGCCAAAGTAAACAAAATGCTCATTCGGCAACAGCTTTTTCAGTTCCTTTAAGGCACATAAACCGCCAAGACCGCTGTCAAAAACACCTATCGGGCGGTTATCTTTCAAAGTATTCGGCATAATATTATTCTTGTGCGAGCCTGATAAGTCCGTCAATTATCTCAGAATCAGTCATACCGCTATATTTCATAAGCGACGGATACATCGAAATATTCGTAAATCCGGGAAGCGTGTTTATTTCATTGAACACGATATTTTCATCCTTATCAACGAAAAAGTCAACACGTGATAAACCCCGACAGCCGAGCGCTCTGAAAATGCGAAGTGCATATTCCCTTACGTATTCAGCGCATTTATCAGATATTCTTGCAGGTATATAATACGATGCCGTATCGTTTTTATATTTTGTTTCATAGTCGTAAAATTCAGCACCGGGATTGATCTCACCGCAGACGGATGCTGTCGGATCTTCGTTTCCGAACACGGCAACCTCAATTTCCTTTGCCGTTATGTACTCCTCAATGAGAGCTTCACCGCCGTACTTTATTGCCTCAGCAAGAGCTTCTTCAAGCTCGCCCTCGTTGTTTACCTTTGATGCACCGACTGACGAGCCTGCCGAAACAGGCTTAACAAACACAGGATATGTAAACTTATTCTTTACATCCTCAAACACCTCTGCCTTGTGGCGCATGAAGCGTCTTTGTCTTATATGCAGATATTTTGCCACGGGCACGCCCCAGTTTTCGGCAACGAGCTTTGTAAGATACTTATTCATCGATGAATCAGATGCTGTCATTCCGCATCCGACATATTTTATACCGCATGTATCAAGCAGTCCCTGCAGGCGTCCGTCCTCACAAAATTCACCGTGAAGTGCGGGAAGCACGACATCGCACGGAAGCTTGCCGTCAGAGGTAAAAAATCCTTCTTTGCAAAGGCTGACAGAAACAGGCGTTATATCGCCGTTTTTCCATGTATCATTTTTGATACTTGCGTCATCGCCCTTGTAAAGGTACCATCTGCCCTCTTTGTCTATACCTATTTTATGCACGTTATACTTTTCATTATCGATTGCCGAAAGTATATTGCAGGCACTTGATAATGACACTTCATATTCGGAGGAGTGTCCCCCGAAAAGTACGCAAAGTTCTGTTTTTTTCATATTAATCACTCTTTCAACAGCGCCACACGGTCCAGTCCGTTCATGTCGCATTTTATTTCACAGTATAATCCGAGGGATTTTGCAAGGTCCTTCATCTTTTCACCCTCGTCATACCCTATTTCAAATATTATATTCACCCCATGGGTAAAATGATTACGGGACTTTTCGGTAATTTTACGGTAAAAATCCATGCCGTCTGCGCCACCGTCAAGTGCTATTCTCGGTTCTTTAAGCACTTGGGGCGACAGTGTTTTAATATCTTCTGTCGGAATGTACGGCGGATTTGATACTATAAGATCGAATTTTCCGAGCTTTTCCCAGCACTCATCCGACATTACATCAAACTGCTTTGATGTAAATCTGTCTGTAAGTCCGAGCCTTTCACCGTTTATTCTCACCACATCAAGGGCATCGTTTGAAATATCGAGAAGCGTGCCGTGTGTGTTTTTACATTCAGACAGAAGCGTAAGCCCGATACAGCCCGATCCTGTGCAGATATCGGCAAAAGTTGTGCCTTCTTTAAGCTCATTTACCGCATATTCCACCACACATTCCGTGTCATATCTCGGAATAAGCACACGCGGATCAACAAAAAATTCACGCGAGTAGAAAAATGCGGAATTCAAAATATACTGTAAAGGCTCACCCTCACTTAGACGGGTGAGCCTGTTTTCTATCTCTGTCAGCTTATCGTTTTGAACTTCATCATTTCCTGATAAAAGCAAATGCGTTCTGTCAATGCCGAGGGTGTTGCAGATAACCTCCTCCGCATCAAAACCCATGTGCTTATATTTTTGTCTTAACTCAAATATTTTCACTGTCGGGTACGTCTATACTTTCAGATTCTTCCGCCGCTTCTTCTTTCACTTCTTCGGGAAATTCAGCGGGAAGAGCCGCTTTAAGTGCGGCAATTGCACATTCTATCTGCTTATCATCGGGTTCTTTCGTTGTTATACGCTGTACCCAAAGACCCGGTACGGAAAGTGCGTTTGTAATGGGATTGGGATGCTTGCCCGCAAGCATGATAAACTCAAATCCAAGTCCTACAGAAAGCGGAACAAGAAGTATTTTAAGCCCTGTTCTGAGAAGCATGTTGTCACTCGGCAAGAAAATGCCGATGATGATTCCCAAAAGGATCATCATAAACATAAAGCTTGTACCGCATCTGGGATGGTAACGTGACTGCTTTCTTACGTTTTCAACCGTCAGATCAAGTCCCTTTTCGTAGCAGAATACACTTTTATGTTCAGCGCCGTGATACTGGAATGTACGCTTGATATCGTTCATCAAAGACACAAGTGAAAGATATGCAACAAAAATTACTATCTTCAAAAGTCCTTCAATAACGCTTACCCAATAGCCGTTGATGCCGTAGGCACCTCCGCTTATTTTGTTAACAAGCCAGTCAATCCCCGCAGTTGTTGCCGTGGGAAGCACCGTAAACAGAAAGAGTGCCAGCAAAAGTCCGAGCACCGTGCTTATGATCATAATAAACGTCATAATGCCTTTTCCGAACTTTTTCATAAGCCATTTTTCAAATTTCGACATTTCCTCTTCCTCGTCAATGCCGAGGGCTTCTGTCGATATACTCAACGTCTTATACGAAAGTATCATCATTTCTATAAAATTGACAACACCTCTCAAAAGCGGGATGTTAAGTATTTTGAATTTTTTGCGAATAGACACAAATCTGTCCTTCGTCAGCTTTATACTTCCGTCGGGCATATGGGAGGCAATTGCCATATCCTCACCGCTTTTCATCATGACACCCTCAATTACCGCCTGACCACCCACCTTACCGAGTCGGCAAGCAAGCGGGTCCTTATTCTTTTCTTTATTTGCCATTTTATCAATCCATTTCAATTAAATTAGTATCTTGATTTTACACCCTTAAATATATATAAATTAAGGTTATATTTGTTAATTTTATATCTTGACAGCGCCGTATTTTCTTATGCTGAGTACAGAACACGCACCTTCGCCGAACACTCTGTCCATCTGCTTCTTATATTCGGGTGCCTTTTCTTTAGGCAAAAATACCTGCATTGTGCCTGCAAATCCGCCTCCGTGTACACGTGCGGAATACTTTTCGCCCTGTAAAAATTTACGTGTAAGACAAAGTCCGAGTGCGATACCCTGATTTTCGGGATTGTGAAGCGGATAAATGTTCTGCAAATACAGCTCACTCGACTTACACGATGCGTTTTCAAAATCGAGGAATGCATCGATATCACTGTTTTCAATTGCTTCCTTCATTCCCTTTACACGGCTACATTCATCGTAGAAATGAACGGCACGCATAACGGCTCTGTCACCGCATGCTTTTCTGATTTCGGGAAGCTTATTATAAAAATCATCCTCCGAAACGTCAGCGAGTATCTGACCGCCGAGATATTTTGCAACCGATTTCATCTCACCCGGTATTGCCGCATAATCAGCATCAAGATCTGCATGGCTTCCGAATGTGTTTACGATACACATAACGTAACCGAGGGTGTCGGGGGAGAAAACCTTTTGCTCTATAACAGGGGGAGAAGTTCTGAAATCTATGTAAACGAAGCCGCCGTAAGCACAAGCCACCTGATCCATCAGTCCGCAAGGCTTTCCGTAGTATACGTTTTCTGCAAATTTGGCAATTTCCGCAATTTTGACAGATGACACCTTTCCGTCATTGTAGAAATGAGAAAGAATGTTTCCGACCATATCTTCAAAAGCGGCAGAGGAGGAAAGTCCCGAACCCTTTGCAACACTTGAAGTTGTATATGCACAAAAGCCGCCTATTTCAAAGCCGTTATCGCAAAAGCCTTTGCAAACGCCTCTGACGAGTGCGGGAAAATGTGAAACTTCATCATCCTTGGGTGTAAGGTCTGTTATATCGCACGCACCTTCATCAAATCCAAAGCTCTTGATACGTACCGTGTTATCGTCAGTCTTTGACGCTACAGCAATTATGTCAACGCTGACAGATGCCGCAAGAACACATCCGCCGTTATGGTCTGTATGGTTTCCGAGTATCTCGCTTCTGCCGGGGACTGAAAACAGCTCACAGTCACGTGTGCCGTACAGTCTTTCAAATTCGCATACTATCGTTGCAAACCTTTCCCTTGCCTCGCCTATATCCGTGTATATACGGGCAAATCTTTCGTCATACTCACCGTTTTTTATTGCTTTTATCAATTCTGAGGTTATCATTTTTCTCACTCCTTAAATCGTTTTCTATCTGCTTAACTGCAAAATCAAACAGCCTTTTTGCCGATCTTATAAGATAATCAAGTTTATTTTTTGTAATATCAAGCGGTTTATCGGGCGGATATCTCGTCTGAATATAGTAGTTGTTTGTTTCTATACACTCATCTATCCACTCTTCAAATTTTTTATATTTCTGTGAAAGCTTACGGCATAAAAATATAATATTATGCCCGTCGGGGGCATAGCCGTCCTCGTAAAGAAAATACGCTTTCAGTGTTTTTTCTATTGCCTGCTGACAGTGAAATGCGGCGGGAAGATACGTTTCTTCGTTGTCGCTTAAATCAACTGCCGCCGTTATATCAGCCTCTGCATATTCAAGCCAATCGTAATAACGCCTGCTGTCCGATGTCTTACCTCTTGCCATAGTATAACCTTCCTATACGCAAAATTCGGCTTACAAACGATGCGGGCTCTTCCGCAAGCTCATCAAAATCATTCGGTGTGTAAAGGAATATATCAAAAGGGACATCGAAATCCGTTTCAATATATGCTCTTTTAAGAAGTGCGTTTCTTTCACATTCCTTAAAGTCGGCAACGATGCAAACGTCAAAGTCAGTAACCTCATTTTCGGCATTATATTTCACACCGAAAACATATACCTTTTCTGCATTGAAAATTTCTTTGAGCTGTTCTATCAGCGGTACTATGGTTTTGCACATATTTTTTCTCTTTCGTAAATATTATATATCAAGTAAAGTCAAAGGAATTATTATGACCGTTACAGAAAAAACAACACACATCTCACACCGAATAGATGACGGTGTATGCGGTATAAATATACGGCGTCCCGTGGTTGAAAACTGCAGACCGGGCAAAAAGCTGAATTCTTTTTTTGAAAAGCTTTCAGCTGATTTTACCGCTTTTGCAAAGAAACACGGCAAGCCGTCAGACATTTTCACGTTCGATTTTTGTGTTACGTATCAGGATGAAACGCTTTGCAGTATATTCTTTGAAAAGTTCATCAAAAACGGACGCTACATAATTTCATACACACCGTTTTCAGTTACATTTTTGATAAAAAACGGTACGTTTCTTTCGCTTCCCTACGCTTACGGTACGCTGTCATCACGTTATAAAGAGGTGAAGAAAAATGCAAAGCGTCACGGAATTTCCATTTCTTTTTCTGAATTTTCCCGTCGGTATTACCTTACCGAAAACGGTGCTGTTATATACAAATCTATCTTTGCTGAGGGCAAAGAAATAAGAAAAACAAGCGAATGTATACGGAAATTTTATATTTCCGATAATTCCGTATCGGTCTGACCTTCACATATGTCAAGTTTTTTGAGCATAGTTACAAAATAATCGGGCAAGGGGCTTTCAAAATAAAGCTCCTTTTTTGTTATCGGATGTATAAATCCTATTCTTCTTGCGTGCAGGCACTGTCCTGACAAAACATTTTCGTTTGCAATTTCAAGCTTTGTTTTTCCTCCTCCGTATACGGTGTCGCCCATAAGCGGATGGCCGAGTGATGCCATGTGAACACGTATCTGGTGCGTTCTGCCTGTTTTAAGTCTGAATTTGACGTATGAAAATCCGACAGCCTGTGCAAGTGTTTCGTATTCGGTTACGGCTTCTTTTGAATTTTTCTCCGTCACAGCCATCTTTTTTCTGTCCTTTTCGCTTCTGCCGATGGGCTTGTCTATCGTTCCGTTTCGGTTTTTCAGCTTACCGACTACAATACCCTCATATTCTCTTAAAAAGCTGTGTTCTTTTATCTGTTCGGCGAGTCCCACATGCGCTTCATCCGTCTTCGCAATTATAAGCAAACCGCTTGTGTCCTTGTCGATCCTATGTACGATTCCGGGGCGGATAACACCGTTTATCGATGAAAGCCTGCCCTTCATTTTGTACAAAAGCGCTGACACGAGAGTACCCGTATAATTTCCCGGTGCAGGATGTACGACCATGCCCTTGGGCTTATTTACGACCGCAAGGTAATCGTCCTCATAAACTATTTCTATCGGTATATCCTCGGGAACTACCTTGTCTTCAACCGCTTCGGGTTCTTCGTAAGATACCTCGTCGCCTGTTTGAAGCTTGTATTTTTTTTCTACAACTCTGCCGTTGACGGTGATATCACCGTTTTCAATATGCTTGACTGCCGATGCACGTGTTATATCAAAAAGGACGGATGCGCCTGCATCAAGCCTTGTCCCTGAAAGTGCTTCATCAACCGTTTTCAGCATCGGCACTTTCCTCTTTTGGCTTTTTTTCTTCTCTGAATATCGTTTTGTCAAAGAATATCATATAAACGGCAAGACAAATACAGCCAACCGTTACAAAAATATCAGCCACGTTAAACACGGGAAAATCAGGATAAAACGCAAACTGCAAAAAGTCCACGACATATCCGTTTGCAACTCTGTCTATCATATTTCCGACACCGCCGCTTATGACAGCCGCTAAGCTTATACAAAACATTTTATGCTCCTTGGCATAGGCAAAAAGCGCTGCCGACATCAGAATGACGGCAATTGTAGAAATGCTCATAAACACCCAGCGGTGATCGGCAAACATTCCCCATGCCGCACCTCTGTTTTCAACGTATATAAGGTCGAAAATATACGGAATAAACATCTTTTCGCCCTGTCCCTTCAAGCCCGACACGGCGATTTTTTTTGTTATCTGGTCAAGCACAACACCGACTGCGGCGAATACAAACCACACTGAAAACAAAGGAAGTCTGTCAAGAACTGCTTTTTTTGTTATCTTCATGTGTTCAGTTTTCCTTTGCCGCATCTTCGCTGTTTATTGCCTTGATCTTTTCTCTGATGCTCTTGCCTTTGAACTTTCCGTCGCCCTTTTTCGGTACTGCACGTGTTCTTACCGGCTCCATAACTGCGGTTTGTTCAGGATCGTGATCATCTGATCCCTCACCCGAAACATCTTTTTTAATTCCGTCAAGCACTGTTTTTACTATTACGTCAACATTTGTGCTGTTTTCATATTTTTCATCGGGTGCGATCTTCATTGTTTCGTTTATCGCATCCTCGTATATCTTTTTTACCTTTTCCTTCATTAAAGCCGTATGCTTTTTGAGGTAATCGAGCAATCTTGCCTCATCCTCTATCTGACGGCGGAAATCCTTGAGCACACGGTCCGTATTCTCCTGTGCGGCTTTGTAAAGAAGCTTTGACTTTTCTTCTGCCTCTGCAACTATTTCATCTGCCTTCTTTTTGGCGATCATTATCGCTTCCTGTGCTTCGTCGGAATTTATTTTTTTATCTGCCGAAGAAAGTCCGTCAACAGCGGCATCAAGCTTATACTGAAGCTCATCCTTTTCAAGGCAGAGAGATTCGTATTTTTCACATATGAAATCTATATATTCATCGACCTCGTCTGCATTATATCCAAACATAGTGCGGCTGAAGGTCTTGTTTTTTATATCCTGCGGTGAAAGCATTTTATCCTTTCCGAGCATTTGATCGCTCAACTGTAAATATTTGTAAATAGAGCATTAAAATGGGAATTTAAAAATAAAAAACAACCATTACAACCGGTCACCGTTATTTTTTTGACCGGCAACAATAGTTGTTTATTAAATTTTGTTATTTTCAGTTTTCTTCGTTATGCTGCTTTTCTTCACGGCGCATAGCTTCGCCGGAAACGTCAACATTGGGAGGTGTTATAACGTATGTATTGGATGCAACCTTCTTGAGCTGACCGTCGAGGGAGTAAGCAACACCTGACAAAAAGTCGATAACACGTCTTGCTGTTTCCTTATTTGTTTCTTCAAGGTTCAATACGACCGTTCTTCTGTGGAGAAGGTGGTCTGCGATCTGGGGTACAGACTCAAATTCCTTGGGTCTTACCACCTTAAGCTCAAGCGATGTGCCTGCAGCTGCATTGATACCGTTTCTTACCGCTTCTCTTACAGGTGCGGGTGCCTGCTGTGTCTGAGGCTTTTCTTCCTTCACTGTTTCTTCTTCCTCATACTCGTAATCGTAGTCGTTTTCTTCCGTAGTTTCAGAATCTTCAAAGTCCTGACCGTTGAATTTAAGCTTGTCAAAAAATCCCATTTTAAACTCCTTTATATATGATCTTTCTTTTACATTCTTTTGCCGAACACCGCAGAGCCGACACGAACCATATTCGATCCGTTCTGCACCGCCTGCAGGTAACTGTCCGACATGCCCATAGATAATACAGGCTTACTTATATTATCTAACTTTTTTTCGCAAATGTCAATAAATAATTTATAAATTTGTGAAAAATAATTGTGATAATCCGATTTATTTTCGCACTTCGGTGCCATGGTCATAACACCGCATATCCTAATATTGGAATATGTGGATATATTTTCTAAAAATGTATAAACATCCTCGGGCATAATACCGCTTTTGCTTTCTTCTTTGCCGCAGTTTATTTCAACGAGAATATTCTGAATGATGCCGAGCTTTGACGCACGCACATCTATTTCCTTTGCAAGCTTTTCGGAATCCACCGAATGGATAAGGTCCACCTTGCCCACTATGTACTTGACCTTGTTTGTCTGCAGTGTGCCTATAAAATGAAGCTCACACGGCAAGTCCTTGACATCATCATATTTATCAAGCAGCTCCTGTACACGGTTTTCTCCTATTGCTTTTATGCCGCATTCATTAACGGCATATGCAATTCTCTCGGTGTCGACCGTTTTTGTTGCAAGCATGAGGGTGACCTCGGGGGAAGTTTTTCCCCCGTCAATTTCAGCCCTTATCTGTTCAATGTTGTTTTTTATCAGTATTTTATCAGCTTCTGTCATGTCATTCTCCCTCTGCGGCAATCGGCATAAGGTCATTCAAAAGCACCGACGGAGCTGAAATAACAGCATCAAAGGGATTTGTGTAAACGTCATTTCCCACTTCCTCGATATTTTTCAAAAGTGAGTAAATGTTTCCGCTTACCGTAATTCCCGTCACTGCCCTGTCAAGCTTTCCGTCTTTTATCAAGATTCCCTGCGCTGACAGCGAAAAGTCGCCCGTTGCGGCATTTGCGCCTGCGTGAAGTCCTTCAAGGGATGTTATCATTATTCCGTTTTCGGCTTTTTCGATAAGCTGATCCTTTGAAAGCTCTCCCACTTTTAGGCAGAAGTTTGAAAATGATATCGAAACAGCGGAAGAATACGCCGCCTTACTTGCACTCGCAGTTGATTTTGTTCCCGCTTTTTTAGCTGTTTTAAGGTTATACAAAAGCGTTTTCAAAACACCGTTTTCAATTACCGTAACCTTGCGTGATGCAACGCCTTCATCGTCAAATCCACGTGAACCGAATGAAAAGTCAGCGGTCGGCTCATCCGTTACCGTGACATTGTCCGAGGCAATTTTTTCTCCCTCTTTGCCAGCCAGAAGTGACAGCCCTCTTTGCGTATTATCGGAAGAGAAAATCCCGTCAAATGTTGAAAGCAAGTCGCATACAGCACGTGATTCTATGATAACCTTCATATTTCCGCTATCGCATGACTTCGCACCGCAGAATCGTATTGCCTCCTGCGCACTTTCTTGTGCCGCCGCCTTTATGTCAAGGCTTTCCTTATTGAAGCCTGCCGTATAGGCAAAGCCCGAGTTCATATCGTCACCTATTTTTGCAATAGGTATTACATATGCGGCAATAAATCCGAAGTCCTCGCACACATCAAGTCCGTTTGAATTTTTTATCATTCTTGAAGAGCTTTGAGAAATAACATACGAGCCCATGGTTCTTGTTATCTTTTCGTCGTATTCAAGAGCGTATTTTTCCATTTGCTTTGCAAGCTCTATCTTTTCTGCCGCAGTAACCGATGCAAGTGCGGGATCTGACGTTTTGGGTGTGGGATAATCTTTATCCCCTTGATAAATAAACTGCTCATCGGGGGACTCTATGACCTTTGCGTTTTCTATTGCTTTTTCCACAAGCTCACGTGCAGATGCCGTATCGGGAGAGGTTGTCGACGCATATCCCATTTTGCCGTCAGATTTGACACGCAAGGATATACCTATAAAGTCATGCACGCTGTAATTGTCTATTTCTCCGCCTATGACCTTCACCTGAAAGCTGTCGCCCCATGTAGCGTATATTTCATACTCTATGCCCTGCTTTTCGGAAGCTATTTTCTCAATTTCTTCAGCAAAAGCAATTATTCCGTCTTTAAGCATTTACGTCACCTCCGACAAGAATGTTTGATATGCGTATTGTCGGCTGTCCGACGTTTGTAGGTATAGAACCCGAGGACGAGCCGCACATACCCTGCGCAAGCGTCATATTGTCTGACACCATATCGATATTCATGAGCACCTCTGCGCCCTTTCCTATAAGCGTTGCACCTCGTACAGGCTCTGCAATTTTTCCGTTTTTAATAAGATATCCTTCCTGAACGCTGAAGTTAAATTCTCCCGTCACGGGATTGACGGAACCGCCCCCCATATGTGCGGCATAAAGTCCGTTGTCAACCGATGCAAAAATATCTTCTTCTTTGTCAGTGCCTGCGGCAATATACGTATTGGTCATACGTGATGTGGGTGCATAGCTGTAATCCTGCCGTCTTCCGCTTCCCGTCGAGGGCATACCCATTCGTATTGAGCCAAGCTTATCTATCATGTAATTTTTCAAAATTCCGTTCTCTATAAGCAGTATTTTGGTGCTTTTTTCGCCCTCATCACTCATGGCGATAGAGCCCCACTGCCCTGTCATCGTGCCGTCATCATAGGCGGTCACCTTTTCATTTGCTATCTTTTGTCCAAGCTTACCGCAGAATACGGAATTACCCTTTGCAACGCTTGTTGCTTCAAGGGAGTGTCCGCAAGCCTCGTGGAAAATAACACCGCCAAAGCCGCCGCCCATAATAACAGGCATTTTTCCTGCGGGGCATTTGCCTGCGTGAAGCATCGTAACTGCCTGACGTGCGGCAAATCTTCCGCCCTCCTCAGGGTCTATCGTATCAAAATATTCAAATCCTCCGCACGTACCGGGGGAAAATCTTCCGTTCTGGTTTTCACGTCCGTCAGATGCTACGGCACTTATAAAAATACGTACGTATGCGCGGCGATCCTCGCCGTATACACCGTCGCTGTTTGCAACAAGTACATTTTTGTCGCTTACCGAAAGTGAGCCTGTGACCTGCTTTATTTCCTCGCTGTACGCTTTTGCCGCAAGACAGCCTCGTTTTAAATATTCCGTGCGTTTTTTCGCTTCAACATCGCACGGCGGTATTATAACAGGGCATATCACGGGGAATTTTACAGATGACAGCACCACGTCAATACCTGATTTTCCGATACTGCCTACAGCATCGCAAACCTTATCCGCAACAGCGGACAGTCCCTTTTCGCTTATATCGTTTCCGTAAGCGTAAACGGAGTTTGTGCCCTTTATTGCTCTTATTCCCGCGCCTACCGTACGTCCGCTGAGTGCATTTTCAACATTACCCGATATCACCGACACAAGATCGCTTTTTTTATCCTCTGCGTATATCTCGGCATAATCCGCACCGCTTGCAAGCACACGGGCAATTATTTTTTCACATATCTGCTTTTCTATCATAATTTCCCTCTTATCCGACGGTCTTTCCGTCATACAGTTCTTTTCCGCCGATTATTATTCTGTCATGCTCCGCCAAACGTCTTTCGGTATCTTCTTCACCGTATTCCGTCTGCGAAATATAATAACCGTCGCCTTCATATATTATATCCGTCTTTATAAATCTTACCACATTTTCGTCAAGTATATACACACCCGGCTGTCCGTTTTGCAAATGAAGCGCTGAAGACGGTATTCTGATTCCTTCTGCACTCTTATATACGACCTCTGTTTTCTGTCTTCTGTCAAAGCTGAAATCGGACGGAACGGTATTTGTTTTGAAAATCAGAAGCGCTTCTTCATCATTCGGGGTTGATACTGTGCGTTCCAGCGTAAATTCGATCGTAATTCCGGCTTCATACGGAAAATATATGCCGTACTTCTCACCCTCGGTAAACTCGGATGAAGGCATTTTATCAGCCGTCATAACGATATACCAGTCATGCTTTGATACTATCTTACCTGCACAGTACTGTCCGTCCTCACCGTAAACAACAGGGGATGATTTTGAAAGTGTTTTAAATGCCTCAAGCGTTATATTTTCAAGTGTCGCGGTAGTAAAAGCCGTTTCGTATCCGTCGGTTGACGAATAATAATAGCCCGATTCCTTTGTTTTTATGACCTCGGACTGTGATGAATCACCGCCGCCGAGCAACTGCTTTTTCGATTCATAAACCGCAATTTCATTATTGAAATTCAAGCGTTTGTTTGTTATTATCTCACGCTTATTTAAAAGCACGAGAAGCTCCTCAGTTTTTTCCGAAGCATATTCAAAATCGCCAAACGATACCTTTTCGCATATGAGATAATACATCATGCTTATCTGCTTGTCTATATATTTTGTGTCATATGCTTCAGCGCCGAGCGTTACGTTGCTTTTTTCAAGCAGCTTTATTTTTTTGTCAATTTCATACAGTGCATCACGTGCATCGGACGATGAACCGGGATAAACGGATGCAACGGCAGAATGTGCCTTTACATGCTCCCCCTCGCTGTAATAGCTGTTCAGTATACCGTCATGCGGTGTGTATAAAATAGTTTCATCTCTGAAAATATATCCGTCTGCGGTTATTTTTTCATCGCTGATAATATACTGTGCCTCTTCGAAAATTATATCGTTTGAAAAAGAATTTATAATGTGATACACAACGTATACAATGGCAAGTATCGAAAGGGCGGCAAATGCCGCATACGTGCCGACACGTTTGAGATATTCCTTATCCAAGCTTTGTCCTCTTTTCCTTTATTCTGCTGATTATGTATTCCGACACTTCGCTTTTTGAATTGAAATCATCCGCATAAACAAAATCCGCATCCTTGTACCTTGAAAACCATGTTATCTGTCTTTTTGCGTAATTTCTCGTGGCTTGCTTCAAGCAGTCGAGTGCTTCGTTCAAGGTCATTTTGCCGTTTATATAATCTATCAGCTCTTTATATCCTATAGCCTGATACGATGTTGTGCCTTCTCTCAGCTCACCGCTTTCAAGAAGCGACCTTATTTCCTCTTCAAGTCCTTCTTCCATCATCATATCAACACGCTTATTTATCCTTTCATACAGCACTTCGCGGTTTCTGTACGAAAGCACAAATATCATAAAATTATATTTTTCGTCCTTTAAAAGCTGTGCCTTGTCATTTTCCGTCTTTGTTTTGCCTGTGAGATAAAAAATTTCAAGCGCACGCACAACACGTTTTACGTTGTTTTCGTGTATCTTTTCCGCTGATTCGGGATCTATCTGCGAAAGTATAAGCCAATTTTCATGCTTGTCCCTTGCAAGAAGCTCCGTGCGCAGTTTTTCATCCACCGAGCAAGCTTCATCAGGCTTTATAAACATAAGCGAATCAAGATAAAGCCCCGTACCGCCGCAAACAACGGGAAGCTTACCGCGCGATATCACATCATCTATGGCAGGCTTTGCAAGACAAACATAGTCAGCCGCTGAAAAATCATCCCACGGATCTTTTATATCTATAAGGTGATGGCGCACACGCTTCATTTCGTCCTTCGTCGGTTTTGCCGTGCCTATGTCCATTTTTCGGTATATCTGCATACTGTCGCAGGAAATAAGCTCCCCGCACAGCCTTTCGCATACATCAAGTGCGGCTGCCGACTTTCCTCCGCCTGTTGCGCCTGCTATAACGATAACATCATTTTTCATATTTATATCCGTTCAAATCAAATCATTCCTTACCATTGTACATTATATAATACAATATAAGTAATGTCAAGAATAAAAAAGAAAAGAAGCTATGATAAATCACAACTTCTTTTCTTAAAACTGTTCCGGTTTATTCACTTTTCACCTTTTCCCGGTATTTTACATACTCAAGTATCATCTCTGCCGTTTTTTCACTTCCAAGGGGATAACTGCTTATTGCAAGTTCATAGCTTGAGATATCGCCCCATTCTTGGTTTGTGTAAAAATTATAGTAGTTTGCACGTCTTTTATCGGTTTTGACGATCTTTGATTCTGCCGCATCTGCGGTAATACCGTCTTTCTTTTTTATTCTTTCAATCCTTTGCTCTAAAGGAGCATATACAAACACACTTACACAGTTCGGATTATTTCTTAAAATGTAATCCGCACATCTTCCTACGATAACACAGGAACCTTCTTTTTCGGCTATGTCACTTATGATCTTGTTTTGGAGAATATAAAGTTTGTCATTCAACGGTAGGTCGACTGATGAGGAGAAGTGACTTGAGAACATAAACGCTCCCGTTGACAGCGCATACAGTAAACTGTTTGTTGCTGTTTCGTCAATGCTTGCATATACTTCCGGTGCGATACCGCTTCGCTGTGCCGCAAGCGCTATAAGCTCACGGTCGTAAAACGGAACATCCATAAGTCTTGCAAGCTTTTCACCTATTTCTCTGCCGCCTGAACCGTATTGCCTTCCTAAGGCAATAATTGATTTATAAGCCAATGGTATCACTCCCTTCAGGGTTTTTAACCCCTTCCTTCTTTCCGTCTTTATGATACCATATTTTTGTTTAATTGTCAAGTATTTTAAGCAAATTTCATAAAAAACATTTGAGTTTTAATATAACTTTGTAAAATCTGCACAAAAATTATACAGCTTTCAAAATGTTAAAAACGTCCAAATTGTACATTTTGTTAAAATCCCAGAAATATAACACACTGTTTTTTTATATCACACAAACAAGAATAAGCAGTCATAACCACCGCTAAGCCGGTGGCTTGCTCAGCCCTATAAGGGCATGTTACCGGCGGGGCTGAAAGCCCACTGAAACATTTGACACTTGCAAACCCGCCCTACCGCCACAGATGTGGCAACACGGAACCAAGCCTTCTCCGTCATTTGACAGAGTCAAATGATTGAGAAAGGGGGACCACGATAGTGGTGGATGAGGAGTTGATTTGAACATAAAACACCTCATCCGTCAGCCTGCGGCTGACACCTTCCCCCACTGGGGAAGGCTTACGCTGCAGCGGGATTGCTCATCGGCAAAAGCCTCTTTGGAACCACCTGCTTAGCAGGTGGTTTTCGATAAACAAAAAAAAGTGCAACCCAAAAGGGTTGCACAAATTCCGAATTTCAATTATTCAGCTGTATCTTCTGCAGGAGCTTCTGTTGCAGCATCTGTAGCTGCCTCTGTTGCAGCGTCAGTAGCCGCTTCTGTAGCTGCTGCTGTGTCTGCTGTATCTGCTGTCTTTGTTTCATCGCCTGTTACAACTGCTGTTGTTGTAGCTGCTGTTGTGTCAGCAGGCTTCTTTGTGTTCTGCTGGTAGTTTGTTACCATAGCTGTAGCAAAAACGATAATAACAAAAACGATAGCGATTATCATTGTAACACGGGAAAGCATCTTATCCTTCGCACGCTGTTTGTTTTTACCGATGTAGTTATCGGAAGAACCGCCTGCGATAGTTGTTGAAAGCTTACTTGACTTACCACCTGTCTGGAACAAAACCGTTATAACGAGTGCGATAGCCGAAATTATTAAAAGAATTGCAAGTAAAATATTAACGAAACCCATGATTTTATATATCCTTTCGATTATGTAATTACCTCTGTATCGGGTAAATTTTGAATTTCAGCCCGAAAAAATTGTCTTCGAGCATAACAAGCGTTGATATTGTATCACATTTCTTTCGAAAAATCAATACCTTATTTAAAAATTAACAAATTTTTCTTTTAAGAAAGTCAACCGCAAGACGGATGTCAGCTTCGGGATCCTCTCCGCACTCACGTTCTATCGTCAAAAATCCTTTGTAGCCGATGTTATTAAGCTCACAAAGATACTCATTCCAAAGCACGGCTCCCTGCCCTAACGGCACTTCCTTGAAGTATTCGCCAAGACGGAGATCTTCAATTCCGCCGTATGCGAAAAAGTCATATATTATTCTCGGCTCTGTTTTTTTGAGCATTATTCCGTCTTTAGCATGCGTATGCACGATATATTTTCCCAACACTCTCACAGCATCCGGTGCTTTTACATCTGTTACCATCGCAAAATTTGCAGGGTCAAGGTTGACACCGACGCCTTCTGAACCTGTGTCTTCAATAAAGCTCTTCAGCGTTTCAGGTGTTTCGGGGCCTGTTTCGATTGCAAGAACAACACCGTTTTCTTTTGCAAAATCGCCAAGCTCTCTTGCGGCATTGACCATAATTTCATATCTTTTCTCATTTTTGTCAGACGGCACAGTGCCTATATGTGTTGTCACAACACCGACACCGAGTGTGTTTGACAAAGAAATTATCTTTTTCATATCGGGAAGCTTTATTTTATTTTCTTCCTCTTCCATTATTCCGTGACCGCCAAGATCACCGCAAAGGGCAGAAACAGATATATCGTATTTTTTGATAAGCTCATTGAACACCGCCGTGCGTGAAGAGTCAAATGTGCGGAAATCATTTTCACCCTCCGTAACATAAAGCTGTATTCCCTGAACTCCTATATTTTTCGCTTTTTTCAAGGATGTTTCAAAATCTGTTCTGAACGATTCGACAAGAACACCTATTTTAAAATCGTACATTTTCATTCTCCTTTTTTGTTTAACATCATCTGAGCAGTTTCAAGCAGCATTTCTCTGTCATTTCTTATTTTTTCAGAAACTACAGCATCGAGAAGTCCTGACAGTATTTCTCCCACCCGTTTACCCGGCTTTACTCCGAGAGAAATAATATCCCCTCCGTCAACTTTAAGATCCCGCACGGTAAGGGCTGTGCCTTCTTTAACAATTTCCGATGCCATATCGTGCACACGGTTCTGATTTTCAAGTCTGTAGTAAAACTTCGGACTTTGTGACAGTATATCTGCTTTCTGCAGTTTGAGCAGATCAAAGAAAAATTCTTCTCCATGCTTTGCCAACAGCTTTTTTATCCTCACACGCTCCGGCTTTATTCTGACATCGTGGTATTTTACAAGCTTGCAAACACTGTCACAAAGCTTATTTGAGGCTTTCAGCGATCTTAGTGTTGCAAAAGCTATCGCCTCACTTGCATCGGGATGTCCTTTATAGTGTGAAACACCGTCATTATCCGTGGTTCTTTTTAAAGGCTTGCCTGTATCGTGAAGCAGGGCGGCAAGTCTTAAATGAAGCTCGGGCGGAGAGTACGAAACACAGTTTGCCGTATGCTCATAAAGCTCAAAACAATGATTGTAATTATTCTGGTCATATCCGTCTATACGCTGTAAGCACGGCACGGCTGATGTCATTACATCACGGTATTTCATAAGCACACGCTTTACACCGTCGCCGCACAAAAGACGGCATATTTCGGAAAACACACGCTCACTTGAAAGTCCCTCAAGCTTTGAGGAATACTGATGCACCGCACTTTCGGTTTCAGCTGACAGCTCAAAATCAAGCTGGGAGGAAAAACGCACGGCACGAAGCACACGCAGTCGGTCCTCTTCGAACCTTTTTGCAGGCTCGCCAACGCATTTTATTGTTTTTGCATTTATATCACCGATTCCGCCGTACGGATCTATATATCCTGTTTTTTCGCTGTATGCAACAGCGTTCATCGTAAAATCACGTCTTGCAAGATCTTCTTCGATCGTTTTGGCATACGTGATACTGTCAGGGTGTCTGCCGTCGGCATATCCCGTTTCGGCACGGAATGTTGTTACCTCCGCCGACATATCTCCATCAAAAAGCACCGTTACGGTGCCGAATTTTTTTCCGAGTGTTGCGACTGTTTCTTCTTTAAATATTCTTTCCGTTTCCTCAGCAGGTGCCGAGGTGGTAATATCATAATCGTTAACTTTTCTGCCCATAATGCTGTCACGCACAGCTCCGCCTACGATATACGCTTCATATCCGTTATCGTTAAGCCTTTTTAAAATACGGGCGATCCCTTCGGGGACAAACAATAAATACTCACTCCATTACAGTTACTTTTATAATTTTATCACGTTTTTCCCTTTTTTGTCAACATCAAACGGAAATATTTAAAAAAATATTGAAAATTTTGTCCTTTGCAGGATGCGTGCATAAAAACCGTACACACGTAAAAAAATAATATCGGTATCACTTAATAAAAGAGGTTTTGAAATGAAAGAAAAATTTTCGGAAATTATGTCAGGACTCAAAAAGCCTGCACTGACTGTTCACAGCGAAAACGGCTGTACAATAACCGTAATAGGTATAACGCTTGTATTTCTTATAATAGCATTTCATATTATAATGTGCAAAATGCATTCGTTCTGCACAAAATGCAAGGTAAAGAAAGCAAAAGAAAACAATACGTGTCAGTGCGAATGAATACAAAACGGGTCGGTTTTCACCAACCCGTTTACATATATCATTTTCTGAACATGATCTTTTCAGAGCCGAACATCTTTGTTAAAGCAAATACACCTACACCGGCGTATGCAATATTACAAACACTTGATATCATTATATTTACGACGTTGACACTGAGGGAAAATACCTCGCTTAAGCAAAGTGAGCTGTTATAAAGCGGTATAAAATACATATATACGGCATTTCCGCTTTCGGCATCGGTAATTGATGACAAAAGTCCGACAGCCATCGCAAGCATCATAAAGGGTGTTGCGAACATCTGCGCTTCTTTTACTGTATTTGCATATGTGGAAATGATAGACATCAATGTAATAATGAATATTACACTTGAAAGAATTATCAAGGCTATCATTATGTAATCCTTCACTGTATACACAGATGAAAGATCAACACCGCTTCCTTCCATGAGATTCGGCAAGGCAATAAGTGTACCTATAACACTTGATGCACCGCTTATAAGCGCAATAATGGAAAGTGAGAATATTTTGCCGAGTGCAATTTTTGTTCTTGAAACAGGTGTAACAAGAAGCGTTGCCATCGTTCCCCTTTCTTTTTCACCTGCAATAGCCTCAGGAGTTATCGCACTTGCACCTGTAAACAGGAGCATCAGAAGAAGCATGGGCATGAGCATTGAATAAAACATCGCCGCAATATCCTCTTGACTTGCAAGGTCATAAACCGTGTCGGGGTTTGCGTTTACGTCAAATTTATTTACAAGCGATCCTTCGTAAGCATCAAGCACGGAATACACCGCTGTGTATGCCTGGGAGGAATTTACAGATGATGAATTATAAAACACCTGAACATCGGGGGCTTTTCCCTGTAAAAGATCGTAGCTCATTACAGATGCATCAAAGTTTTCGGAGAATATCAGAAGAACATCCGCATAATTTTCTGTAATATCTTTTTTAGCTTCTTCAATATCCGTAACTTCGGTTATCTCAGCACCGACCGTTTCAAGCATTCCTTTTATAATGTCGGAGCTGTTAACGGTAAGCACCACGGGCACATGGTCTTCATCAACTCCAAGTGCATCATCCATAAGTCCGCCCATAAGGCTGTACATCACGTATATAAGGATACCGGGGAGGAAAAGCGTAGCTACCATGCGCTTGTCTGTGAGGAAACGGACAAGCTCTTTTTTCATTATCGTCAGTATATCTTTCATCTTTCGCCTACCACCTTATCGTAAATTTCAAAGAATCTTTCTTCAAGACTTACACCGCCGCAAAGTGATTCAAGGCTGTCCTGCGCCACCATTTTTCCGTCGATTATAATACCTACACGGTCACAAAGCTTTTCGGCAAGCGAAAAGATATGGGTTGAAAGAATTATGGTCTTTCCGTCTTCCTTCAATTTCACAAGAAAATCCGTGACGACCTTGGCGGTTATAACGTCAAGTCCGTTTGTCGGTTCGTCAAATATAATGATGTCGGGATCGTGCGCAAGGGCAACAACAAGCGATGCCTTCTGCTTCATACCCGTTGAAAGATTGCCGACCTTTACGTGGGCAAAATCATTTATACCAAAGCTGTTAAAAAGCTTTTCTTTTCTTTGTTTTGTCTGTTCTTCCGTCATTCCGTGGAGATTTGCGAAGAAGTTGAACATATAGTCAACGGAGAAAAAGTCCTCCAGCTTGAGCTCGCTTGTAAGAAATCCTATTTTTCCTCTGACACGTGCGGGATCTTTCACAATGCTTACACCGTCAACAAATGCATCACCCGAATCGGGTTTGATAAGTGTTGCAAGCATACGGAGCGTCGTCGTTTTTCCTGCACCGTTAGAGCCCAACAGTCCGTATATTTCGCCTCTTTTTACCGAGAACGAAACGCTGTCTGCGGCATGAACTGTTTTTCTTTTTGTTTTTTCGATCTTTTGCTGCTTTGATGAAAGCTTGAAGCTTTTGTCAAGCCCTCTTACGTCAATGGCATATTCAGCTGCCGTAGTATTATTTGTAAATATTTTTATCACTGCCTTTCAAACTGTATATATACAGTGTATACAGTTTTGTCGAATTTGTCAAGTACCTATGCAAAAAAATATGATTTAATCAAAAAACAATGCGGATACCGGCCGATATCCGCATTTTATCGTTCTTTAAAAAACGTGCTTATCTCCAACGGAGATAAATTTCCACAGCTGTAGCGCCGCAATACAATGCAGTAGCACCGATTAACCAACTTGCCAACATTGTTTCAAGTCCTCCTTTCTTTTGTAACCTGTACAGTACTGCCATTATAGCACAGAAAAAATGCATTGTCAATACTATATGCAACATTTTATTGCATATAAGATGTGTTTTATTGCATAGAATTATTATATTCTATATTATAGTAAATGAAAGGATATACAAAATGGAAAAGCACATAACCATACTCGGAAACAACATAAGACAAATAAGACGTGAAAAGGATCTGTCGCAAGAGGCACTTGCGGAATTTGCCGACATCAACGTAACTTTCCTCGGCAAAATTGAGCGCGGACAGGCAAACCCGACAATAGAAACGTTGATGAAAATATCGCATGCATTCGATCTGCCCGTAACAAAACTTTTTGAATATCCTCAAAGCATATATGACACATCAAACAACGATCAAAGACTTTTGAGCTTACTTTCAGAGTACGCCGACAAAATAAAGGATTTATATAAATAATGATTAATTAAGAGGCTGTATAAATATTTCCGCAGGAAATATGCGCCTGGTCCGTGGGCAGTTGACTTCGTCAACTGTGGGGGGACGGACAAGGCGCACGGAATACAAAACTATAAATGCAAACCTTTAGAGGTTACATTACCGTAGGGTCGATTCACGAATCGACCGCATAAAACAATCAAAAGCAAATCAGCCCATACCGTACAATCAGAAAGCGGATGCCGTTTTCGGCATCCGCGCGGTTGTTAATGATTAACGGCCTATCATAGAGTTCAACAGTGCAATAGGAAGCCAGACAAGAGCCATTACTCCAGCAAAAACCAATGCGCCTAAAAGTGTTGACATTATAGTTTCTCCTTTCCCATGTAGTCTATGTGGTCATAGTAGCACAAGTACAAGACTTTGTCAACACTTTAGTGATATCTTTTTTATCATTTTGTACTATCTTTTTTTACATCAGATGTATTACCCGCATAAAATTCGGCAGGTTCAATGAAAATCGAACCTGCCATTTTTATTTATATTTTATCTGCCGAGATGCGGACACGCTTCTGGTATTCGTTAAGTGCAAAGCACTCCGCATATTCAAATTTGCCTTCAAGCCCTCTGATGCGCTTGAGTGCGCAGTAATAATCCTTATACTTGAAGTCACGGCTGTTTACCGCAAACCAGTGTGTATCAATGGCTTTTTTCCAAAGCTCAAAGCCTTCCTTTGTTACTTCAAAATATGTATGGGGTACAAATCCGTCGGAATCCTCCCAGTTTTCAGCCATGAACGGTCCCTGTGCGTAGTGTGCGGGAAGCTCCCTTTCCACACTTCTGAGGCCTGCCAAAAACTGCGCTTCCCTTACAAGGTTACTGCATTTGATATGGTCACGGTGCATTGAATTTTTCCAATGCGTGAGAAGCTTATTGGGTTTATATTTTCTTATTATATCGCAAAGCATATATCTTGCCGTGTCGTCATCCTGAAGATCTCCGTCAACGTAAGGAAGCACGACCGCCTCACCACCGAGCATTTCTGCAAACGCCTTTGCTTCTGCAAGCTTTTGCTCTCTGTACTGTTCAACAGTCAGGTGAGGGGGATTGCCTCTTTCTCCGCCTGTTGCGCCGACAGTTACTATCTTCCAGCCCTGCAAAGCAAGCGTTGCAAGCGTGCCGCCGCATGTAAGCTCAGCATCGCCTATATGTCCGCCTATCGCCATTATACACTTATTTTCCATTTTGTTTTCCCTCTTTTACCGAATATTTTTTTCTTATAAAACGAACAAGGTAATATACGCCGCACAAAAGCACGGCACCGCATATAAATCCTGCCATATCTATCTGAACATCTCTTATCTGTCCGCTTCTTTCAGGCACAAAAAGCTGTATGCTTTCATCGGTTACAGCAGTTGTAAGTCCTAAGCCGAATACATTGAACAGCTCAGATATCTTCCGTTTGCCCGAAAGCAGATACAGAAGCATTGTTTCAACACCAAGCAGGGCAAACTCCGAAAAATGTCCTATTTTTCTTACATTCACTTCAACGCCGATACTGTCTTCAACAAAGTCAACTGCCGCTTGTATTTGTTCAGCAAACCAATCACTTTGCTGTGTGGATTCTTCACCGTTCTGAAGCGAAAAACCGAAAATCACAAAAACCGTAATTATCACCGTACACCGCAGAAAAAGCATGATATTTTTCCGTGTCATGTTTCCTCTTGCTTTCGTATGGGGACGATCGTGCAAATAGCTTTCTTTATATCTCCGTTATCACGAAGCACCGCACGCATACCTTCAACCTTTTGCAAAAATTCTTCCGTATCAAACGAAACGGGTTTGCCTATATAGATCATCTCGTCTTCTGTAGCCTGAAGACCTTCTTCACTCATAAGAAGCTCCTCGTACAGCTTTTCGCCCGGACGAAGACCTGTAAATTCGATCTTGATGTCGACATAAGGCGTTCTTCCCGAAAGTCTTATAAGGTTTTCAGCAAGGTCAAGTATCTTGACTGGCTTGCCCATATCAAGGACGAATATTTCCCCGCCCTTTGCAAAAGCACCTGCACGGAGCACGAGGCTTACCGCTTCGGGTATAGTCATAAAATATCTGATAATACCGCAGTGTGTTACCGTAACGGGACCGCCCTCTGCGATCTGCTTTTTAAACAGCGGTATAACGCTTCCGTTTGAACCGAGAACGTTACCGAATCTTACCGCAACAAATTCCGTTTTCGATATCTTGTCGTAGCTTTGAACGATCATTTCGCATATACGCTTCGTTGCGCCCATTACGTTGGTAGGATTTACCGCCTTGTCCGTGGATATCATAACGAAACGTGAAACACCGTTTTTGTCAGCCGCACGGACTGTATTGAGCGTACCGAAAACATTGTTTTTAACTGCTTCCTGCGGAGATACCTCCATAAGCGGAACATGCTTGTGCGCCGCCGCATGGAAAACAATATCGGGACGATGAGCTCTGAATATCTCGTCAATTCTCTTTTCATCTCTGACAGATGCGATAAGAACAGCTATCTCAACATTGGGGCAGGTTCTTATAAGCTCCATCTGTATATCATACGCATTGTTTTCGTAAATATCGATAATTATGAGCTTTTTCGGAGAATGCGATGCTATCTGACGGCAAAGCTCACTTCCTATAGAGCCGCCGCCGCCTGTTACAACGACAGTTTTATCCTTTATATATCCTATTATTGCCTCAACATCGGTCTTCACAGGCTGACGTCCGAGCAGGTCATTTACGTCAACATTTACAAGCGAATCGGAAATAGCTTCGTTTTTGACAAGCTGTGAAATACCCGGAAGCGTTTTCATTGAACAATTGAGGGTTTTGCAAATATTGAGTATCTCTGCCTTTTCTTCGGGCGGAGCTGAAGGAATTGCAAAAATTATCTCCTGTACGCCATATTTTTCAACAGCGACTTTTATTTTATCTCTGCCGCCGACAATGGTTATACCGTACATTCTGCTTCCGTGCTTTGTCGCATCATCGTCTATTATACAAACAACACGTCTTGTATCGTGCAGATTACTTACATTGAACTCACGCAAAAGCATGTTTGCCGCATCGCCCGCACCGATAAGCATAACACGGCGCATGTCAGGGCTTATTCTGAAGGACGCCGGCTGGCGGTGGTTGCGCATTACTCTGTAAATGACACGTCCGCCTATTGCGGCAAAACAGAACATCACAAAGCTCATAAAATAACATGATTTCGGAAGCGGTAAGTCAAGGAGCAATCTTCCTACCGTACCGAGCACATACGAAAGCAGCGATGCGTAGAATATTAAACTGTATTCGTATACACTTGCAAACTGCCACAGACTCTGATACAGATGCATAAATGCAAAGACTGCTAAAGTGATGACTATAGTTATCGGTAAAAATGTAATAAGGTTGTCAAAATATTCCGAAAATCCCGCAGGAGTTGCAAAATCAAATCTTAAAAACAACGCCATAATGTCAGCAGCCGCAAGCATCAGCACGTCATACAGCACCAATGCGGCAACTCTTAAAGTTTTGGCAAAGTTAAAATTTTTCATATTTAAATTCCTTCTTTGGTAATTACATCTTGAGGGCTTTTATTATTTTATCAAGCCGAGATTTATTTTCATATTAAGTATACGCTCAACAGCCTTATCAAGTATGTCCATGCTTACCTCACCGTTATTTACAGCTTCAAGCACACATGCATAGCCTTCTTCATATTTCGATGTGATGATCATATCGTTTCCGCAAAGAAGCGCACGCACGCAGGGATCTTTGCCCTCTGTAAATTCTCTTATTGCGCTCATCGTCAAAGAGTCAGTAACGATAACACCGTCATATCCGAGAGTGTTACGCAAATATTCATGAACAGGGTACGAAAGTGACGACGGATAATCCTCATCAAAGCATGCAACGATATTGTGCGACACCATAACAGAGTCAGCACCCGCCTTAATACCTGCAATAAACGGCAAAAGGTCATTCTGTTCAAATTCCGACAGCGGACGGCTGTCATGCGACATTCCCTTATGCGTATCGGAATTTCCGCCGTAGCCGGGAAAATGCTTGAGCGATGAACCGAGCTTTTCCTTTTTCATCACGCTTGTTACAATTTCGACAAATTTTGCGGTATCTTCCGGCGAAACACCGAAAACACGCTTTCTTATGTATGCATTTTCATCGGCTGTATAGTCGCACACGGGCGCAAGATTCATATTTACACCGACTGAAAGCAACAGCTTACACTTGCGGTACGTTTCGGATTCAACACCATCCCAGCCTTCTGTATTAAAAAGATCTGACGGTGATTTAAAGGGCTCCTCGCCGAACTGAGGGAATTTACTTACCCGTAAAACTCCTCCGCCTTCTTCATCGGTCGATATTATCATCGGTATTTTCGACTCATTCTGATATGCACCTATCATGCTTCTTACTTCGTCGGGAGAAAATGTTTCAAAATCTCTTGCGAACATTACAAAACCGCCGAACTGATATTTCTTTATCTTTTCTATCGCAGGGTCACCTGTCGGGCAGTGTGCAAGAAAAAGCTGACCTACTTTTTCTGCAGTCGTCATCCCCGATATAATATCATTCACTTTCGTTTTTATATCCATGCTTACGTGTAACTCCTTGATTATTTATCAGTGAAATTTGTTATTTTAATAAATTATATCATATAAGTTCAATAAAATCAACATTTTTTTATTTACATTCTCATTTTTTTATGATATAATGTGTCGATTTCAAAGAAATTTAAGGAATTTGTATGCAAAACAGAACGATTGCCGCAATATCCACCCCTTACGGACGGGGTGCAATATCACTGATACGAGTAACAGGTGAAGATGCTTTTGCCGTATGTGACCGTGTTTTTAAACCTAAAAGCGGAAAAGCGCTCGCAGATATCAGACACGCATCTGCGGTTTACGGTGATATATTTTTTGAAAACGAAATAATCGACGACGGTATTGCAACAGTCTTCAAAGCACCTAATTCCTACACAGGAGAGGACACGGTGGAGATCGCCTGCCACGGCGGTATACTTGTGACGAAGACCGTGCTTGATTCCCTGCTTTGCGCAGGTGCATTTCCCGCAGGTGCAGGTGAATTTACAAAACGTGCGTATGCAAACGGCAAGCTGAGGCTTTCGGAAGCCGAGGCGATTATGGATATAATCGACGCACGCACCCCGTCTGCCTTAAAGCTTGCAAATGCTTCGGGAAGAGGACATCTTTCCGATGAAGCGGAAAAGATTTATTCAAGAATAAAAACGCTTTTAGCAAGCATTTACGCATACATTGACTATCCTGACGAGGACTTGACTGATGTCACCGTTGAAGAAATGAAAACGGAGCTGACACAGCTTCACACGGTCGTATCACGCCTTGAAAAGTCATATAAAACGGGCAAAGCCGTGCGTGAGGGTGTAAAGGTTGCCATTTGCGGAAAACCGAATGTCGGAAAATCATCTGTCTTGAACATGTTTACAGGAGAGGACACCGCAATCGTGACCGACATTGAGGGTACAACACGTGACGTCATAAAAACTCAGGCTGTATGCGGTGATATTTTGCTTGACCTGTCAGACACAGCGGGAATAAGAAAAACAGACGATACGGTTGAAAGCATCGGCGTTGAACGTGCTGTTGAAGAAATAAAAAAAGCGGAGCTTATTTTAGCGGTATTTGACACCTCCCGCACACTTGATACACTTGACGAAGATATTTTAAAGACGCTTGAGGATGAAACCGCTGTCAAGATCGCCGTTTTCAACAAAACAGACAAGGAATGTCTGCTCAACACAGACGAAATTAAAAAGCATTTTGAGCATTTTGTATATATAAGTGCCGAAACAAGCGACGGCAAAGAGGAGCTTGAAGCTCTGATAAACAGACTTTTTACAGACGGTGCAATAGACTACGGAACACCGTATATTTCAAACGCACGCCAGTATTCAGAGGTGTGCCGCTGCCGTGCAGGACTGCAGGGCGCACTTTCCGCACTTGAAAACGGAATGACACAGGACATGGCATCGTTTGATCTTGAAGATGCATTGTCCGCTATTTCACGTCTTGACGGACGTGAAATGACAGATGATGTCGTAAATGAAATATTCAGCAAATTTTGCGTAGGTAAATAGCGAAAGAAGGTATTAAAATGAATGTTGGAGTCGTAGGACTCGGACTTATAGGCGGTTCATTCGCAAAGACAATGAAAGAAAAGGGCGATATCGCCGTTTACGGATATGATATAAACGAAAGCTCATATCTTGCCGCCGTTATGACACATGCCGTTGACGGCAGACTTACAGATGAAGTCATACAGTCTTGTGATATTATCATCGTTTGTCTTTATCCGTCAGCTACAGTGGATTTTATAAAAGAAAAAGCGCATCTGATAAAGAAGGGTGCAGTTGTAATCGATACATGCGGTACGAAAAGATACGTTTGCGAAAACACTGTGCCGCTTTCGGAAGAGTACGGATTTTCATTTATAGGCGGCCACCCCATGGCGGGCACGCAGTTTTCGGGCTTTGCGCACAGCAAACCAACGCTTTTCAAGGGCGCATCTATGATAATGTGTCCGTGTAATACCTCACTTGACACGACCGAACAGACAAAATTATTTTTCCTGTCGCTCGGATTCGGTTCAGTTGTATTTTGCACACCCGAATTTCACGATTCGCAGATAGCATTCACTTCACAGCTTGCCCACGTTGTTTCCAACGCCTACATTAAAAGCCCCGCCGCACAGGAGCATAAGGGCTTTTCGGCAGGAAGCTACAAGGACTTAACACGTGTTGCAAGACTCAACCCTGCCATGTGGGCGGAATTATTTCTTGAAAACAGCGAAAATATCTGCCGTGAGATAGATACGATTGTAGATGAGCTGAAAAAATACAGCGATGCAATAAAAGCAAACAATAAAGATGAGCTGGAAAAGCTCCTTGCTGACGGTGTTGCAAAGAAGCTGTCGGCAGATAACAGAAAGTAAATTATGAAAGAAGTAAAGGTAACAGCATCAAATCCCTACTCCGTTTTGATCGGAGCAGGCATAATGAAGAATTTTAAAGCCTTATGCGGCGACATCATATCGGGTAAAAAGCTTGCCGTGATCACAGATGATACGGTAGACGGGCTTTATTTTGAAAAGCTCGGTCTTGACGGTGCTTTGAAATTCGTTTTTCCTCACGGTGAGGAATCGAAAAACATGAATACGCTGTCGGATATCCTTGAATTTCTGGCAGACAATAATTTCACAAGAAGCGATGTGCTTATCGCACTCGGCGGCGGTGTTGTCGGCGACATAACAGGGTTTGCCGCCGCAGTCTATATGAGAGGCATAAATTACATACAAGTACCCACAACGCTGCTTGCGATGGTTGACAGCAGTGTGGGCGGTAAATGCGCCGTTGACTTGCACCACGGTAAAAACCTTGCAGGCGCATTTCATCAGCCGAAGCGTGTCATTTGCGATACAAGCGCACTTAAAACTCTGCCCGATGAGATGTACAAGGCAGGAATGGCAGAGGTCATAAAATACGGTGTTTTAGCGGGAATAGATCTTAATTCCGACATTGAAACACTTGTATATGACTGTGTAAGTGTCAAGGCTGACATTGTAAAGGCAGATGAATTTGACAACGGCACACGCCAGCTTTTGAATTTAGGCCACACACCCGCACACGGTATTGAGGCACTTTCTTCCTATACAGTACCGCACGGATTTGCCGTTGCTTCGGGAATCGGCATGATCGCACGTGCAAGCGTTAAAAACGGCTTTTGTTCAAAGGAAACAGCCGAGAAGGTCATCGGAATACTCAAAGAAAACGGACTTCCGACAGACACACATTACAGCTATGACAAAATTGCAGAGGTCGCAATGCGTGACAAAAAGGCAAAAGGCGACAAGCTGACTCTTGTGCTTATCGAAAAATACGGCAGCTGCATACTTCACGAAATAGAAAAAAAGGATTTTGCGGATTTCATATCCGTCAAATGATATGAACAAGGTTATAACTCCATCAGAATTACACGGTGAAATAAAAGCAATACCGTCAAAGTCCCACGCACACAGGGCGCTTATCTGTGCCGCACTGTGTGAAAACGGAAACAATACGGTAATTGATATAACCTCCTGCGGTGAGGATATTGATGCAACAATATCGGTTTTAACCGCCATCGGTGTTAATTTCACGCAAAACGGCGGACTTTTAACGGTAGAGGCGCCGAAAAAATACAAAAACGGCGGTATCATAAACTGCCGTGAAAGCGGCTCAACGCTCCGCTTTATGCTTCCTGTTTTGTCCGCACTCGGCGTTTCGGGTACGGTAACAGGCTCCGGAAGACTTCCCGACCGTCCGATAGGTGAGCTTTTAGGACAGCTTCAAATTCACGGTGCCGCATTTTCAAATTCCAAGCTTCCGACGGATATCAGCGGTCAGCTTTCAGGCGGTGAATTTTACTTTGACGGCGGTGTAAGCTCACAGTACATAACAGGCTTACTGCTTGCTTCCCCCATCACAGGTGAGGAATGTAAAATACATATCGAAGGTACGCTGCAGTCGAAGCCTTACGTTGACTTGACCGTTAAGGTAATGCATGATTTCGGTGTTGATGTACTTGAAGAAAACGGCACATACACCGTTAAAAAGGGCAGTAAATACACATCCCCCGAAAATTACACGGTTGAGGGTGATTATTCAAATGCCGCATTCTGGCTTTGCGCAGGCGTTGGAATGAGGGGACTTTGCGATAACTCATTTCAGGGCGACAGTGCGGTGATCGATATACTGAGGTCGGCAGGTGCAACATTCAAGTGTGAAAACGGTGTAATATACCCGGATATATCAAATCTTCACGGCTTTGAAATGAATGCGGAAAACACACCCGACATTGTTCCGCCTTTAGCGGTCGTTGCCGCAACAGCAAGCGGACAGACTGTAATTTACGGTGCCGAAAGACTGAGAATAAAGGAAAGCGATAGGCTTGCAACCGTTTATGAAATGCTTACAAATCTCGGTGCTGACGTTACAATGACTCACGACGGCTTCATAATAAACGGTAAAGAACAGCTTTCAGGCGGTACGGTCAACAGCCATAATGACCACAGAATTGCAATGTCAGCATCCTTGGCATCAATAAAATGCCGTGACAAGGTAACAGTTATCGGTGCAGATGCTGTTAATAAATCGTACCGTGATTTCTGGGAAGATTTCAATAAGCTCGGAGGTAATGCCGAATGAAATACGGTGAAAAGCTGACACTTGAAATATACGGTGCATCACATTCCGAAAAACTCGATGTAATACTTAAAAATATCCCGTCGGGACATAAAATTGACCGTGACAAGATATTGCAGTTCATGGCACGGCGTGCACCGGGTAATGACCCGTACTCAACCCCCAGAAAGGAAAAGGATGAACCGACAGTTACATCGGGAATTGAAAACGGTGTGACCACGGGTGATGATATAAAGGCATACATAAAAAACACGAACCGCCACTCAAGCGACTACAGCTCAATAAGATACACCCCCCGTCCGGGGCATGCGGATTATACGGCATATTTAAAATACGGGCCTGATTACGATCCTACAGGCGGAGGAGCATTTTCCGGAAGAATGACAGCCCCATTATGCTTTGCAGGCGCTGTATGCATACAGCTTCTTTCCGAGCTTGGTGTGAGCATTTCCGCAAAGCCTGTAATGATCGGCGGTGTGTGGGGTGATGAAGTCAAGATGAAAGAAAAGATCTTGCAAGCCAAAGCACAGGGCGACAGTGTAGGCGGAATCATTGAATGTACCGTAAAGAATTTTCCGCACGGTGTCGGCGGTCCTATGTGGGACGGAATTGAGGGTAAAATCTCATCCTGCATCTTCGGAATACCTGCCGTAAAGGGAATAGAATTCGGTACAGGCTTTAAAAGTGCCGAAATGTACGGCTCGGAAAACAACGATGCTTTCATATATGACGGCGGAATAAAGACCGAAACTAACAACTGCGGAGGTATCCTCGGCGGTATAAGTAACGGTTCTGACATCGTTTTCCGTGTTGCATTCAAGCCCACACCTTCGATTACAAAAATGCAGAAGACAGTTGATGTGCGAACGGGCGAGGAATTGGAAATAAGCGTCCCCGGACGTCACGACCCATGCGTTGTACTGCGTGCAGTTCCCTGCGTTGAAGCCGCAGCGGCTGTTGCACTTTACGATATGATCTTATAAATACCTATTTATATATGTTCATTTCGGCGTATATTCACGTTTTTTACGGCATTAAACACAAAAAGTAGAGAAAACTGCATAAAAAATAAAAAATATTCAAAAACCTATTGACATTATACAAAAAAGGTGTATAATAGCGGTATAATTATTCAACACGATGAATAATACCAAAAACCATAAAACTGTATAACAATTTTCACAAATAAAAGGAGAAATTTATCATGGCAAAGAAAGAAATCAAAAAAATAGCACTCGCTTATTCAGGCGGCCTTGACACATCAATCATCATTCCGTGGCTTAAGGAAACATATCCCGGCTGCGAAGTAATCGCAATTTCCGCTGACGTTGGTCAGGGTACAGAGCTTGACGGTCTTGAAGAAAAGGCAATAAAGACAGGTGCTTCCAAGCTTTACATCGAAGACCTTAAGGAAGAATTCATCACAGATTACATCTACCCCACACTCAAGGCAGGTGCTGTATACGAAGGCGAATACCTTCTCGGTACATCCTTCGCACGTCCTATCATCGCAAAGAGAATCGTTGAAATTGCAAAGGCTGAAGGCTGTGACTCCATTTGCCACGGCTGTACAGGTAAGGGTAATGACCAGGTTCGTTTCGAGCTTACAATAAAGGCATTTGCTCCCGAAATGAACATCATCGCTCCCTGGCGTGTATGGGATATCAAATCCCGTGACGAGGAGATCGACTACGCTGAAGCGCACAACGTACCCCTCAAGATAAACCGTGAAACAAACTACTCCAAGGATAAGAACCTCTGGCACTTGTCACACGAAGGTCTTGACCTTGAAAACCCTGCAAACGAACCCCAGTACAACAAGCCCGGATTCCTTGAGCTCGGCATTTCCCCCGAACAGGCTCCCGACACACCCACATACATCACACTTGATTTTGAAAAGGGTATTCCCACAGCACTCAACGGCGAAAAGCTCTCCCCTGTTGCACTCGTTGAAAAGCTCAACAAGCTCGGCGGTGAAAACGGTATCGGTCTTGTTGACATCGTTGAAAACCGTCTTGTAGGTATGAAGAGCCGCGGCGTTTACGAAACTCCCGGCGGTACAATTCTTTACCGTGCGCACAAGGTTCTCGAAACACTTACACTTGACCGTGAAACAACACATTACAAGGAGCTTATCGCTGCCAAGTACGCTGAGATCGTTTACTACGGTCAGTGGTTCACACCCCTTCGTGAGGCGCTTGATGCTTTCGTTGACGAAACACAGAAGAACGTTACAGGTACAGTTAAGCTCAAGCTCTACAAGGGTAACCTTATCAATGCGGGTGTTACTTCCCCCTACTCTTTGTACGACGAAGAGATCGCAACATTTGATGAAGACGAAGTTTACAACCAGTACGATGCTGAGGGCTTCATAAATCTGTTCGGTTTGCCCTTAAAAGTTAAAGCGATGGTTGACAAAAAGAACAAATAAGATGTATAATATATTTATAGACGGTTCTGTTGGCACGACGGGGTTGCGTATCGCATCCCGTCTTGCTGACCGAAATGACATAAATCTCATCTCAATTCCCGAGGAACTGAGAAAGGACAACGATGCGATAGCCGAAAGGATAAACGCATCGGACGTTACGTTTCTGTGTCTGCCCGATGCGGCGGCAAAGGAAGCGGTAACGCTTTGCACGAACCCGAACACGGTCATAATCGATGCATCCACCGCACACAGAACGGCTGACGGCTGGGCATACGGCTTTGCTGAGCTTGGCGAACAGTTCAGAAATAATATAGTAAACAGCAAGAGAATTGCAAATCCCGGATGCCATGCATCGGGCTTCAACAGCATCGTTTACCCGTTGGTAAAGGGCGGCTTTATATCCCCTGACTATCCTGTTGTAAGCCATTCGATAACAGGCTACAGCGGCGGCGGTAAGGGAATGATAGCATCTTACGAGGACTGTGAAAGGGACGAAAAATACGAATCCCCCGCGCAGTACGGTCTTACGGCAAAGCACAAGCATCTGCCCGAAATGAAGGCGGTGTGCGGTCTGTCCAACGAACCTGTGTTCAATCCCATTGTAAGCTCATTTTACAGCGGCATGGCGGTAACAGTTCCGCTTTTTGCAAATCTTATGAATAAGAAAGCAACGGTTAAAGAGCTTCACGAATATTTCACCGAATACTACAAAAATTCACGTCTTATCTCTGTGCGTCCGCTTTGCGAAAAAGGCACAGAAGACGGATTTTTATACGCTAATGAGCTGTCGGGTAAGGACAGCATGCAGATAATCATCTGCGGAAACGATGAACGTCCGCAGATATGCGCACTTTTCTGCAACCTCGGCAAGGGTGCATCAGGTGCGGCAATACAGAATATGAACATCGTGCTCGGCGCTGATGAATGCGCAGGCTTGATTTTATAAGAAAGAGAGAATCCACATGAAATACATATCCGGCGGCGTATGTGCCGCCACCGGCTTCAAAGCTGCCGGAATTCACTGCGGAATCAGAAAGAATAAAACAAAAAAAGATTTGGCACTGATCGTAAGCGATGTACCCGCCTCATCTGCCGCAGTATACACAACAAACCTTGTAAAGGGCGCACCTATCACGGTGACAAAGAAAAATCTTGAAAACGGTATTGCACGTGCCGTTATATGTAACAGCGGCAACGCAAACACGTGTAACGCCGACGGCATTGAAATTGCCGAAAAAATGTGCACAATGACTGAGCAGTTTACGGGGATCCCCGCATCCGATGTCATAGTTGCATCAACAGGCGTTATCGGACAGCCCTTGTCAACGGAGCCTATGGAAAAGGCAATGCCTGAGCTTGTTTCCTTACTTTCAAACGAAGGAAGCACAGATGCGGCACACGCAATAATGACAACAGACGTAGCACTTAAAGAAATTGCTGTTGAGTTTGAGCTTGGCGGTAAGACATGCCGTCTGGGCGGTATTGCAAAGGGCTCGGGTATGATACACCCGAACATGGCAACGATGCTTGTTTTTGTAACGACTGACGTTGCTATTTCCCCTGAAATGATAAAAACAGCACTTACAGAGGATGTTGCAGACAGCTTCAACATGATAAGCGTTGACGGAGATACCTCCACAAACGATATGCTGTCGATCATGGCAAACGGTCTTGCAGGCAACAAAGAAATTACAGAAAAGAACGAAGATTATTTTGAATTCAAAAAAGCACTTGCAGCTGTTACAAAGAAGCTTTGCCGTGCTATTGCAAAGGACGGCGAGGGTGCAACAAAGCTCATTGAATGTGTCGTGGCTACAGCCCCCGACAAGGATTGTGCAAGAAATGTTGCGAAGTCCGTCATTTGCTCCTCGCTTGTTAAAGCGGCTATGTTCGGTGCCGATGCAAACTGGGGACGTGTGCTTTGCGCAATAGGTTACAGCAAGCAAAACGTTGATGTTACAAAAACAGATGTTTACTTTGCATCGAAAAAGGGAGAGATCGCAGTATGCCGTGACGGCTCAGGAGTTCCCTTTGACGAGGACAAGGCTAAGATAATTCTTTCAGAGGACGAAATCCAGATATATATATGCCTTAACATGGGTAAGGACGTAGCAACAGCCTGGGGCTGTGACCTGACATATGATTATGTCAAAATAAACGGAGATTACAGAACATAATGGATATTAACAACGCTCAAAGGGCAGAGGTGCTTATAACAGCTCTGCCTTACATAAAAGAATACTGCGGTAAAACAGTTGTCGTTAAATACGGCGGAAACGCAATGATAAATGAGGAGCTTAAAAGTGCCGTAATGGGTGACATCGTGCTTTTGTCGCTTATAGGTGTAAAGGTCGTGCTCGTTCACGGCGGAGGTCCCGAAATCACAGAAACGCTTACAAAAATGAACATCGAAAGCCGTTTTATAAACGGTCTTCGTGTGACAGATGCAGAAACTGCACAGGTCGTACAGATGGTACTTGCAGGCAAGATAAACAAAAGTCTTGTAAATCTGCTTGAAAACACAGGCGGTAAGGCGATAGGTCTTTCGGGAATCGACGGTCATATGCTTGAAGCTGCGCCCATTTCCGAGGAGCTTGGATTTGCAGGTGAAATAGTCAATGTAAATACATCTCCCGTCGAGGTAGTTCTTGACAAAGGATATATCCCGGTAATTTCAACGGTCGGATGTGACAATGACGGCAATGTTTACAACATAAACGCAGACACGGCGGCGGCAAAAATTGCAGCGGCACTCGGTGCAGAATGTCTTATTTCGATGACAAATATAAGCGGAATACTCCGTGACAAGGACGATCCCGACTCCCTCATTCAGGTCATCAAGGCTAAGGAAGCAGATAAGCTTTATGAGGAAGGCATCGTATCAGGCGGTATGATACCGAAGGTTCAGTGCTGTGTTGATGCAGTAAACAGCGGTGTTAAAAAGGTCTTTATAATTGACGGAAGAATTCCCCACTCCATCATCATTGAAATGCTCACTGATGAGGGTGCTGGCACTATGTTCGTTTAAAAGAGGTTGAATATGAGCGTTATCAAAGAAAACGATAAAAAATATATCGCCCCCACGTACGGTCGTTTCCCTGTGGAATTTGACCGTGCGGAGGGCTCGTCCGTCTATGACTGCGACGGCAAAAAATATATAGATATGGGCGCAGGAATTGCAACAACTGCATTCGGACACTGCGACAGCGAATACATAAAGGCAGTTACAGAACAGCTTAACAAATACGCCCATGCATCAAATCTTTATTATACAGCACCGCAGGTAAAGCTTGCGGAGCTTCTTTGCGAAAAAACGGGAATGAAAAAGGTATTTTTCGCAAACTCGGGTGCTGAAGCAAACGAGGGTATGATAAAGGCGGCAAGAAAATACTCATTTGATAAATACGGCGAAGGCAGAAACAAGATAATCACACTGAAAAACTCCTTCCACGGAAGAACCGTTACAACACTGTCCGCAACGGGTCAGGATGTTTTCCATAACTATTTCTTCCCCTTCACCGAGGGCTTTGACTATGCGCCCGCAAACGATATTGAGGGCACAAAGGCACTTATCACAGATGATGTTTGCGCTGTGATGGTTGAGCTTGTACAGGGCGAAGGCGGAGTTTTGCCCCTTGAGGCTGATTATGTAAATGAAATATACAGTCTTTGTGCAGAAAAAGACATACTTTTCTGCGTGGACGAGGTTCAGACGGGCAACGGCAGATGCGGTGCCCTTTACGCATATATGCGGTATAATATAAAACCTGATATAATTTCGACTGCCAAAGGACTTGGCGGCGGTCTTCCGATAGGCGCTGTAATTCTCGGTGAAAAAACCGAAAATACACTCGGCCCGTCAACACACGGTTCGACCTTCGGCGGCAACCCCGTATGTGCGGCAGGTGCTTACAATGTTATTTCAAGAATTGACGATGCGCTTCTTGAAGATGTAAAGAAGAAGAGCGAATATATAATTTCACGTTTGAAATCGTGCAAAAACACAGTATCCGTAAGCGGTATGGGACTTCTTTTAGGTGTTAAGACAACAAAGGATTCAAAGGAAGTTGTAAACGCTTGTATTGCTGACGGTGTGCTTGCTTTGACAGCAAAGGACAAAATACGTCTTACACCGCCCTTGAACATCTCGTTTGAGGACTTGGAAAAGGCGCTCGACGTTATATGCGAAAATATTGATAAATAAAATTCATCTATATAAAGGGAAAAACTATGAAACACTTACTTAAACTTTCTGACCTGTCAGAGGCGGACTTTTCGGAAATTCTTGACCTTGCGGACAAACTGAAGTATGAACGCAAGAACGGTATTCCCCACAAACTTTTGCAGGACAAGACACTCGGTATGATATTCCGTAAATCTTCAACAAGAACACGTGTTTCCTTTGAAGTCGGCATACATGAGCTTGGCGGTACGGGCCTGTTCCTTTCCTCAAACGACCTTCAGATCGGCAGAGGCGAGGATGCGGCTGACACAGTACGTGTTCTTTCAAGATATCTTGACGGAATCATGATAAGAACATTCGACCAGCAAGAGGTTGAAGATATGGCAAAATTCGGTTCAATACCGATAATAAACGGTCTTACGGACTATGCACACCCCTGTCAGGTGCTTGCTGACCTTATGACGATCAGAGAATATAAAAAAGATCTCAAGGGTAAGAAGCTTACATTTATCGGTGACGGTAACAACATGGCAAACTCCCTTATCGTCGGCGGTATCAAATGCGGAATGGAAGTCGCTATTGCATGTCCCGACGAATACAAGCCCGATGCTGACATCATCAAATGGGCAGAGGCAAACGGCAAATTCACCTGCACGCCCGATATTATGAAGGCGGCAAGCGGTGCTGACGTGCTTTACACAGACGTTTGGGCATCAATGGGTCAGGAAGGCGAAGCGGCAAAGCGCCGTGTGGCTTTCGAAGGCTACCAGATAAATTCCACCGTTTACGGTGCGGCAAACGAGGGTGCTATGGTACTTCACTGTCTGCCTGCACACAAGGGCGAAGAGATCACAGCAGATGTTTTCGAAGCCCATGCAAATGAAATATTTGATGAAGCAGAAAACCGCCTGCACGCTCAAAAAGCGGTTATGGTATTGCTGATGAAATAATAGCCGAAAGGATATTAAATATATGAAAAAAGGTTATCTTGCTCTTCAAAACGGTAAAATTTTCGAAGGATATTTCCTCACCGATAAAGAAAGCGCATCGGGCGAGGCAGTATTCACAACAGGCGTTGTAGGATACAACAATACACTGTGCGACCCTTGCAATATAGGACAGGTCGTAATTCAGACGTTCCCTCTTATCGGTGCTTGCGGAATAATTCCCGGCATGAAAGAAAAGAAGGCTTATCCGTCCGCTTACATAACGATGGAAGTAGTTGACACACCGTCAAACCACAACTGTGAAGGAAATCTTGCAGATTATCTGGCGGATCAGGGTGTGTGCTGTCTTTGCGGTGTTGACACCAGAGAGATCACACGTACACTCCGTGACGAGGGTGCGATGGGCGCAGGTATTGCGGAAACACCCGAAAAGGCTCTGGAGCTTGCAAAATCGTATAAATACACCTCAAAGGCAGGGCTTGTCGGCACAGATGCGGTGACAACGCTTAAAGCAAAGGCTCCTCAATACAATGTTGCAGTCATAAATTACGGTTCAGTCCGTGACAATGCCGAAAGACTTGTCGACAGACGCTGTAACGTAACGGTATTCCCCGTGGGCACAAAAGCAGAGGAAATATTGAACGGCAATTTTGACGGAGTTCTTCTTTCAGACGGTGCCGGAGATCCTGCAGACTACGCAGAACAAACCGAAGAAATAAAGAAAATCATGGGCAAGCTTCCGATATTTGCATGCGGACTCGGTCATCAGCTGTTGGCACTTGCAAACGGAATAAAGACAGCCAAGATAAAGACGGGACACCGTGGGGCAAACCTCCCCGTGCGTGATCTTGACGGCGAAAAAACGTACATAACATCACAAAATCACGGCTACACGGTAGATGCTTCATCTGTTTCACCTGACACAGCGGTGATATCCTTCATAAACGCAAACGACCGTGATGTTGAGGGACTCCGATATATCAATCACTCTTCATTCTCGGTACAATTCATACCGCAAGATAACTCCGCACCTGCGGACACAGCTTTCGTATATGACAGATTCGTTTCAATGCTCGGAAACAACTAAGGGGGGAATGAGCTATGCCGAAAGATTTAAGTATTAAAAAAGTTCTTGTAATAGGTTCAGGTCCTATTGTAATCGGTCAGGCGGCGGAATTTGACTATGCGGGCGCACAGGCGTGCCGTGTGTTGAAATCCGAAGGCGTTGAAGCGGTGCTTGTAAACTGCAACCCCGCAACGATAATGACAGACTTTTCAATGGCAAACGAGATATATCTCGAACCCCTTAATACAGAAACTATCAAAAGAATAATTCTCAAGGAAAAGCCCGACAGCTTGCTTGCAGGTCTCGGCGGTCAGACAGGACTTACAATTGCAATGCAGCTTTATAAGGAAGGCTTTTTGCAGAAGCACAACATCCGTCTTATCGGTACAAACGCCGAGGCTATCATCCGTGCGGAAGACAGACAGCGTTTCAAGGACACGATGGATGAAATAAATCAGCCTTGCATCCCCTCTGACACAACGCACGATGTTGAAGAGGCTGTACAAATTGCAAACAGAATAGGTTATCCCGTTATTATCCGTCCTGCTTTTACGCTCGGCGGTGCCGGCGGCGGTGTTGCTTACAATGAAGAACAGCTCCGCACAACGGCAGGCACGGGACTCAGCATGTCGCCTATTCATCAGATACTTGTTGAAAAATACATATTCGGCTACAAAGAGGTCGAATTTGAAGTTATGCGTGACGGCGCAGGCAACGTAATCACCGTTTGTTCAATGGAAAACGTCGACCCTGTCGGAGTTCACACAGGTGACAGTATCGTTGTTGCTCCCGCCATTACGCTTACTGATAAAGAATACACAATGCTCAGCACGGCGGCGCTGAACATTATTGCGGCGCTGAAGATCGAGGGCGGCTGTAACTGTCAGTTCGCACTTGACCCGTACAGCGATGATTACTTCGTAATCGAGGTCAACCCCAGAGTTTCACGTTCATCTGCTCTTGCAAGTAAAGCAACAGGTTATCCTATTGCAAAGGTAACATCAAAGATCGCTCTCGGCTATACGCTTGATGAAATTCAGAACGATGTTACGGGCATTACCTGCGCTTGCTTTGAACCGACTGTTGACTATGTCGTATTAAAAATGCCAAAGTGGCCGTTTGACAAGTTCCCTTACGCGTCCCGTAAGCTCGGAACACAGATGAAGGCAACAGGTGAGGTCATGGCTATCGGCGACAGCTTTGAATCAGCCTTGATGAAGGCTGTAAGAGGCGCTGAGCTTTCGCTTGACACACTCCACGCACCCATGCTTGATGAGTGTGAGGATATCAAGAAAAAGCTTGCTGATATCGATGATGTCAGAATATTTGCCGTATATGAGGCGCTTCGCCGCGGTGTTTCGGTTGATGAAATAAACGAAATAACAAAGATAGACAAGTTCTTTATAAATAAGATAAAGAAGCTTGCCGAATATGAAAATAAGATAGCAAACAATACCGTTGACGCTGAAACTTACAAAGAAGGTAAGCGTCTGGGCTATACAGATAAGGCAATAGAGAGAATTTCGGGAAGTAAATGCACTGAAAAGCTCTTCCCTGTATACAAAACGGTTGACACGTGTGCAGGCGAATTTGATGCAAAAACTCCTTACTTCTACTCTGTTTACGGCAAGGCTTGCGAAGCACGCCCCAAGGCTGAAACAGGCAGAGAAAAGATAATCGTTTTAGGTTCAGGTCCTATCCGAATCGGTCAGGGTATCGAATTTGACTATTCATCCGTTCACTGTGCAAAGACACTGCGTGAGCTTGGATATGAAGTAATAATCATAAACAACAACCCCGAAACAGTTTCCACAGACTTTGACGTTTCCGACAGACTCTATTTTGAACCCCTTTCACCCGAAGACGTTATGGGTGTAATTGAGGTTGAAAAGCCTATCGGTGTCGTTGTGGCATTCGGCGGTCAGACGGCTATTAAGCTCGTTAAATTCCTGAGTGACTCCGGCATCCGTATTCTCGGAACGTCTGCTGAGGGTATTGATTTGGCAGAAGACCGTGAAAAGTTCGACGCACTTCTCAACTCCCTTGACATCAAGCGTCCGAAGGGTCTCGGCATCATGACGATGGAAGAAGCACTTGATGCGGCACACACGCTGAAATATCCTGTTTTGCTCCGTCCTTCTTACGTTATCGGCGGTCAGAATATGACTATTGCTTACACGGACGATGATGTACGTCAGTACATGGAGCTTATTCTCTCCCACGATATCGAAAACCCCGTGCTTGTTGACAAATATATGTCGGGTACGGAGCTTGAGGTTGACGTTATCTCCGACGGTGAGGACGTGCTTATCCCCGGTATCATGGAGCATATTGAACGTGCGGGCGTTCACAGCGGTGACTCTATCGCAATTTATCCCCCGCAGAACATTTCCGATAAGCTCATTCACAGAATTATCGAATGTTCGACACTCCTTTCAAAATCACTCGGCACAAAGGGCCTTGTAAATATTCAGTATCTCACATATGAAGGTGAGCTTTACGTAATTGAAGTTAACCCCAGAGCTTCCCGTACAATTCCCTACATCAGTAAGGTAACGGGAATTCCGATGGTCGATATTGCTTCCCGTGTAATGCTCGGCGCAAAGCTGAAGGATCTCGGATATGAAAGCGGTCTTTACAAGATCCCTCCGTACGTTGCCGTTAAGGTTCCTGTGTTCTCATTTGAAAAGCTGTCAGATGTAAACTCATCTCTCGGTCCGGAAATGAAGTCTACAGGTGAAGTCCTCGGTGTCGGTAAGAACCTTACAGAAGCACTTTTCAAGGGTATGGTTTCCGCAGGCTTCAGAATGGACCTCGGCAAGGGTGACGGCGTGTATATTACAGTCGGTGACAATGATAAATTTGAAATTGTCAAGCTTGCAAAGAAATTTGCAGATCTCGGCCTTAACATCTACGCTACAAAGGGTACTGCAAAGGCAATTTCAGCCCTCGGCGGTATTGAAGTGGGTGTAATTCAGGAGGATGAAAGCCATTCGCTTCTCGAATGTGCAACAAGCCTTGTAGACAACGAAAAGATAAAACTTATCGTTTATACAGGTGCTAAAACAAAGCAGGCTCAGGAAGACTATATTTCGCTTCACAGAACAGCGCTTCTTGCAGGTGTTGCTTGCATCACATCGCTTGACACAGCAAATGCGCTTGCGGATATTGTCGCTTCACGCTTCAATCTGCATAATACAGAGCTTGTTGATATCAACCACATGAGAACAGAACGCAAAAAGCTCGCATTTACAAAAATGCAGGCATGCGGTAATGACTATCTGTTCTTCGATAATACAAAGGGTGAAATAACATGCCCCGAATCGCTTACGCTTTCCGTTTGCGACAGAAACTACGGTGTCGGTGCTGACGGTATCGTGCTTATCGAAAAGTCACGTGTTGCAGATGCAAAGATACGCATCTTCAATAAGGACGGAAGCGAAGGCAAGATGGCAGGTAACAGCGTACGCTGCGTTGCAAAATATCTGTACGACAACGGAATTACTGATAAAGAGGAGCTTGACATCGAAACAGCAAGCGGCATCAAGCACCAGAAGCTGTATATTTACAGCGGTCTTGTACGCTCGGTAAGCGGTGACATGGGCGAGGTGTCGCTGAAAGCGGCTGACGTTCCAACAACGCTTGAGGGTGATGAAATAATCAATAAATCCGTCAATGTCGGCGGTGAGGATTATAACATCACGTGCGTTTCCGTCGGAAATCCGCACTGCGTAATATTCTGCGACAGCGTTGACAAGGTGAACGTTGAAGCAGTAGGCTCGATGTTTGAAAACTGCGAATACTTCCCCGAACGTGTCAACACGGAATTTGTAAGAGTGGTCAATAAGAACACACTTAAAATGCGTGTTTGGGAAAGAGGAAACGGCGAAACACTTTCCTGCGGAACAGGCGCTTGTGCGGCAGCTGTTGCGGCTGTTGTAAACGGCTACTGCGAGGAAGGCGCTGATATCACAGTTAAGCTTCGCGGCGGCGACCTTATCGTAAATTACAAGGACGGCAAGGTAACGCTTACAGGTTCTGTTGAATCCATATTCGACGGCACGATAATGATGTAATAAAAAATAAATCGACAGAGGATAAAACCTCTGTCGATTTTGTTTTTTCTTATATATTTCCGCAGGAAATATGCGCCCTTTGTCTGCGGGGCGGCTCGCGGCGTACTGCTGTAACGCCTACGAGCCGTGGGGGGCGCAGACAGGGCGCTGTCGTTTGGCAGTAGGGACAGGCGTCCTCGACTGTCCTTTATAAAAAATCCACGGTTCACTTCATTCAACCGTGGATTTTTATTTATCATATTTAAATAAATCTATTGTTTACTCTCCGCAGTCACAGCCGTCATCGTCATGGTCTTCGTCACCGTCGTCCATAAACTCACGGGCGGTTATGCGCTTTGCGTCACGCTGTTTTTCAACAAGGTCGGAAATAAGATTTTTAACCTCTTTCGCCTTTTTGACCTTAAGAATATCAAATTCGGGTGTTGACTTGTCAGCCGTGCAACAATGCACTGTGCCGAGTCCAAACAAACGCTCTCCGAATGAACGGCGGAGTGTCAGATCCATTATTCTGTAAAGACGGATCTCTTCCTCCTTTTTGGAGAAAAAGCCTGTTTCGATAAGCAGCTTTTCCTCTGTCAGCTTATAGACAGTAAAGCTCCAGGGAAGTCCGAAAATCGTGCGTTTTCTGTCACGCCAAACAAATTCTTCTTTATTCTTCATATCAAATTCCTCACTTTATTTCAGTTTCGGTAAACGAAACGGTTTTGGCATTCTTTTTGTCAAACACAAGGTCGTACAATTTTCCATCCTTTGCAAATGTCAAAAGGCTTCCGCCGATACGTGCGGACTTTTCATTTTTGATGTTGAACATCAGTCCGTAAAAATCATCATACGATACTGTTTCATCATCATTCATAGCAAGCTGTATATTGAATGAAAGTATATCGCCGTCAAGATAAACCGTTTCACGGTTTACATATTCATTTTCAGAAAGAGTGTAAAGCTGTGTTATCTCCTCATCATTGACACCGATAAAACCGACAATATCCGCTTCGAACTTGCCTTCTTTGTCTACTGTCTGGTAGTAAAGCCCTATATTGCCGTCAGAATTATATGCAACGGAGTAAACTACACCGACGTTTATAGGAAGCAGTTTTTTCTTTTCGGCTTCACCCGTTTTAAGATTGTAAATTGAAATATGCGTGTCATAGCCTTCAACGGTTGCCGCCACAAGCTTATCATCGTAAATATCCATACACGTAACGGAATGGTTAAATGTAAACTCATTTTCCGTCATGGGAACCGTTGCAAATTCAGACGGCTCCTTATCCCCGACGGTATATTTCATTATTCTTGTTTCTTCAAGCGCAAACGATGATGTTACATAATAAACATCACGCCCCGATATATCAATAAATCTTGACTGCACATCGTACGTTTCAAATACGATGACCTTTGAAAACGGTGTGTATACTTCCCCGTTTTCAGCGTCAATCACCTTCAATATGCATCTTTCGTCACGGTTTGCATAGATCTGACGCTCATAAAATGCAATAATTCCGTTCTTTGCATACAACTCATATGCATAGCTATTTTCGGGAAGTGTGTACAGCACCTTATCCGCACCGTCATTATTTTTTGCGGTGATATAATATTCATCTTCATCAGTATAAAGACATGCAACATCACCCGCATCGTTATAAAATACGGCGTGGGTTAAAAATTTCTCTTCTTCATTTTTAAATAAAACCTTACCGTCGCCGAGCTTTGCACCTGAACAGGAGCAGAAAAACAAGGTAACGAGCATCAAACACAAAAATCTTTTCATATATACCTCTTTCAGTTTATATGGTTATTTTAACAGATATATATGTAATTGTCAACCTATGAAAAATAAAAATAAAATCATATTAAAAATTTCGATATTTTCAAATCAAAACAAGCGCCCCTGCCTGCCCCCCCACAGTTCGCTGGCGCAATAACGCCATGCGAACTGCCCACAGGCAATGGGGCGCACACCGCAAAGCGGTGTAACAGTAAACAAAGCAAATTTAAAAAAACAGACTCAAAGCAAAGTCTTGAGTCTGTTTATGTATTTTATTACTTGTTCATTTCCTTAACAAGTCTTTCTGTATCGGATGCGATAACCTTTTCTTCGTTTGTAGGAATGAGGTAAACGAGAACCTTTGAGTCATCCGTTGAAAGCTTGATAGTATTGGACTGGTGGTGTGCTTTCGCATTTACTTCTTCGTCCATCTTGATGCCGAAGTATGAAAGCTCCTTACATACTCTTGAACGGAGGCCGGGGTTGTTTTCGCCGAGACCTGCTGTGAATACGAGAGCATCAAGACCGTCCATAGCTGCCGCATATGAACCGATGAACTTTCTTATCTGGTATGCAAGTATCTTTGTTGTAAGAATTGCGCGTGCGTTGCCTTCTTCAGCTGCCTTTTCAATGTCACGGCTGTCAGAGGAGATGCCGGAAACACCGAGGAAGCCGCACTTCTTATTCATATATTCGTTCATCTGTGCGGGTGTGAAGCCTTCTTTTTCCATAATGAAGGGAACGATAGCAGGGTCAATAGCGCCGCAGCGTGTACCCATCATAAGACCGTCAAGGGGAGTAAAGCCCATACTTGTGTCAAGAACCTTACCGTCCTTAACAGCTGTAATGGAAGAACCGTTACCGAGGTGGCATGTTACGATCTTTGTGCCCTCTGTCTTGCCCATGATCTTGAGCATTTCGCCTGCAACGTATCTGTGAGATGTACCGTGTGCACCGTAGCGGCGGATCTGATACTTTTCATACATATCGTATGAAAGCGGGAAGAAGTATGATTCTTCGGGCATTGACTGATGGAATGCTGTGTCAAATACAAGAACTTGGGGTGTGCCGGGCATAACTGCTGTACAGCCTGCAATACCCATAAGGTGAGGAACTGTGTGAAGGGGTGCGAGGTCCTTACAAAGCTCAAGCTTTGCAATTACTTCATCTGTTACCAAAACACTTTCGGAGAAGTATGCACCGCCGTGCACGATTCTGTGACCTACAGCTTCAATTTCCTTCATATCCTTGATAACACCGATCTCGGGGTCTGTAAGTGTATCAACCAATATCTGTGTTGCAACAGCGTGGTTGGGCATGGGGATATCCTTAACTATTTTGGGTTCGTTGCCGCGTCTGTGCTCAATTCTTCCTTCTGCACCAACGCCTTTGGATGTTTCTGTTGCGATTCTTTCGCAAATACCTTTTGCAAGAACTTCATCTGTGTTTGTATCAAAAAGCTGATACTTAAGGCTGGACGAGCCTGCGTTTACAACAAGTACGTTCATTTTTCTCTCCTAATCTTGATTTTTCAAAAAATATATTATATAATATTATACACCCTATTTTATATTTTTTCAATAGTAAAAACGAAAAAATGCGTGGAATTTACGTCTTTTTTCTTATAAAACGAGGTTTATTATGGCATACCGTGCAGTTTTTATAATATGCGAATTTGATCCGTTTCATTTCGGACACAAATTTTTAATTGACGAAGCGAAAAAAATATCATGCGGAGCTCCTGTAATTTGTGTAATGAGCGGAAACTTCACACAGCGTGGCGAATGTGCTGTTACAGATAAATTTGCCCGTGCGGAATCTGCCGTTTTATGCGGTGCTGACCTTGTGCTGTCACTTCCGTTTTTCTACTCCTGCGCATGTGCGGAGCTTTTTTCACGCGGTGCTGTCAGAATTATATCCGAGGTGTCGTGCGGGGAAGAATGTGCCGTCATTTTCGGTTCTGAATCGGGGGATATCAACGAACTTATAAGATGTGCCGACAACCTTGACACGGAAGAATTTAAAAATGAAATAGAAAATATAAAGGCGCACGAAAGGTTTGCAAAAAGCCGTGAGGAAATTTATGAAAGCATATTCGGTGATTCTTCAGTCATTTCCACGCCTAACAATATTTTGGGTATTGAATATATACGGGCGATAAAAAAATACGCACCGAATATCACACCGCACACAGTCAAGCGTGAGGGGGCAGAACACAACAGTGAGCAGACGGAGCACATATATGCCTCCGCAACGTATTTAAGAAAAATTGCCGAAACAGATGAATTTTACAGTTTTATCCCCGACGTAACGCACGGAATATATAAAAACGGTCAATTTCCCGCAAGAATACAAAACGCTGAAAAGCTTATCATTTCAAAGCTGCGGAGCATGGAAAGCTTTGATTTTGCCGACGGTGCGGGCGGACTTTTGCAAAGGATAGTGTCAGCATCAAAAAATGTCGGAAGCTATGATGCGCTTCTCAATCTTTCTGCCACAAAAAGATATACAAATGCACGCATACGTCGCTGTATTCTTTCCGCTTTTTTGGAAATAACAGAGGAAGAACAGCACAAAGCCCCCTCCTTCACTCAGCTTCTTGCATCAAATACAGCGGGGCTTGAATTTCTTTCAAAAACGAAAAAACGGCACCGAGACCTCGACATCATCACAAAACCGTCAAATCATACAGACAACCGTGACTTCATGCGTGAAGTCTATGCTGACAATATGTTTGCATTTATGATGCCGAATACAGCACCGTTTAACTATTCACTTAAAAAGACGCCTTTTATTTTGAAATAGCATTTTTTATGTAATCAAAAACTTCTTCTCTTTCAATACCGAGGACGAATGCAAATTCGTCCCTTATCATTTTTTCCGCAATATTCAGTATTTTAGAGTCGCTTGCATACATTTTCTTGCGTTTTGATTCACATTCCTTTTTATGCTCTGAAAGCATCCTGACAACAGCAAGTATCTCTGCCCTGTTAAAATTTGCAATAACAGAGTTAAGATATTCAGCCCTTGCCTTTATTTCGTGGATCCACTCAAGTTCAATTGAAGAAAATGATGATATCGCCTTTTCTGCTTCCTCTTTGCAGATAATGTCGCGCATGCTGTCTTCAAGCTCAGCCGGGACATACGTATGAGAGCCTTTAGAATATACCGGTGAAAGAACATAGTAAAGCTTTTTCTCAGGTGTTGTAAAGCTCATTTCCTTTACATCACATACACAGCAAATACCGCTGTTCTTATATATCACATTGTCGCCTATCTTATATTTTAATACCGTACTTATATCACTCATTTAAACACCCCGCCTTCAATTATCTCAACTGTGTTTATTATACCACATTTTAACGAAAAATCAAATAGTAAAATTATACAAATTTTCAGATCAAATTTGCAACATTTGACGGAACGAAGGGCGAAAAATCTTTACCGTATTTAATTAGCTCGCGTACCATAGTTGAGCTGATATGCGACAGCTCACATCTTGACGGAAGTATGATCGTTTCAACCATCGGTGCAAGCTCACGGTTTATGGCTGACAGTGAAAATTCATAATCAAAATCCGTGCCCGTGCGTGCGCCCTTGACTATGACATCGCACCTGTGTTCAATAGCGTAATCCGCAAGGAGTCCCGAGCATATGTCGGCACGCACATTTCTGTAGCCCTCCGCCACAGCACATAGGAATTCATATCTTTCCTCCGGTGTAAACATCGTGCTTTTTGCCGAATTTGTAAAGACGCACACAATTACCTCATCAAACAGCATTGAAGCACGCTGTATAAGGTCCTCATGTCCGACGGTTATCGGGTCGAATGTGCCCGGTATAAGTGCAACCGACATAATAATTCTCCTTTTTTACTGAAATTCACGAAAGATTTGTTGCAAGATCGTATATCATGTATTTTCCGTCATCACCGCATCTTAAATAAAGTGTAACATTTATCTCCTCACGGTAATCTTTCGCTCCGCTTTTGCGCATTACCTGAGTCATTTTTACCGAGCAGGAAAACGTATTTTCGTCATACGCATAAAAATTGCCCGTTTCTTCATTTTCAAAATGATATGAATCATAATCCCACACGAAATTACCGGGATTATTTTTTATTCTGTTATACGTTTCGGTACCGTACTCAAAATACGTTTTAATGGTATTCATCGTAACGCCCGCATTCTGTATTCTTGCGGCATAGTTTTCTACCGCTTTAAGGACAAATGATTCGTGCTTGCTTTGAAGAGACGTATCGTATTCAAAGTACACGTTATAGATCCCTTTTTCCTCATCATATACAGGTGTGACACGGTTGTTTTTTCTGTCATACACGTCAACGACGGGTGTAATTACCAGACCTTTTACCTCGTATTCATCGTATGAAAGCTTGTATGTTCCCTCAGGGATAGTTTCCCGTGTATCATCTGTTATTCCCGTTTTGGTCCTGTATTCTTCGCCGAGTAATTTTCCGTTTACCGCCACGGAATAATTGAAAGGAATACGTATCTTAACAGAAGCAGATCTTGTGTAGTGAAGATCTATTTCGCCAAGCTCATAAATATCAAAGCCGTATTCGCTCGTCTGCGAAGCTTTTTTTATAGTAAAGGATGCAAATTTAACTCCGTCAGCCTTTACGTTTACCTTCGTTTTGTCAGTACCCGCAACGTAGACATGTGTTATTTCTTTTCCGCTTGTTGAGTCTTCAAAATACCGCTTCAGATCCTCACGGCTTTCAAATTCTCCCACTTCACAGCCTGCCTTGTCTATAAGCACACCAAAATCGGGATTTTTGAAATATTCATTGAAAATATTTTCAACTGCATATTTCGGACGTGTCATTTCAAAATCGGTAAGATATTTTTCTATATATGAATTTAATTTGCCTATTGCTATAAGTGCGGCAAATATCAATATGCCAAGCCCTGCATAAAATATAATCGAGGTGCGGTTTCCGAATATTTTTTTGACGGCTGTGCCGTTTTTCTTTTCTTTATTCACCGTCTTCCACCGCCTTTACCATGAAAAATGTGGGAAGATATCTCGGCTTTGTGAATGCCTTGTACTTATTTACAACACCGAGCTTCTGATATTCGTCAAGCTCACTTTCATCCACATTGTATTTTTCCGCATAATCCGCATAATACATCATCGCAGATGAGCCGCCGTCAAGCATACCTGCACAGACAGCGCCGTATTTCAGCATAAGATTTATAACGTCATCTCTCGTTGCGCCGAGCGAATTTGCCGTTCTTCCGTCGGTAACTATCATAATTACCGCACCGTCAGCCCTCTGTCCTATCGCTGTACGCTGTGCAACGCCAAGATCTCCGCTTCCCGTATACGCTATCGTTGAACCGTTTACAGTCTCAATAAGTGCGTTTCCCTTTTGGAAGGAAACGCCGTCACGAATTCGGAGGGACTTGACCTCAGCTTCGGTGATTCCCTCTTTTACAACGAGCTTGTTATCAGCATCGAAGCCTATAAATGTACGCTTCAAACCGTCATTCCACACTATTTTGCCATTTGACACCGTCATACCCATGGGTGTCGCACCCGAGCCCATGCCGCCGCTATCCTCAAATTCGCCTGCATTTATTGCGGCAACTGCGCCCTGACGCTCTGCGGCGACGTATATTCTTTCACCTCGTTTTGCCGATGAAAAATTATTCGACGACACACCTGTATAAACCCTTGTCGGGTCTTTGACAAGCATAACATATGCTTTGAATGTGCTTCTTACAACGATATCGAGAATGATGCCGTCTTCATTACCTTCCCATTCGTCAGCTGTGACATCTCCAGTACCGTTTTGTTCTTCATCGGGATCATCCGGGATTATATCCTCAAAATCAACCTCTTCTATAACACGTTCACCGCTTTTGTCAAGTATCGACTGCACAGTTGCATCATCAAGAAAAAGTCCCGGCACCCATTTTGTGGCACTTGCCTGAAGTGCGGACAGCACAAGCATATCTCTTGCTGTTTCGCTCGGACCGTCAGCAACTGTTTTGCAAACGCTTGCAAGCGCAAACACGGCAAGAATAGCCAAAACAAGTACAACAATGAGTATTTTGAAGAATACCTGCCAGATAAATCCTAAAACCTCATTTTTTGAGGTTTTGCCGTTTTTTGGTTTAATATTGTTATTGTTATCTGTCATAAAATCCCGCTTTATTTTTTATTTCTTAAGTAATCTGCTATACGCTTTACAAAGCCTATCCTGTAAAGCACCATTTTAAAATTCGTTACCCAGCTTGAGCATCTGCTTTTTCTGACTATTTTCTTTACTTGCTTGAAATATTCTTCGCTCTCAATGTCAACCTTGACACCGTCATTGTAGAGCTCCTTCATAACACCGACAATAAGATCGTCAGTTACTCCATGCTCCCATTTTTTCTGGTTGTCACCGCAGAAAATATAGTCATTTTTTCTGACCTTCACAACACGGTGAAGAACGTATTGCCCTGTCGGTCTGTGAAAAAGAGCAACATCGTACTTTTTCAGTCTGCCTTCATTTGGCACTATCAAAACCGTGGAATGCCCCTGACGTATAAAAGGAAGCATGCTTATGCCCATGGTCTGTGTGACATAAATACCGTCTCTTTTTATATATGCTTCTATATTATTTCCTGTTATCATATTTCCTCCGATTCGATAATTCCAAGACTTGCAAACAGTGAAATACGTTCTTTTTCCTCAGCTGTAAGTTCATTTTCCGACTTTACATCTGCGGAAAGCTCCCCCTGTTTAAACAAAGACACACCGTAAAACAGCCACGCAAACCATGCCGGAATGCGTAAAAGCGGATTTTTTGCAAACGGAAATTTCGCAATAAGCCTTTCCTTTTCAGGAAAAACAGAACTGATAATACGTTTGAATTGGTATTTTCTGAGATTTTTTTTGTATTCATTACTTCCCGATTTATTTTTCGCTTTCAGGCTTCCGTAAAGGCGGAAAACGGAATATCCGTCATCACGTTCTTTACCTATCCAACCGCCCTGTTCAATATCGTTCAAAAATTTTTCTTTTGTTTCGCCGTCAACACGGACAAAGTCGGGAAGCTCCGATTTTGTAAAACCAAAGTAATCGACACCGCAAGTCATAACAGCGTTGTATATTCCTCTGTACGAAAATCTGTCGAGATATTCAAAATATTCATCAAATTTTATTTCGTTTTTGTGCGATGCACAATATATCAGAATATCATAGATCTGCCGTATACTTGTACCGCCTCTTATAAAATGCTGTATCATGTGGAATGTGACATATATAAGATTTTCGGTTATCCCCAAGGTTTTGAACCTTACGCCGTGTATTTCGAATTCGCTTACGGTATCTGATATTTTTTCATCGTAATCGCTGTCATCGAATATTACGTCGTTTATTCTTTCAAAGAAAAGATCCGTATGAAGCTCAACTGTGCCTACATTCGGATGTGTACACGTTGCATGGTGTGAGTATTTTGTTCTCGGTGCTACCGTATATCCAAGCGATTTAAACACCTCATACGCTTCTTTTTCCTTTTTTTTCGGTATCAGAAGGTCCGTATCGCATGAAGTGCGGCATTCGGGAACAGCATACAAATGTGAAAGTGACATTCCCTTCAAGAGTTTCGCTTCGATTCCCTTTTTATTCAAGCTCTGAACAAGCTCATAAATATTCTGTGTTACATTTGCCGCTGAGATTATCTGAAGCTTCACACGCTTCAGACATTTCTCTGCATGATCAGCGTGTCCGTTTTTTACAAAAATATCCTGAAACGCAATATCAGTCATTTCAAAGCACTTTTGCGATATTGCAAGTGCCATGACTTTTCCGACTGTCTGCGAATTCAAGTGTCCTGCCCCGTCTTTGAATTCCGAAAGCAGTTCATCGCTTACCTGTACGCCCTTCGCCGAAACAGAAAAAAGGCGTATCAAAAGCAAAAATTCTTTCGTCATACGCCTTCCCTCCGGTTTACTATATTTTGTTAACTCTTTTTGCGTCCGTAATACTTTCTGCTGTAATACTTACCGTAATATCCTGCGTGCATCTGCTCGATACCGTTGAAAATTACGCCCATGATGTTGGCATTCGCCTTTTCAAGCTGTTCTACGCATTTTTTGAAAAGACGCTTTTCAACAACACCCGGTTTAATAAGAATTATCGTTCCGTCGGACTTTGCGGCAAACAACGCCGCATCGATAAATGTGCCTACGGGAGGTGTATCGAAAATAACTATATCAAACATTTCACGCAGTGCCTTTATCATCTCCCCGAAGGCTTCTGATGAAATAAGCTCAACAGGGTTCGGCACACGTGCTTCCGCATCAAGGAAGAACATGTTTTCATAGGGAGTTGCGGAAATTGATTCTTCAAGCGTTGTTCTTCCCTGAAGATAGCTTACAACACCGACATTTCTCGGGATTTTCATTCTTTTACGAAGCGTCGTGTGACGCAAGTCACATTCAACGAGAAGTGTTTTTTTGCCCGATTCCGCCATAGCAAGCGCCAAGAATGTTGAAACTGTACTTTTACCTTCGTTGGGCACAGCGCTTGTCATAACAATAGTCTTTATTTCACGGCTGATAGAAGCAAACTGTATGTTTGTACGGAGTGTTTTTATTGAGTCAAGCACATTTTCGTCAAGCGCTTTGTAGTCACTCATAATATTAAAATCCATTACATATACCCCCTTTACTTCTTCTTACTCTTACTGTACCGTCCGATTTCGGCAAGGACTGTAAGATTGTACGCCTTTTCGATATCTTCAGGTGTTCTGATCGTTGTATTTGCATATTCTACAACAAGTACAGCAAGCGCACCTATAAATGTTGACAAAATTCCGACGATAAGTATCGGTCTTTGTCTTTCGGGACCTGTAGGTATGCCCGGGCGTCTTGCAATTTCAAGAAACGAAATATTGTTAAGCCCCATCGTGTCGCCAAGATAGTTTATTATCGTTGCCGCGTAGGTGTTGGCAACATTTGCAACCTTTGACGGATTTGTGCCCGTCGCAGAAATCGTCATTGTGTGCTTTTCAGTGTCTATGTTGATTGCAACACCCGTATCGCCGATACCCTCACCGAGGGCTTCAGCCACAAGATTTCTGACCTCGCTTGACTGTGCAAGCAGCTGATAGTTGGGCATAAGTCTTTCAACTATTGCGATCTCACTTATGTTTGTAGAGCTTTTGTCTATCGTATACAAAACCGCCGATGCAGCATATGTGGGAACCTGTGTTGTGTAATTCCAATACGAATAAAGCGTAACTGCAATTATTGGGAAGATAACGATAATCTTCATTCGTTTGCAAAGCACAAACAGCATATCTCTTACTAACATTACCGTAACCTCCTTACATTAATCTGCGCTTGAGTATTTCAGCGCCTATAACAGCAACGACTGCAATTATAAGAACAAGAACCGTTGCAAATACCCACTGATATCTCTTATATTGCGCCTCGGCTATTTCTTTACCTTCTTCGGTGCTGTACAAAGAATATTCCGATCTTATCTCTGTTCCGTCTTCGAGAACTATTCTGTTGACACGGAGATTAAACTTCAAAAGCTCATCATTTCCGTATTTCAGCGAAGCGGCTGTAAGTATCGTATTAAGTTCAGCAGTTTCGGGTAACGGACCTACATCAACAGAGCACATCGTATAGTTATCGTAAATTATCTCACCATATGAAATAGGAAGCATTCTTCTTGCCTTCTGGTCGTTCGGTATCTCAACACTTGCGTAAACACGTGTGCCGTCTGCAAGTGCAAAGCCGCCAAGATCGTGTACAACAGCCTTTGCTATATCATCAAGCTCCGCAACATAAAACTTACCGAATGCCATAGAAAGAAGCGATGCTATGTCTGATGCATAATTATTTCTGTAATCTGTAACGTAAGCACCCGATTCGTATGTGACTGCAACAATTTCACGTCCTTTTGCATCCATAGCACCCACAACGGAAATATAGCCTGCATCACCGTAGTCGCCGCACGCATAGAAATTCACCATTTTATTGTAGGACTTATGTTCGGGGTTAAGTATACTGTGATCACGCGAATATGAGGATTCACCGTCAACTGAATAATAAAGATTAGATGCCATCATCGACTTTATTTCAGAAAGCGAATACGCTTCATAGGCAAGCAACAGAAGATCATCTGCAGTTGTGACCGCTTGTGAATCCTTAGTTCCCTGAGGAGTTGTAAACACAGTATTTATCATACCTATCTGAGCCGCTGTCGTGTTCATCAAATCGACAAAATTCTCAACAGATCCCGATATCTCAACAGCAAGTGTTCTTGCTGCTTCCTCGTCATTTTTAACGAGCATAGACGCCATATAATCTTCAAGCGCCTCTTCGGAAAATCCCGATTTTATAATAGAATTCTGCCTGTTCTGATACTCAATGGTAACAGCGGTCATGAGTCTTGATATTCCGCCATGCGCCGGAATCTTTTCAAATGAGTTATTAGTGTAAAGAAGCGAGTCTGTCGTAAGGTCGGCTATTGCCGCCGCCTTCAACGTTCTTGACAGTGCAGATGGCGATTCCTTATTGGTCTGGTTTTTGTCAAATGACACTGCCCCGACAGGGAGTGCAAGCAACATAACCGCCAAAAGAACCACCGCAATAATTTTTTTCATAATCATAGGTCCTTCCAAAACTTATTTTATCAAGTTCTTGATACAATCGATTATTCTGTCCATGTCTTCATCTGTATTTTTTATATCACTCGGCAGACAAATGCCGCGATTAAACAGCTTATCGCTTATGCTGATACCGTCTTTTTCCGTTATATAATCGCACTTTGAAAATACCGGCTGCATGTGCATAGGCTTCCACATGGGCCTTGCTTCTATATTTTTCTCGGCAAGACCGTTTACCAGCTTCATAAAATCAAAATCTCCGACAACCGAGGTCAACCAACGCGAGGGTTCTGAGCATGCTTCGCTCGGCTGGAACGAAATTCCGCAAACACCTGACAGCTCTGATTTGTATATATCAAACAAACGTCTTTTCTTCGATACAAACTCATCAATCGTGTTCATCTGACCGAGACCTATACCCGCACAGATATTAGACATGCGGTAATTGTATCCTATCTCGCTATGCTGATACCAAGCGGCATTATCGCGTGACTGCGTTGCCCAGAAAAGAGCTTTTTTCGCACCGATTTCATCATTTGTAAGAAGCATACCGCCGCCGGACGTCGTAATGATCTTATTGCCGTTAAAAGACAGTACTCCGTATTTTCCGTCCGTACCGACACTATGGCCCTTGTATTTAGCACCGAGAGCCTCTGCGGCATCCTCAATAAGCACCGCACCGTGCCTGTCGCATATAGCCTTTATTTCATCGATCTTTGCAGGAACTCCGAAAAGATGAACAAGCAGTACTATGCGGCAATCAGGATATTTTTCAAATGCTTTTTCCAATGCTGCAGGCGACATATTCCACGTGTCCTCTTCACTGTCAATAAACACGGGAACGCCCTTTTCATATGTAATGGGATTGGCTGTTGCAGAAAACGTCAGCGACTGACAAAACACAACATCCCCCGGTTTAATTCCCGCGAGCTTCAGTGACAAATGAATTGCCGCAGTCCCCGAAGACAAGGCAACCGCACATTTCGCACCGGTATATTCCTTGATTTTATTTTCAAATCCGTTTACATTCGGTCCAAGCGGAATTACCATGTTGTCACGAAATGCCTCATCGACGTATAACTTTTCAGTTCCGTTCATAGTCGGCGAAGACAGGAAAATCCTTTTGTTATCCATAACTCTCTCCAGACCGCCATTACCATTGACACACACCTGCGTCAAACAAGCGATTATTTTTTATTATATAACTTTAAACACCAAATTACAATACTTTTTGGTAACTTTACTTCAATTTTATATTTTATTAAACTTATAATATGATTTTATGTCAGATATCTATCTTTTCTTTTATAATCATACCGGGAAGCTTAATTCTCCCCCAGTCATTATTGCTCCAACTCAGCTTAAGCTGATTCAAGGTGTCATGAATTTCAAAAACCATAGTTGGATATATAGCATCAAGGTCTTTGTATGCGCCAAAAGCATTGACTTGATAAAGAACAAGCAGTGCAATATATCTTCCGGGTACAAGTCCGGGCACATCTAAATCCACATTGAATATATTTTTTCCCTTCTTTAACGGCGCAAAATTTTGAACAATGCTTGTCCCTATAGGTGCTTCGTCCGCACTCCTTATCTCAAACCTAAGCGAGGCACTTTCTATTTCTTTTGTACACTCAACAGTCAGATCAAAACGTATATGTTCATTCATTTCATATACAGGAACCTGCTTATCAAGCATTTTGATTCTTGTCATTTTCGCTAATATATTCGACGATAAATGCCTCATGCGCTTTTGGCTTAAATCGATATCAGCTGACAGCGACATATCAAGTTCTTGTGTATATATATTTATGGCTTCGTTAACATCTCCGTCAAATACCACCTTACCATGATCAAGCACTATACATCTGTCGCACAAGCGTCGGATCGTACTCATATTATGACTTACATAAAGAACTGTTCTTCCGTCTTTATGAGCCGCTTCGCTCATTTTATCAAGACACTTCTGCTGGAATTTAACATCACCGACAGCCAGAACTTCATCCATTATCATAATTTCAGAATCAAGGTGTGCGGCAACTGAGAAGGCAAGCTTAACATACATACCGGATGAATATCTCTTGACAGGTGTATCAATAAACTGCTTGACTTCGGAAAATTCTACTATTTCATCAAATTTTTTGTCTATCTCCGCCTTCGTCATTCCAAGTATTGCACCGTTAAGGTACACGTTTTCACGTCCTGTAAGTTCAGGGTGGAAGCCAGTACCAACCTCAAGCATACTGGCAATACGTCCATTCAAACAGATCTGACCTGTTGTAGGTGCCGTAACCCTCGTCAAAAGCTTAAGAAGTGTTGATTTACCTGCACCGTTATGACCGATAATACCGACAGCTTCGCCTTTTTTTATCTCAAGATTTATATCCCGAAGTGCTAAAAATCTTTCATTTTTTGCATATACTGTAGCACCGATCTTGGTGTTGGGATCCTCTTTACCTCTTATTCTTGCCATAAATGACTGAATGTCACCCTTAAGCGTTCCTCCACCTATCGCTCCTAAGCGGTATTGCTTGGAAACATTTTCTACTTTTATAATTGTTTCACTCATATCCATCACACCGTATCCATAAATGTTTTTTCAACTCTCGAGAACAGTAATACACCGAAGAAAAGCATAACGAGTGTTACTGCCCAACTCAAAAGATAATACCCAGGTTCAAATTCACCTATGCCCAAATACGCATATCGCATCGTGTTGATAACAGGTGTCATAGGATTGCACATATAAAGTGTGCGCCATTTATCACTTATGATCTGATAGTCATATGCAACAGGTGTGAGGTACATCCAAAGCTGAACACCAAAACTTATAAGCATCGTTAAATCACGGTACTTTGTAGTAAGAGAAGAACATATAATACCTATACCAAGTCCCATAAGCGCCATATGTACAAGTAATATCGGTGTCATCAATATAAAGAGATTAGGCTGCATTGAATCAGTTGTTACAAGAAAATAAATCCAAAAGCCCAAAAAGAATACGTACTGTATCGCAAACGATATGAGGTTTGATATAACTGTGGTTATCGGCATTACAAGTCTCGGAAAATACACTTTGCCGAATATTGCAGCGTTACCTGTAAAAGTGGTCGACGTTGCATTCAAACAGTTTGCAAAATACCCCCAAGTTATATTACCCGCCATAAAGAAAAGGAATGACGGTACACCGCCGGGTGCAAGACCTGCGATATTTCCGAAAATTACCGTAAAAATAACTGTTGTGCACAAGGGCTGAATTATCGCCCATGCAGGTCCCAAAACCGTTTGCTTGTACATAGATACAAACGATCTTCTTACGAAAAGCTTTATAAGATCCTTATACTTCCAAATATTTTTGATATCAATGTCAAACCAGCCCGTTTTAGGCTTTATGACAGTTGTCCATTGTTCATTCATCTTTTTAACCTCGCAAAAATTCTTTTAACATAATATTTCATTTTCCCCTTCGTATTGATGACTTTCTCTCCAAATTTCAAGCAACCTATTCTTCCGCATATACACAAAAATTTATCGCTCATATGCAAATTTTTAAGTTTAAGTTCTTTGAATCTTTTTACAACTGCCTCGTGTTCCTTTTTATACTCATCGCTCAAAGTTTTTTTATAACAGTGGCGCAAACTCCAAAAATACTTTTGATATGCACACGGCAAAAACTCATCGTATCCCCACTGTCTATACCATTGGATCCGTTCATCATACATATCCATCACGAGCAATTTTGCAGGCGAAAACTTCCCTCTCATAACACTGTCATTTTTACGTTGCATATAAATATACCCCTGCGTTTCGGATATCGCAACTTTTTCGCTTGCATAAAATAATTTCGGTGCCATATACTCGTCTTCATAATATCTGCCCAAAGGAAATCGCAATCCAATAAATAGTGAAGATAAATATAACTTTCCGCACACAGTAGACCACGAAACATCTTTTTCCGACACATTCCGAACCGCTTCTTTTTTATCAATAACACAGTACTCTGAAACTTTTTTGCCCACAACATTTTCAACAGTCGTTGTCAGCATACCGATTTTGACTATATCGCAATGTTCAGTAATAGCTATATTATACATATCAGATATCATATTAGGCATAATAAAATCATCACTGTCAACAAAGGCAATATATTCGCCCTCCGCAGCATCCAGTCCTGCATTTCTGGCTGAAGAAGGTCCGGGACCGCCGTTTGCTTTATGTATAACCTCAATTCGAGCATCTTCTAGTGAAAGTTTGTCGCACAGTTCGGATGAACCATCAGTAGAACCATCATCTATCAATATTATCTGTAAGTTCTTATAATCCGAATTGACGACCGATTCAACGCACTTTTTTAAATACGGTTCACAATTATACACAGGAATTATTACCGATATCAACCCTTTTTTCATAATTTCACCACCACAAAATATTCTTATCTGTAAATAAAATCGTATAGTTTTATCCTGATTAAAAACAATCGAAGCTTTTGACCGAAAGAAAGCGCAGAATACGGGATCTTCTCCATTTTATCCATTATTTCCGTATATTCTTTCTCATATTCGGTATTTTTAACCTTTTGCATCAAATTCAGCAAATGGCAGAAATAGTCACGCACGGCTAATTTTGATAACTCTTTATATCCGCAGGAATCGAAAAATTCTATCCTATCCTCGGCAACAACCAAAACATCCATTTTCTTCGAAGAGAAGGAGCTTCTCATGATGCTGTCGCCGGGACGCTGCATATAAAAATATCTTACACTGTCACACATAACTATTTTTTTAGCTTTATGGTACAGCTTGGGAAGCGTGAATTCATCCTCGTGATTAAGTCCTTCGGGAAACAAAATTTCATCAAACAGCGATATATCAAAGAGCTTTCCGCACCCGCTTATTATTTGCGGAGGACCGTTATATATCATAGTCAAAGCATCATACGGTGATACCACAGAATACCCGCCTGCTGAAGAATCACAATTCTCCTTGACATCTACCCTTACGAGTGTTGATTTAACGATTTGAGCAGCCTCTTTATTTGCGATATCAACCATTTCGCTTATCATTTCCGTATCTATTATGTCATCACTGTCAACAAATGTTATATATTTTCCACCGGCCGCTCTTATTCCGGAGTTTCTCGCTGCAGACAATCCCCCGTTTTTGCGGTGAATAACCTTAATTCTGCTATCGCGTCTTGCATATTCATCGCACAATGCCGGAGAAGCATCCGGAGATTCGTCATCAACAAGTATTATTTCCAAATTTGTATACTTCTGATTTATAACCGAATCAACACATTCTTCCAAATATTGATACGTATTATAAACGGGTATAACAACAGTAACAAGCTCTGTCAAAAAGTAACATCTCCCTCTATCATATTTTGCAATATGTCTGTACAGCGTTTGCGTTCATTTTCAAGCGTATAATTTACAATATCATAATCGATGCTGTACAATCTTTCCGATACATTTGGATGTACAGGATCAATTTCCATATCACTTAAATTCAGAAAACTTAAAATTGTACCTATACGTTCATCTGAAAACGGATTATGCTGTCCTACAATAAAAGGTTTATTGAACAAAATAGAAAATGCTGTGCCGTGAAATGAATCTGTACATACAATATCTGCATTTTTTATAAGTGACAGGAATTCACACGGTCCTGCATCATAACTTTTTTTGCCGCTTCTTTTGATATTGCGCCACTCCGGCATGAGCAATATTCTTTCAAGACCGTTTTTCTCAGCATATTCTTTTGTAAATTGTTCAAATTCAAACGAAACATTACCGGCGAAATAGCAAAGCATATAATTTTTATCAACTTTTATATCAGAGCATACCTTATCCCAATCATTGCCGGTTAGCAATAATACAGGATCCAACACAACATTTGAATAATCTATACCGAGTCTTTTTGCTGTATATGTTTCTCTGACCGTAACACCGTCAAATGAAGATATCGCCTTTGCTACCTGTTCTATGGCTTCGTCGGCATGTGTTTTCTTTATACCGCTTGCCGCATACGATATTTTGCGACCGCTTTTTACAAAATTCAATAAATATGTATCATCAAAGTCGAGTATCGAAGTATTCCATATTTGATCGCTGCCGCAAATATATACATCTGCCATAGGAGGGGATTGTAAAAGTTCTTCTTTGGTATTGTATACATTACTTGATCTGAAAAAATCATTACGGAATTTTTCAAATCGCTTTTGCCGTTTTTTCAATTTCCGATAATAAAGCAAGTTATATACGTCAGTGATAAGCAAAAACTTATTAGTCGGTTTTTTAAGTATTCTATACATATCAGCAACTTCGGGCTTGCGATAATCAACAATAAACTGATCATATCCCATTTTTGCAAGTTTCTCACCAAGAGCATACGCCTGCAAAACAGAACCGAAATTATCTGAACGGTGAAATGTTACAGTAGCAACTTTTTTCATACTTATTTCGCCTTTGCCGATTTTTGTATTATTAAACAACGCATCATGGAAAAAGGTTCTTTGACAGAAAAGAATTTTAAATTCCTTATACCGGAGTTCAATTTGATATTAATATTGATGACTGAGTAGATTTTTCTCAATTCTCTTTTTCCCTTTATCATTGCAGAAATTAATTTTTTTCCACCTGAAATAAAATCTTTATAGTCATCCGAAGAAAGAGTCCTTTCACCGTTACAAACACTGAAAAAAACTTTTCTTTCCGCTTCACTCATACAGACATTCATATCAGTCAGTATCTTCTGCCTTACACGATTTGTTGCCGTAAACATAAGTTCTTTTTGTGTTTGGGTTACCTGCTTTGTATGGTGCCTGTATTTCAGTAAAGGTTTTCCTATATTACAGCACTCTCCCATTTTAATGATGCGTGACCACATTTCATAATCTTCTGCACGTTCAAATTCCGTATCATATCTTATGTTGTGTTCTTTAAGTACATCCGATCTGATCATAACAGCGGGATGTACAAACGCTGAATTAAATATCATATCAGCGCGTATGGCACCGTCAGATTCAGAATACTGTCTGAAACTTTCCACACCGTCAGTTAAAATATTGACACTGCTTCCGCAAATAACAGTTTCATTATGACTTTCCATATATTTGATCTGTGCTTCAAATCTATTGGGCATAGAAACATCATCGCAGTCCATACGGGCAATATACTTTCCCTTTGCCGAGTCAATTCCTTTGTTAAGGGTAGCAGCCACCCCCATATTGACATCGTTTATGAAAAGCTTTATACGGTCGTCATCATACTTGCGGACGATTGAAACCGATTCATCCTTTGAAGCGTCATCAATGATTATAAATTCAAAATTGCCATATGTTTGAGAAAGCACACTGTCAATAGCATCCCGTAAATATTTTTCTCCGTTGTAAACCGGCATGATAACACTGATCAAGGGTGTCATTCCATCACCTTCCCAAAATTTTTCTTACAATGCAAAGCAACATCAATAAATTGACGCGCTTATTCTTTATCAGTTTAAATTTAAGCCCATCACATTCATTAACCGCTTTTTGAACAACATCGTTGCAACAAATAGTCTTGATCATTTTTCTCTTTTCTGAAAATGAATGAGGAGAATCACTGTGGAATTCATTACATACAGCGCTCATAGCACCGTTGGCAGTCTGAATCCCATAGGTTTTCAGAAAATCTTCTCCAAAATTTCCGTATGCCAAAGCTTCTTTCGTTTTCAGCGCAGCATTTATGACCGTCTTAAAATAATCTTTGTGATATTTATTAACAGCGCTTCCCAAAATAACGTATCTGAGATACAGTTGCTTTTTTATATAGTATATCCCTTCGGCTGAACCCATGGCTAATATATTGAATATTCTGTCCTCCGAAAGCTTTATACCTACAGGAAATCTAACATTTTTATCATCGAAAAGCGTTTTCCTGTAAAGACATCTCCAAGCTGCTCCAGCCATATATAAAAGCTGTTCAGGTTTGATATCCGCTGTATTTATCAACATGCTGTCAGGAACCTCCGGAATAGTATCATCCTCCGTTCTACCGTCTGAATAAACGGTAATGGCATCACATATAACTATATCAGCTCCACTTTGCTGTGCGGTGCGCAAAAGAATCTCGTACATATCGGGCAATATTTCATCATCACTGTCAATAAATCCGATATAATCACCGGTTGCATACTCAATGCCCGTATTTCTTGCGGCGCTCACACCTGCATTTTCTTTTCTGATATACTTTATTCTACTGTCTTTCTCTTGGTATTTTTTACAAATATCTCCGCTTCGATCCTTTGAACCGTCATCAACCAGTATAAGCTCAAAATCATCTGCTGTCTGTGCAAGGACAGAATCTATACATCTTACAAGATATTCTTCCGAATTGTATATCGGAATTATTATACTATACATCTTCGCTCACCGCCGCAGACTCATTTCGTTCCTTTTCAAGCATACAAGCACGACCGATGCCGACAGCCAGAATAAGGTACGCAGGGGTACACAACATATAGTGTGCGGTCAAAATACTTTCGAACGCATTTGCTATATATACAGTGATAAATGCTATGAAACTTCCTCTCACGATATAATCATCAAAGAATTTATGCAAAAATTCAAATATACACGCAAAATATATAAGAAAGAGGAAATATCCGCTATATCCTATTTGTACAAAAATATTTAAAAATGAATTGTGCGGTGTTGTAGGAATTATAAAATTGCCCTTGCCGAAAATAGGTTCCGGAACATAATCAAATATATTACTCCAAATTTCTTCTCTTCCCGAGAAAAAGAGTTTTCCTGTCTGCTCCAAAGACCATTCATCAAGCCCCGCTGAATACGGTGAATTAAAAAGCCAAACCATAAAAATAACCATAAAAAAAGGGAAAACAAGCGCTACAATATAAAACGGTCTGAAAAATAGCTTTTTCTGCAAAAGCACTTTCGGGACAAGATACATAAACACAGCAAACAGTATCAAAGAAACCAGAACCGAACGGCAATTTGTGACAATCATCTGTGTTATGGTTACCGCATAAACTATTATTTCAAGTATTATATTTCTCTTTCCGCGGTCAGCGCCCAAAAATACCAACCAAACTACGCCGAACAGTGTATACATTCCTACTGTATTTCCGTTCCACCCCCCTGTAATTCCTCCTGCAGCATAATCGATAACAAAAAACAAGCTCATTCCGATATATACATACGAAGTATATTTAATACACTTTGTACTGTAACCGATATACGATGCTGTAAGCGGCGGAGTCACCATAAGTATCATTTTCAGCATGAAATCATAGTTAAGAACTTTTGTATATGATATAAATATCACACATGCAAATACAGTAAGAGCTACATATACCGGTTTAAGGTGTTTTGAAAAATATACACGCTTGCGTGACAAATATAAAATTATCGGCAAAAGCAACGCCAAACAATAATTAAGCTCCGGCAAATTAAGGATGTTTCCAAATCCGGAATTAGCCAACAAATACACACCAAACGTAACAGTCGCAATTGCTATACATACAAAGGGATTGTCAATATTAAATTCAAATCTCCAGCCGATTTCTCTGCCTGCCTGTTTTATATATTTACTTTCTTTTGCAACACTCGTTTTGGCGGGTTTGGAAAGAGGTTCTTCTTCGGGAACAACAGCCGCACTGTTTTGTGATGATATATAATGCTTTTTTATATACTTGGATTGTACTTTATTATCTTCTTTTTTCAGTACAGACAAACCGAATTTTCACCCCAATCGTATTAGATAATAAACAGCGGCAAGTATCCCGACGGGATATGATAAAAGTGTAAGGACGGAATACTTTCCTTTGTATTTAGGCGCTTTGAATTTCCCTAAAATTCTGAACGCGCAGTATTTTATGCAACAAATAAATCTTTCTTTGAACGTTTTTGCTAAATCTATTCTTTGGTTATAAAACATCTGAACACCGCAAGGATTATTTTTCAGTAATTTTTTATATGCCAGACTCAAACCTTCAGCCTGATATTCACATTCCTGTATAATCTTATCAAGCGTAATAACACGGTATCCTTCTATTTCCAATCTATCATACAACAGACATTCACTTATAAATTTTTCGCCTTTTATAACAGGATACGGATACTTTTTAAGAACATCGGTCCGGAATATGAAAACGTATTCACCATGATACTCCTTCAATAGAGTATATATTCCTTTTAAAATCTTCTCATTCTCGAATGTATCGCACAGCAGATTTCCTTCAAGATCTCTTTTGTATGCGGCAATAGCACAAACATCCCCTGTACATTTCGTCAAAATCGACAATATATTTTCAAGCGCACCATCTGACAAAAGATCGTCTGAATCAAGACACATAAACCACTCGCCATGCGCTTCTTCTGCGGCAACATTATGTGCTGTATGCTTCCCGCCGTTTTCTTTTTTTATATATCTGACAGGAAAAGATGCTGTATCGGTAAACTGTTTTATAACAGCTTCTGTTTCATCAACAGAACCGTCATCAACTATAAGCCATTCAATGTCTCCTGTTATCTGCTTTGCAATACTTTCATATACTCTTTCGAGCAGTTTCGCACGGTTATATGCCGGCGTGAATACTGTCAACTTCATTTTTTAGATCCAACACCGCTTTTGCGGTTTTCAATTTATTTTTTATAAAAAATTCTGTGGAACACTTTTGTTATTTTACTCTTATATATCTGAGCTTTACCAAGCCATGACATCGAATAAAGGTGTATGGAATACGTATTTTCAGTCATTTTCATAACACCCGTTATGTAGTTATACGGACAAAAATATTCTTTAGGGTATACTGTAACACCCGAAGCTGTCTGTATCTTTCCAATATCCCTTTTAAGTCCCTTGTCATTTAACAGTTTGGTCGTATATATAGGACAGCTTATCGGTGAAATTTTTCCGTTTTCATCAACAAGGCTCTCGCCGTCATATGCTTTCATATTTTCAATCAGAAAAGCATGTCCCTTGACAGCACCGAAGCCTGAGCCCGTATTTACATACTCGTCATCCTCAAATCCCATATAAGCTTCGTTACCGAGCAAAGTGTCGAAATTTTTTACTATTTCAACATCTGTATCAAGATAGATACCGCCCTCGTTATAAACGATGTACAGCCTTGCATAGTCTGATACAAACGCCCACTTTTTAAGCTCATACGCCTGCTTTGTGTAAGGATGCGCATTCACATCGAAGTTGTCTTCATTCCATTCAATTATCTCATAATCGGGACAAAATTTTTTCCAGCTTTCAATGCATTTCAAAGCATCCTTCGGCTTTTCGCCCCTGCCAAACCAACAATAATGAATTTTTTTAGGTATCATTTCAGTTTGCCTTTGAATTTAATTTTTTCTTATGCAGATACATATATACGGGCTTCGGTAAAAGTCCCACAATAATCGGTCTTAACGAATAGATATATTTCCATTTTGGAAGATCAAGCATCTTGACTGCCAGACGTGAAACATACGCTTCGTTAAAACGGTATTTGAATTTGCGCCTTGATGCGGCATCTCTGTCGTCACGCATTTTGTAAAGATGTTCGCTTAAATTTCTGCCTTTGTATCCCAAAGAATACACCTTTACCCACAGGTGCCAGTCCTCTACCCTGAGGAGCTTTTTATGCTCCGTATATCCGCCGACCTGCCTCATAACATCTGTCCTAACCATACACGGTGCATGGCAGTGTACCGTGCCGTGTACAAGCATTTCGGGAATTGGATATTCTCTGGATGCGCTTCCTTTTCCCCATTCTCCGCTTTCGTCAAAATATATCATCGGACAGCTCACAAGTGCAATACTGTCATCTGACATCAAAACGGAAAGCTCCTTTTCAAAACGTTCAGGCAAAGATATATCGTCGCCGTCCATGCGTGCGATATACTCACCTTCAGCTTCTTTAAGGCAATCGTTCAGCGTTTTGTTGAGTCCTGCGTTTTTTTCGTGCTTTATAAGCTTTATTTTATCGGGGAAGCGTGATACATAATCACATGCGATATCATATGTTTTGTCACTTGAACCGTCATCGCACAGTATCAATTCCCAATTATCATACGTCTGACACGTTATTGAATCTATAGCATCCGCCAAAGTTTTCTCACAGTTATAGATTCCCATCAATACCGAAATAAGAGGTCTGTGCGTCATTTTCCTGTTCCTATAAGCCGTTTTCTGTCGTCTATAATATGGGAAATAAGCTCTTTCTGTTCAAATTTCGTCACCGCAAAGTTTCTTGAAGCTGATGCAAATTTTTCTCGTTGCTCATCATTCTCATACATTTGGTACATTGCAGCCTTCAAGCTGTCAACATCCGCTTTAATCACGGTCACGCCCGTCACACCGTTGCTCATTGCATCAATGGGACCCGGAATATCCGTAACAATAACAGGCACACCCATCGCTTCAGCCTCTATAACAGAACTTCCAAAACCCTCTCTGTAGCTTGGCAAAATAAACACGTCCATCGCCGCATAATATCTTTCAGGATCATTTACATTGCCTGTAAAAACAACATGAGGATTTTTTTCAGCCTCTGCAACAGCGCTGTCCTCCGTTTCCTTTCTTCCTATCATAAGAAGATACGAATCAGTCTTTACAGTCGATATCTCCTTGAATGCCTCAAATAGCTCATAAACACCCTTGTCCTTTGTAATTCGTCCTACAAAACCGTAGACAAACGCATCGTTCGGTATACCATATTCTTTTTTTATTTGATCGCGCCATGTGATTTTTTTCGCTGCATCGAATCGTTGCGTATCAACCCCCGATGCACTTCCGTTCCATACAACAGAACTTTTTTTCTCACTGTACAATCCTTCAGATCTGCTGAATTTAAGATTTCCGAAGCTGTCGGGCTCTATCCATGTGGAAAGCCTACACACCGTTTTTTCTATCACCTTGAATATTTTCCTTTTTATCCCGCTGAAGCTTACATAAACTATCCCCCACTGACAATAAAGGCGCACGGGAATTTTTGCAAGCTTAGAAGCAAGGGATGCATAAAGTGATGCGTTTGGCGTTGAATACTGTATAAGATCAAATTTTTCTCTTTTAAATATCTTGTACATTTCATAGGTTGCTTTGATTCCGTAAAGATTTATTCCCCTCTTCATTTTAACGGGAAAATAGTGTATATAATCAGGCAAGCTTTTTGCAAATTCATCATCTTCATTACAAATAAATGAAATATCAAATTCACCGTCTTCGTGCATACCGGCAGCTGTTGGCAATACAAACGACTTTATCGTTCCGGGAACAGTCGTTATAAAACAAATCTTTTTCATTTTTACCTTTTAACCCTTAGGAAAATATTGTAAAACTTCTTTCGAAGCACAGCAGGCATCATTATCTGAACCACATACCGTATGAAAACATTCAGACGGTATCTGTGTCCGCTTATAATACCGTGCTTGTACATATATCTCTGAAGCGTTTTTTCGCTTTCGTAATATTTTCTACCGCCTCTGCGGTCATAAGATCTGTCGCTTACGCCGACATAGCATAAAACATCGTCCATATTTGCAAATCTTGCACCGATCTGAGCCATACGTATCCATAGATAATAATCTTCATTGAAATACATCGGAAGATATCCGCCGCTTTCCTGCACCTTGCTCTTGCGGTACATGACCGTCATATGGTTAAACGGGCATCTTTTTATCAAATACTTTTTTATTTTCTCATCCGTAAGCGGAACCTTTCTCATTCCGAGAAGCTCCGTTGTTTCCTTTGAAAATTCTCTTATCGAACCGCCTACAACGTCAAAAGAATCATCTTCGAAATATTTGAGAGTTTTCTCAAATCTGTCAGGAAACGCAACATCATCAGCATCCATAACTGCGACAAGTTCATTTGTGCAAGCATCAAGCGCCGTCTGTCTTGAACGTGCATGATCGTCTTCAGAATCGGTATATATTACACGGCACTCCCCTTCCAGAGAACGCACGCACTCAAGGAGTCTGCCCCTCGGACGGTCGGCGCAAACAACGATCTCCGAAGGCGGCACTGTCTGATGTACAATGCTTTTATAGGCGCGTAAAAAATCCTCTGTGTCATCATATTTACAAACGCAGATAAAAACGGAATATTTCATATCATTACATTGTTTTTGCATATTTCAGAGCCTTATTACAATCTTCTTTATATAAAAGGATGAAAAAATAATATATGTCAAAATCAGGAAAACTGCTCCCGATTTTCTTAAAAGCGATTTTTATTTTCACCTTAAAACATTATGGCATAATAACCTATCGTTATTATACCACACAAAAGCACACAAATCAATACTTGTATTTTAATTATTGACTGTTTTATTCTTTCTTTTAGCGAAAATATTTAGCAAGCACATATTAAATAAACAATATATTTACACACAGTTACTGAAAAACAGCAAAAAAAACGTGTATAATAAATGAGCGAAATGAGGTGGCAGCATGCAAAAAAACAAAAGAGTATTTTCAGCCGATGAGCTTGTTCCCGAAATAAAAAAAATCGTTGAGGAAGGCGGTGTTTTTCCGCTTGTAGTCACCGGTATCAGCATGCGCCCGTTTCTTTCCCCGGGTGTTGATACCGTATTTATAGAAAAAGCTGACAAAAACACTTTGACGTGCGGAGATCCCGTTTTTATTTACAGAAACGGCTGTGCTATTTTGCACAGAATATACAAATTGACCGATGAAGGATTTTTCATGAAAGGCGATGCGCATATAAAATCAGACGGGTTCTTCTCATACAATGACATCGTGGGTGTTGTAAAATATGCCATAAACGAAAAAACAAACAAAAAAAGGAAGCTGAACACCCCACTCATACGCTTTCTTGTAAAGCTCAACAGAATAAGAATTCATATTTTTAATTTTTTCAAGGGCAAATAAAAATACTTACAAAAACTTACTTAAACCAAGCAAACAGCTCACGATCGGAATTTTCCGACCGTGAGCCGTTTTATGTTATGCTATATTTGTATATCTGCGTTTTTTAATAACCGCACCGACGCCGAGCAAAGATACTGCCAAGCAAGCGATAATAACCGTCACACCGTCACCCGTTTCGGGGTTTTCTGTATCTCTTACCGATGCAAAACGCATAAACTGCTCTGCCCCCTCACCGCCAGAAATGCGCCAGCCCTTTTCTGTATATTCAAAATCGATCGGCAGCCACTTCTGCTCCTGATTCATATAATCCGCTTTAAGCAAAACCGTATCAGAATCAACCACCTTTATACATTCGTCAAGAGTACTTTCAGATATAAGACGTGGAACAGGCGGCCAGCCCTCATAGAACTGTGAATCAACACGGTACATTTTATTATCAAGCATAAAAATCGCCCAATTAAACTGTACATTGTTCTGTATATAATCATCGGTCAAAAATTTACCTATGTGATCATACCAAAATGACGGCTTGCCGTAATCACCGTCAAGAAGATAAAAAACAAGATCATCGGGCGGCTCAAATCTGAACAAATTCAAAAGACGGTTGAATGTTTCTTTGTCCGTCACTTCTGTGCCGCCAAGTTTGTCTATATTTATGTCACCCGATGTTTCTCGCAGAGTCAGGTGAAATCCGTTCATTTTTGTTATAAGCTCTTTCGCCTCACTTTTAGTTATAGCTTGTTCTGCTAACGGCGAAATATTAAGCAATGAAAATGAAATAAACACAAAGCATATAAAAACTAAAACTTTTTTCATAATTTTACCCCTAGCATTGTTATTGTTTACATATAATATACCCACCGGTATTTATTATTGCGGTATGTAGCTCATTTTTCGTCACAATAAATTCTCCCAAATATGGATACCCATTATTTTCACCAAGACAATTGCAATCTCTTAAAATATAATTATCAGTTACAGAATCATATCCGACAAGGCAGATGTAATGGCCGTATTCAGAAGAATATCCGGTATAATAACTCGGTAAATAGCCCCGTGGTTTTACAAGTAAAGCAACGGGACAATTACCATTCAAACTACCGCTGATATAAGTGTGCATAGTATTGATGTTGGACATAGCTGTGTATTTATAATATTTGTAAGTAAGTGCATCAAAATAATTATCATTAAGCAAATTTACTAACATATATAAAAGCATGTTCTCTCCACCTGCTTCATTATACAGAGTATTTTGCTTAGCAGATATATCGATCCCAGATACCTCGCCATCCAAATCAAAGTAAGTCAATATCTGCAATGAAGTTGCCGCACTGCACCAATCGTCCGTACGTTGCATTATTATCGGAACATCCATACCTACCTTTGTCAAGTACCACCTATCTCCGTCGGAGATCGTTGAGGGGCGGTTTGAAAGAGAATTATCATTGTTATACGTAAGATATGACGAAGAACTTCCAACATTGACAAACGTATATGAAGTTCCTATGGAATTGTACACTATATGCCATAATCCATAATTATTATAACTACCATTGCTATATGTAATTGAAGATACCAGAGAAATATTGTCATTATCGTCTGCTTGCAGATACATATTTTCTCCTTCTGTAATTGCAAAGGAAAGTGTATATCTGCCATTTCCGACATAATTTATCGCAACGTACTGGCTTTGCGGCTTTGTTGAGCCTGTTACGTTTATCACACCCTGCACCGAAGGAATATGAGAGGATGAGGACTGCGTTCTGGTAATATATCTTTTCGTTGTTTCCGTTGTCGATATTCTGTATAAGCCTTTATCGCTTACACCCGCCGTAGGTGTCTCGGCAAAATCTTCACTGTATCTGACAACAACGTAAGGACGTCTTTCAGTTGTAGAATACTCCATTGTACGGACATACATATAATTTTTCTGGGACTCATCACTCGATTTAAGCATTATTCCGTAATTAGGACTTCCGCTTTTCCACTGCTTAAATATTTTTAATAACTCAATACCATAATAGCTGTATGATTCCGCGCCGGGAATGGTAATTTCTTCTCTTACCGCTGTGCTGTAAGAGGAGAACAGGGTAGATGAAACCGTAGTGGATGTACTTCCCCAAGATTCAGTCATTCTATACGCATCAAGTGTCGGAATCGGTGTTGTTTCATTGTTGCAGCAATACATATAATATTTTACAGACTCAACATCTTCTATATTATCTATTCTGTTCATTACATAATTTGCCGCTGACGGAAGCTTTATTATCATTCTTCTCGGTGAATCCGATGATGATGTTTTACCTATTATTATTCTCGAAGACGAGGGATTCATACTTGTGCTTCCGGATTTTATTTCGGAATCCACAATATCGGATGTTGCTGTATAAAGCACAGCAGGGTCAACCGTTACGGGATACGATGCTGTCTGTAAAAACGAATCATCAACGGTTATTGTATACAGAATACTTCCGTTTTCGTTCTGAACTGCATTGACAGCGCCCGTACCCTCGGTACCGTTTGAATCATAAATAACAAGTTCACCGAAATACGCCTTTACATCACCGTTTGTATCGGTAAGCACGTATTCGCCGTCTATACATACAAGCTCAAGACCGACGGCTTCTACAATAAATTCAAACTCATTGTCAGACGGAAGTGAATTAAGTATGATATCTTCCTTGATTCCGCTGAACAAGGGGGTGTATACAAGCTGTGTTTCATTTCCGAAGACACCGTTATATCTTACGGTATTTTCAACCTTAACACCGTCGGCAGCTGTGCCGTTCGGCATAATATCTATCTTATATTCATCATATGTGACCGATATAGGTGCATTTGCGCTGACCTTTTTCGGAAGTCTGACATTTACATCATTGTCGGGATTTACATACGATGATGTTGCGTTGTTGAATTCAAGACGGTTTGATTTATCCTTTATATTCCCCTTGTCATCTTTGAATTTGATATTTTCGGAAAATATCATCTTTGACAAGGTTCCGTCTTTGTTTTGATAAACAAGCGCATTTAATTCTTCTTCTTTATTTTGTAATCGTTTGACAGAATCATTTTCTTCAAGGAAGCTCCTGTCAACAAAGCTCGGCACGTCATCATCCGGCAGCGTTGCTTTTTCAAGCTCTGCCTTTGTCATTGTGCCGTTTTGTAATGCCAAGGAATCAAATAACTCGCTATCTTTAAATGATTTAAGCGACAGCGGGGTAGTGTCTGATGCGAAAACTACCGATGAAAACGGGAAAACTGACAGCATGATAGCTGTGATGATTAAAATTGATACGATTTTTTTCATTAGTTTTTGTTCCTTTCTTTTTTTAAAATTTTGTTTACTTGTAGCCGTGATGGAAAATTGTACTTGCCATCGGTATCACCTCTTTCTTGTTATATTTAAGGCTGTAATGAATCTTTAGAAAAATATAATTGCCTTTTCTGAATTAATTATAACATAAAACTTTTTTTCTGTCAATAAATCACTGATTGTGATTTTTGACAAAATTTAACTTTAGCACTTGTGCAAAATACACAACAAGAATGGCCGTCAACTGCTCGGCAACTCATAACCGACGATTATTTCCGATCAAAAAAAGGCAAAGAAGTCTCACATTCTCTGCCTTTTTCATATATTCGTTACAATGTTACGGATTGTAATAGCCGTAAATAAACTTATTTATGGCTTCTCTGTTTTCACGTATGTTTATTTTAACAACGCTCATACTGCCTGTATAACCCGGCGGCTTTGCGTAACCGTATTCCCACGTACCGTTAAACGGCATCGCCGCAGCATCCATTTTGACACCGCCTGCCGAAAAGACATCCGTAATGACCTCAAGACATGAGGACATCGGAATATTCATCTTAAGATACTTTGATATTACATTCGCCGTATCCATGCATTTTGTAAGACCGAGCGAAAACGCCTTTTGATATATTGCAGTAATTACATCTCTTTGTCTTCTTGTTCTTTCAAAGTCAGCACCGGAAAGGCTTCTGTTTCTGCAATGCGACAGTGCCTGCTGACCGTTAAGATGATTTACACCAGGGGTGAATTTATAGCCCATGCGCTTATAATAATCCACCTCTGTTTTTGTGAGCGTTACATCGATCCCGCCAAGCTGATCGACGACCTTTTCGACACCGCTGAAGTCCATTACAATGTAATGCTGAATATCAAGATCAAGTATCTCGTTGACAGTATTGATATACAGACCTATACCGCCGTACGACATAGCATGACCGAGCTTATTGCTGTTGTGCCCTTCAATAGGCACATAGCAGTCACGCAAAAGCGAAATGATCTTCACATCATTTGTCTTTTTGTTGTATGACACTACCATTGCAGAGTCTGCCCTGCCGTAATAAGAATTCGCATCACGTCCGACCACGATGATATTTATAACATCCTGGGACTTTTGCTCCACCTTATATATCGGTATCTTGCCCTCATAATTCGTCGTTAAATGGTTATACACCGGAACTCTGTTAGGTCTGTTACTACCGCTTGAGCCGGAATTACCGGAGGATGATGTCTCTCCATCCACGCCTTCTGTGACACCGCCGTGAATTTCATCCTCTTCAGCAAGTGTATCCGACGGATCTACAGTACCGTCAATTATACCTATCGGATTATCGATATCGGCAACATACGTTCCGGGATTATCAAGTATCTCAGGCGCATCGGGGTCCTGAAACTTATTGTAATAATTTACAAATACACTTACGACAACAGCCAGAACAACAAGAATAAGCGCAATAAGCACCAAAAGAATTATTATCGCCGCACGTACGGCTTTCTTTTTCTTTTTGCCTGCTTTTACAGGCTCTGAAACATTTTCATCTATATTATTTTGCATATTTTCCAATTATAGCCTGTGTTTCGGGAATTTTTCTTATCATATCCTTTGCAAGTGCGATCTGACATCTTGCGCGGACAAGGATATGTTTTTCATAGTTACATTTAAAATATCTGCTTCCGTCAAGATAATCAGCCAAGAATCTCGATGCGAGCTCCAATGCCATAACTATCGGTCCGAGATACAGCGTTTCAATTTCCGCTTTTGTAAGCGCACCTGCCACCTGAGAAACAAATCCGCCCGCAAATGCATCATATTTTTCAAGATCAAGACTGACGAGCGAAATGTCCGCCTCATCCTCTGCCGCTGTATTTGCCGCAAAACGGACAGCGTCGCCGAAGTCATATGCCGTAAGACCGGGCATTACCGTATCCAGATCGATAACAGCAAGCGGAAGATCCGTATTGATATCAAAAAGGACGTTGTTACATTTTGTGTCATTATGCGTAACTCGAAGCGGAAGTGTTCCGTCATTCAGCTTTTTCACAAGTGAAGTAGCGAGGTCCTCGTTTGAAAACAAAAATTCAAGCTCATCTGCCACTTCCGACTTCAAAGAATACTCATCTTTCAGAACGGCATTTTTCAAAGCTTCATATCTCGCCGCTGTATTATGAAAGTCGGGAATTATTTCGTAAAGTGTTGATGCATCGAAATCAGCAAGCTGCATCTGAAATCTGCCGAACGCCATCCCTGCACGGTACAGCACCTTGGGATCGTCAAACACATCGTATGTAACGGAGTCAGAAATAAATTTATAAGAACGCATAAAACGGTCTTCATCATCTATAAAATAGTTTGCTCCATCTGATGTTTTAAGAAAATCCAAAACGTTTCTTTCAGCATCGTCACCGAATTTTTTTGCCAGATGAGTCGTGACAGCGTCTATATTTTTCATTATATGATCGGGATTTTTAAATACAAATTTATTTATATCCTGAACAATATAATCATTTTTTACTCCGTTATCCTCAAATGTAACCTTGTAAGTTTTATTGATATTTCCGGTTTTTATCGTAAGGCAGTCTGTCATCGTACCTTTGATACCGAAAATTTCACATATTTTTTCAATCTTCATTTTTTATTTTTCCTATCGCATTTTTGCCGAATATACATTGAGCGACATACTCGCTTGTGTGCAGCACATTTTCGGCAAATTTATTTCCTAAAGGTACAGAATCTATTTTTTTCAGCGCTTTATCGAAATTCGGCGCCCTTCTTGACATGTCATGTGTATCGCTTCCGATAACAAATCCACGCCAATCCTCATAATATTTCGAGATGCTGAAGCGTTTTTTCAAATTCAAAATCGAATCATTGTTGATCTGGAATATGAAATCCTCAAATTCAAAAAGCTGTTGAAGATCCTTTTCCTTGTATCTCGTCATCAATCTGTCAACATGCGCTACCATCGGGACTATATTCTGCTCAAAAGCAATATGCTCTATCTCATCCATCATCCAATACTGAAGCTTATCAATAGGAAATTCAACCATCATAACATTGGAATTTCCCATACACAACGGTGAAAGGTCAACATCGGAAAGTCCGTGAGACATGTGGACCTCAGCACCCAAAGACAAGAGCGGCGATCTGCTCTCGTCACAGGCTTCCTTGAGTATCCTGTACGATTCTTCTCGCCGCTTAATAAATTCTTCAATCGGTTCCTTTGTCTTGTAATAGTGAGGTGTGAGCACACAGCAATCAACACCCTGCTTGTGCAAACGCTCAAGCATCTTAACGCTCAGATCAACCCTTCGGGAGCCGTCGTCAATTTTCGGGAGAATATGCGTATGGAAGTCTACCAACACTCTCTCACTGTGTTTCATGGTCGACATATGAATAATAATGCTTGTAATATCTGCGGGACAGCGGACCCTTACGTTCCTTAACGTCATTGATAACAACGCCGAGTATATTGCCGTCTATGTTGCGTATATTTTCTGCCGCAAGCTCAAGATCCTTGTACTGTGACACTTTATATCTTACAACGAATACAACGCCCTGAACCGCACGCACAACGAGCTGACAGTCAGAAACTATATTTACAGGAGGTGTGTCGATTATAATATAATCGAACTGCTCTGCAAGCTCATCTATCGTCTGTTCGTATATAGGCATACTCAAAAGTTCTGAAGGGTTCGGAGGAATAGGACCGGATGTGATAAGCGAAAGATTGGGCTTAACATCGCGTTTGATCGCAGTTTCCACAGAGGTCTGCTTACTCAAAACCTTTGAAAGTCCTTCTTCATTCGTAACACGGAAAAGCTTGTGTATCGTAGGCTTACGCAAATCCGCATCGATAAGAAGCACGGAATTACCCGTCTGCGCAATCGTTACCGCAAGATTGGAAGATGTTGTGGATTTACCGTCTGACGGAGTAGGTGAAGAGATCGCAATTACTTTTCTTTCAGCACCTGCAAGTGCATATATGAGATTTGTTCTTATAGTCTTATATGATTCTTTTACAAGTGAAGAATTATCCTTCTTATACCCATATCCGTAACCATAACCGTATGAATAACCGTTTTTTTTCTTACGCATCTGTCATCATTCTCCGCTTTCTTTTTTTGCAACATTTGAGGCTACAACCTTTTTGTTGCTCTTGGATTTCTTATCAAATGAAGGAACTTCGCCAAGGACCGGCATACCGAGTCTGTCCTTTACATCGTCTGCACTCTTAATTGAGTTATCGAAAATATAGAACAGGAAAAGTGCGGCACAGTACACCAAAAATCCAAGTGCAAGACCTGTTATGGCGAACTGAACATTATCAGGATAGGAGCGTGCAAGCGGCTTTGTAGGCTCTGAAAAGAGCTTAACGTGACCCGCTTCCGCAACTTCCTGCAGAACCGCAGGTGCGGCATCGGAAAATTTCTTACATATTTCATAAGAAAGATTTTTATCGATCGTCGTTACAGATATCTTCATTATTTCCGTGTCCTGAACCGAGGACAGCGAGATACAGCCACGAAGCTGAGACGTTGTCATTTTTACAGGCAGCGACTCTCCAAGCTCTCTGAGAAAGTCTTCGCCCTGAAGCAAGATAGCACTGTACGTATCAAGCAATCGTCTTGAAGAGGTAAGGATGGAGGCTGATGTTCGTCCTTCCTCGTCCAATTGAGCGATGATATACATCTTAGCTGTGGAAGTATAAAGCGGCTCAACAAATGCCTTTGAATAAACGTATCCGCCGACACCTGCCAGAATGGACACTATAAGTATCCATACAATATGCTGTTTATAAAGATTAAAAAGTGAGTTTAAATCAATTTGTTTTTTCATTTCATCTGCTTTGCAAAGATGCAATTATCCTTTCTGCTTCATTTCTATTAAATTTGCAGCGTTCGCCTTTTCTACAAAAGTCTGTGCATCCTTACGTGCAACCTCTTCATCTATCTCATATTCATCGAGAATGGCGTTTACAAGCTCCTCAAACTCAATGCCTTCGGAGACCGTTTCCCACAAAAATTTGCCTGTTTTGTTCAATTTAATGATTCCGTTAAACTTCTGCGCCTCTGCGCCAACGGGGACAACAATGTACGTCTGACCGATCTCTCTCAAAAGAAAACCGGGTTTTGTCTTTATAAACATAATACTCTCTTTCTGAATTTATTTATTTCATTCCGTTATATGAAACCTCAACAGCTTCATGCGATATATTGCAGTACAGATCGTAAAACTTTACGTTCTGCATAAATCTGTCTAGTTCATTGAAGAACTTTATTGAATATTCTTCATCAAACGGACGGTAAGCCTGATTAAGAAGCGGCACCAAGGCATCGCTTGCCGCTTTAGGTTTTATAGAATTTTTTTCGCCTCTGTGCAAGAAGCACACGCCTTTTATAGGGGCAGACGTATTTCGGTTGATTCCGTCTTTGCCGCACCACGGTGTGCCGTAAACACGGTACTGACCGTCTACAAAGCGCACGATGGGCTTGTCATCGTTTATAATAAATGCACGGTCGCCAAAATGCTCAAGCCACAGAGATGTGTGGGTAGATTTCCCCGTACCGCTCACCGCAGTGAACAAATATGCTTCACCGTCAAGAACTATAGCCGAGGAATGGAAAACAAATGCATCATAGTCCAAAATCTTCGTGCATATTTTTCTGTATATTGCAGTATATACAAGACTCTCAGCGGAAGCATCTTTGAAAATTTCCTTTTCACGTCTGAGATCCTCACGTGTCAGCTCAACCTTTATATCGGGATCACCGTCTGTGACCATATACGGTTCCGCGAGCTTGGTAAGCGACTGTATATACGGCTCGAACTCTATGATAAGATCGGCAATTTTATATTTCGGCATCTACTCAGTTTACGGCTTTTGTGACAGGGTTAAGGGGTCTGTAACCGCTATGGTCAAACTCATCACTCGGCCAATTGTGTATTCCGTCATATGCTCCGATAACATGTGCTGTTGTTTCCGCAACAGCATCTGTTACATTATCATTTTTTTTTGTTTCTTCATCAGATGCGTTTGTTCCGTCTGTTGCATCTGTTCCGAGTTCAGTTTCATCATTTTCAGAAACGGGAGTTGTAAAAAGTCCTGCATCAATGATATTATCATTCGAATCTACTTCTATGTGGCCTGTTTCTTCTATCAATCCGCTTTCTTCGGGATAAAGTGTCCATATATCTCCTGTATATTCGGGGAACATTGTCTCAGAATCATCACCGCCGCAAGAAACTATACTTGCAGTACAAACAAGCAACAATGCAAGTGACAAAACGACTGTTATAATATTTTTGTTAGTGCTTCTGTGTTTCATTCGCTATTACTCCTTATGGTATTACTACGCAATATTATAATAAATAATAATGAAAATGTCAATATAAAACGAAAATTATTATTACTTTTTTAACCTTAAAGTCAATACATTTTTTTAATTTTCAACATTTTGGAAAATAAAAAATTTATATTAGAATAATATTATGATATAACTTCTAAAAACACTCATCGTAAATTTATAATTATTCCGAATTTCATTTTTAACAAACGCTTTTTATTAAGATTTACATACACAATCTATATATACATCAATATGCGCCATCTTTGATATTCGAGAGCAACTAAAACCCGAGATTCATCAAATTATGAATCCCGGGTTTTATTTTCAAATAAATTTAATGGTTTTCTTCAAAAAGAGTATCAGAAACCGTTCTTAACAACCATCTTTGCCTTGGTAGCATCTGCACCCAAGATTCTGCCATTACCGTCAAAGTCTGCAACAGCACATTCAAAAGGTGTACGAACTCTATCCTTAACCCATGTCTTTATCTTTGTAACGTCTGCACCCATGATACGGCCGTTTCCGTCAGCGTCACCAACCATAACGATTGAGTATGTCTTATTTACTGTACCATCAGCATTAAGAAGCTGTACTGAGTATTCATATGTCAGTCTTGTTACATTTGTAACAACTGCGCCTGTCTTATCAATTACTCTGTAGAAATCAGCATCTGTAGCAATGTTAGATACAAATGTTTCAAGGCTTTCACCTCTTACAGTAGCCATTCTGACAAGAATCATACCCTGTGCCTCATCAACAGTATACTTGCTGCCGGAT
>JBGVLZ010000087.1:0-6367 GCA_045124505.1 Eubacteriales bacterium
CGAAACACTTCTTTTTATTAAATCTAAACTCATAATTCTGCCCTCCGTCTTAATTTTCTACCACACGGGGAACTGTGATATATCCGTCTGTTTTTGTTGGAGAAGCTGCAAGAAGCTCATCTCTCTCCACATTATGAATAATTACTTCATCATCGTGAAAAACATTGCTTATCGGAATAAGATGTTCCTTCGCCTTTATATTTGATGTATCAACCCTTGTGATTGTATCTGCAAATGCTATGATAGAATTCATATCCTCTGCGTAGCTTATTTTATCTTCATCTGTAAGGTACAGACATGCAAGGTTTGCTATATTTTCAACATCAATTGTGATTTCTTTTTCTTTCATTTGTTCCGACAATGCAGAATTTTCTTCCGCCTGTACAGCTTCTGTAAGACCAAGTACATCAAGCTGAGCTTTATCTACAAAATCAGGTGCTCCGGTAAGGGGACAAGACGCATCCTTAATCTTCGGAAAAGCAATAATATCACGAAGAGAATCGGCGCCAACCATAAGCATTACAAAACGGTCAAGTCCAAATGCAAAACCGCCGTGCGGTGGAGTTCCGTATCTGAAAGCATTTACCATAAATCCAAAACGCTCATCAATTGTCTTTTTGTCAAACCCCAAGGCTTCAAACATTTTCTCCTGCACACGTCTGTCGTGAATTCTGATTGAACCTGAACCAAGCTCGATTCCGTTAAGCACTACATCGTATGCTTGTGCCCTCACTCTTCCGGGAGCTGTCGTAAGATACTGTAAATCCTCCGGATATGGCATTGTAAACGGATGATGTGTCGCAACATATCTATTTTCCGCTTCGGAATATTCAAACTGCGGAAAATCAATTACAAACAGGAATTTATAATCATTTTTTCTGCGCAGTCCAAGCATATCACCCAAATCAAGTCTGAGTCCGCCAAGCGTTCTTCTCACAACATCAAGCTTATCAGCACAAAACAGTATAAAGTCACCGGGCTTTGCTTTGACAGCATCAAGTAATTCTTTCATTTCATCTTCAGTAAAATATTTTGTGAGAATAGAATATATTTCTCCGTTTTGCTTATATGCAATCCATGCCATACCCTTTGCACCGTAGCCCATTGCTTTTTCGGTTAAATTCTCAATGGTTGAACGTGTAAAGTCTGCCTGTCCGGTTACACATATCGCTCTTACATAGCCACCGCTTTGTGCAACCTTTTTAAACACGCTGAAGGAACATTTTTTTGCAATATCCGTAACATCAACAATCGGCAACTCAAATCTGATATCAGGCTTATCCGAGCCATATACATCCATCGCTTCCTGCCAGGTCAGGCGCGGAAAGTCATAATGTATTTCCTTTCCCGTTGTCTCTTTATAGATATACTTAAACATTTTTTCAAGATGATTTAAGATATCTTCCTGTTCTATAAAAGACATTTCCATATCAACCTGCGTAAATTCAGGCTGACGGTCTGCTCGTAGGTCTTCATCACGGAAGCATCTCGCAACCTGATAATATTTATCAACACCACCAACCATCAAAAGCTGTTTGAATATTTGAGGCGATTGAGGAAGTGCATAAAATGTTCCCGGATTCACACGGCTTGGCACAAGATAATCTCTTGCTCCTTCCGGTGTTGATTTTGTAAGCATAGGTGTTTCAACATATAGAAACCCGTTATTATCAAGATAGTCTGATGCAGCCTTTTGAACTTTATATCTGAATTTCAGATTGTTATAAAGCTCCGGTCTGCGAATATCCAAAAATCTGTATTTCAATCGAAGCTCTTCACGAACTTTACTTCCGTCATCAATCGAATATGGTAAACTGTCCGCCTGTGAAATAAGTTCAATTTTATCTGCAGCAAGTTCTATTGTTCCGGTAGCAATCTTTAGGTTAATTGTTTCTTCGTCTCTTTCTCTGACCGTGCCTTTTATAGACACTACCGACTGCAAACGCAGCCTTTCGATTAAGCTAAACTCATCAGCGCTCACTTTACCTTCATCCACAACAACCTGTAAAACGCCTTCACGGTCACGAAGATCAATAAATATGATTCCGCCCATATCACGCTTCGTAAGAACCCACCCCGAACATATCTGCTGCGTTCCTATGTGTTCAGGTCTTAAAAGGCCACAATATTCTGTTCTCTTCATAGATTTATTCCTCCTGAATCTTTACTTATATGCTGTGCCGTGAAATGGATTTGTAAACGCACAAAAGGTGTCACCTAAGTAACAACCCCTATAGAACACAGTCATATTTTTAAATATTCAGCATTCTACAGGGCGATTGCTGTACTCGCGGTGCCACCTGTATTTTTTCTCATTAACATTGCCGATTGACGCACGGCATACGGCGCACCTACTAAAATTTCTTCTTTCAGATTGCAGCTCGAAAAGTGTTATTCATACGGGACCGGGACATGGCTTCCACCATCCCATGCTCGCTATACCCGGCTTATCCGTATTACTTCTCTTTTCTCAAACGCTTTTAACTTTTAAGTTTTTATCAATCGTGAGTCGTTGTATTCTGATTGTACTCACTTGCCGGTTTTTCATCTCTGTCAAGAAATGCTTTCTCATAAAGCGGATCAATCTCCGGTGTCCTGACCTGCATTTTAGGAAGTAAATCAGTAAAATCTATACTCTTTACAAAGTTTTCAGTTTGTTTTTTATCTGCCATACAAAAAGCTCCTTTCAAATCTTATTCAACATCTTGCAGTGCATCGTAGCCTTCTTCACCGGTACGAACCTTCACAACATTTTCAACATCGTAAACAAATATCTTACCGTCACCGATATGTCCTGTGTATAGAACCTTCTTTGCCGTTTCAATTACACTTCTCACAGGAATCTTGCTTACAACAATATCTACCTGAATCTTAGGCAGAAGGTTTGTTTCAACAGGAATACCTCTGTAATACTCCGGCTTTCCTTTCTGAACACCGCAGCCCATTACATGAGATACTGTCATACCTGTTATTCCAAGCTTTACCATTGCATTTTTAAGTGCTTCAAATCTCGCTTCCTTACAAATAATTTCAACCTTAGTAAATTTAGCAGTTGTTCCTTCTTCAAATGCCGGTACTTTCTTTACAGGTATCGCTTCAGCTACCGGAGTATCGCCTATAACATATACAGTATTTTCATCTTCATCCCCGGTAATTACATCAGGCTCTTTTGCAAAGCCAGCATAAGCAGTAACCAGCCCGTGTTCTGAAACATCAAGACCTGCAATTTCATCTTCAGCCGATGCCCTGAGGCCGATTGTATGCTTAATTACAAGGAATACTATAGTCATTATCACTGCAACATATGCGATAACCGATACTACACCAAGTGTCTGAACACCTAAAAGATGTGTGCCACCACCATAGAAGAGTCCTTTTTCGGTTGTAACACCAGTTGCAAAGAGTCCGGTCAAAATAGTACCCAGAGCACCGCACACACCGTGAACTGAAATTGCACCAACAGGGTCATCAATCTTTGCAACCTTGTCAAAGAATTCTACTGCAAGAACAATAACAATACCGAATATAAGACCCATTATAGCTGCACCTACAGGACTTACAGCATCGCATCCTGCTGTAATACCAACAAGACCTGCAAGTGCTGCATTGTATGTCATAGAAACATCAGGTTTTTTGTAACGAATCCATGTGAAAATCAGCGTTGTACAACAAGCAACTGCCGCTGCCATATTTGTGTTGAAGAATATTCTGCCGGCACTTACAATACTTGCATCGTTATCCATGCTTACTGTGGATGCACCATTGAAACCAAACCAACAAAACCAAAGGATAAATACACCAAGTGCTGCAAATGTGATGTTGTGACCAAGGATAGCACGTGGCTTACCATTTTTATCATATTTACCAATACGTGGTCCAAGTATCTTTGCGCCAATTAAAGCACACACACCACCTACCATATGTACTGCTGTTGAACCTGCAAAGTCGTGAAATCCAAGCTCGGATAGCCATCCGCTGCCCCAAATCCAGTGACCTGAAACGGGATAAATGATAAGGGAAATTGCTGCTGAGTACAAACAGTATGCAGAAAACTTCGTTCTCTCAGCCATTGCGCCTGAAACAATTGTTGCGGCTGTTGCACAGAAAACCGTCTGAAATATTGCGAACGCCCACAGCGGAACACCAGCCGGAAGAATGTGACTGTAATCACCCATAATAAACGGATCAAACCTTCCAAACAAGCCTGTTCCCGCTCCGAACATGATGCCAAATCCGACAAGCCAGAAACAAGGTGTACCTATGCAAAAATCCATGAGGTTCTTCATAAGGATATTTCCGGTATTTTTAGCTCTTGTAAAACCTGCTTCACACATCGAAAAGCCTGCCTGCATAAAGAACACCAACGCCGCACCTAAAAGTACCCAAATTGTATTTACTGCACTATATTCCATAAAAAATCATCTTCTTTCTTAAACCCATTGCCAATTATCTAACACCGAAAAGCAATTCTCCGTATGTTGGGAACGGCCAATATTTTTCTGCTGTAATGACCTCCGCCTCATCACAAGCTACTCGGAGTTCGCTCATTTTCGGAAGTAATTCATCACGAATCATATATCCTTCCTCTTTGGCATTTGCACTGTCAGAGAGCTTGCAGAGAACTTTATCAAGCTCATCACATTTTTCAAAAATCTGACCTGAAAGGAGAGAAAGCTTTCTGACTGTTCCGGTTTCATATACACATGAAACTTCTGCATCAAGAACCTTTTTCTTTCCTGCTGCTGATGCGATGAATGCGGTATATTCTTCAATTGCAGGCAAGATTTCCTTCTTAGCCATCTGAGACATAGTGTTAGCTTCGATTGTAACCGTCTTACAGTAGTTTTCCAAAGTGATTTCACATCGAGATTTAAGTTCTGCCTCTGAAAATACCTTATGGCTTGTAAGCATATCCACATTTTTCTTGTCGAGCAAATGCGGAATAGCATCCGGTGTTGTGCGAAGGTTCAAAAGACCTCTCTTTTCTGTAGCTTCTTTAATCCATTCATCATCGTAGCCGTTGCCGTTGAAAATGATACGCTTATGGTCTTTGATTGTTTTCTTAATCATTTCGTGGAGTGCGGTTTCAAAGTCATCTGCATTTTCAAGCCTGTCAGCATAAATCTTAAGGCTTTCTGCAACAGCAGCGTTAAGCATAATATTTGCACAAGCGATACTATTTGAAGAACCGAGCATACGGAATTCAAACTTATTACCGGTAAATGCAAATGGTGATGTTCTGTTTCTATCGGTTGTATCACGGTTAAACTTAGGAAGTACATCCACTCCAAGCTTCATCTGTGTCTTCTCTGCACCCTTATACGGTGTATCTGTTTCAATTGCTTCCAAAACTGCATTCAGTTCATCGCCAAGGAACATAGAAACAACAGCCGGCGGTGCTTCATTTGCACCAAGTCTATGGTCATTTCCGGCAGTTGCAACCGAAATACGGAGTAAATCCTGATAATCGTCAACAGCCTTGATTACTGCGCAAAGGAACAGCAAGAATTGTGCGTTTTCATACGGCGTTTCACCGGGAGACAGAAGATTTACACCTGTGTCAGTTGCCATAGACCAGTTGTTGTGTTTACCACTTCCATTTACGCCTGCAAACGGCTTTTCATGAAGCAAGCACACAAGACCGTGACGTGCAGCTACCTTTTGCATAATTTCCATTGTAAGCTGGTTATGGTCGGTTGCAATATTTGTTGTTGTATAAATTGGCGCGAGCTCATGCTGTGCCGGTGCAACCTCATTATGCTGAGTCTTTGCAAGGATTCCGAGCTTCCAGAGTTCTTCATTGAGTTCCGTCATATATGCTTCTACTCTCGGCTTGATTACACCGAAGTAATGGTCATCCATTTCCTGACCTTTCGGAGGTTTTGCACCAAAGAGTGTTCTGCCTGTATAAATCAAATCCTTACGCTTTTCAAACATTTCCTTGGGAACAAGGAAATATTCTTGTTCCGGACCGACAGAAGTATGCACATACTTAGCCTCTGTACCAAAAAGCTTCAGAATACGAAGTGCCTGCTTATTTAACGCTTCCATTGAACGGAGAAGTGGTGTCTTTTTATCAAGGGCTTCGCCGCCGTATGAACAAAAAGCTGTAGGAATACAAAGTGTTTTCCCTTTTATGAAGGCATATGATGTGGGATCCCACGCAGTATATCCTCTTGCTTCAAAAGTTGCCCTTAAGCCTCCTGAAGGAAAAGAAGATGCATCCGGTTCTCCCTGTATTAACTCCTTTCCGGAAAATTCCATGATAATACTTCCGTCACTGCAGGGAGAAATAAAGCTGTCATGCTTTTCGGCGGTGATACCCGTCATGGGCTGGAACCAATGAGTATAATGGGTTGCGCCGTTT
>JBGVLZ010000088.1:0-6380 GCA_045124505.1 Eubacteriales bacterium
TAAAAGACCGCCCCACGTGTGGGGCAGCCTGTAAAAATTATGCGGTTGGCAAACCGTTTCGGCGCGCCTTGAGGCGTCGCCAACATAATAGCCTTATAGGCTAAGTGCATGCCACCCGTTTTACGGGTGGTCATGACTTTAATTCATTTTAATTTAAATTGCCTGCAGACAGTTGACTTTGACAATTCTAGAGACAGATATGGTGCTGCGCTGTAAAGGTTCTTATGGAAAAGGTATTACGGCATCACTTAGTATTATAGAGTGGGTGCATGACTTTCCCCAAAGAGGAAGTCTTTGTACCTTACAGATTAAGTACATTCTTCGCCAAGTAATGCATATGTCTAAAATATTCGAGGGCTTTTGTTTCTCGAATGTTTTTTTGTTTTCAGATAACGGAATAGGTCTGAATGAAAAATGAAGTTTTTTATGCGTTAATTTTTTGAAAAATTATTTTGTTTTTTGTTGAATTTTCTGTTTATATATGATATTATAAACTGTATTATAATATTATATTGCATATATTTATAAAAAACAACATTTTGGAAGGAAATGAGTAATGATTAAAAAAACAGTTGCTTTATTGCTTGTCTTCTGCACATTGTTTTCGCTATGTCCGCTTTATCCTGTGGCAGAGGATTCTTTTGCTTATACACAGGAAGAGGGAGGCGTTACGATCACATCATGGAACAAAGACGATGCTTATACCGTGAAAGTGCCTGAAAGTATTGACGGAAAGCCCGTTATTGCGATAGGAAAGGGAGCTTTTGAGAATTGCAGTTCAATATATGAAATAATTCTTCCCGATTCCGTTGTAAGTATAGATGCATCTGCATTTATCGGATGTGTTTCCCTGAAAGATATAACCGTTTCCGAAAACAACCCCGCTTTTAAAACAGTTTCAGGAAACCTTTATACAAAGGATACATCACGCCTTGTGAAGTTCTGCGATGTATCTGCAAAGAACTTTACAGTGCCTTCGGGTGTTACCTCAATCGGTCCGTATGCTTTTTACGGAATGGACGGACTTGAGAATTTTTCAGCTTCCACCAGCATTACAGAAGTCGGCGAATACGCCTTTTACGGCTGTTCAGCGCTTAAAGTATTTTTGTTTGTACATCTTGAAAAAGCAGGTGAGTATTCATTTTACGGATGCCGCGCTTTTACAAGTGCTTACTTGAATCTTGAAAATATTCCCGAGGGAATGTTTTACGGATGCGACAATATAAAAACAGTCGTCATTTCCGAAAAGACAAAATCGATAGGCAAGCTTGCATTTGCGGGCTGTTATTCTGTCGAAAGTATTCTTATACCCAAAGATACAGCAATTGGCGATGAAGCATTTTTTGGCACTGATGCAACACTTTACGGTGATGCAGCTGTGAAGGAATATGCAGAGAAGAACGGCAACAAATACTCCGAGGCTGTTTATACAGGTGCCGCACCTGTAACGTCGATTGCTTTTGATAAGTCAGAAATAAATATAAGAGTCGACGATGTTGTTATCCCTCAAATTAAGGTATTACCCGAAAATGCTGAGGTTAAGGACGTAATTCTGACATCTTCAAATGAAAATATTGTAAAAATAGAAGACGGAAAGATAAAGGCAGTTGCCAAGGGAAGCACTACTGTATATGCAAAGAGTGTCAACGGAATGAAAACAGCGACACTCAAAGTAAATGTACTCGACAGAGTTGCTCCGCTTCAGTCTTCTCACCCATATGCAAGCAATCTCAATGAAAAATACAGCTATAAAGTTCCGGGTAATCCCGAAAAAATTGCCGTAACATTTTCAGATGACACATATGTAGAGGATGGCGAGGACTTTATTCTCGTTATGGGTGAAAACAATCAGAATATAGGTACATATACGGCAGGTCAGCTTGCCGGAAAGACACTTCTGATAGACGGTGATACTGTAAATATCACCCTCATTTCCGATGATGACATTGAGTACTTCGGATTTTGCATCGTAAAGGCGTCAGCATATGAAGAAAATTTGTCGGTGACGGATATTAAACTTAAAGAAACAGATATCACACTGAAGTATGGACAAACATATGATCTTGAATTTACATATACTCCCGATAATGCAATTTATGATATAAAGTTTGTTTCGGGCGACAGCAGTGTTGTGGAGATAGACAGCGACGGTAAGATATATGCAATTAATGAGGGAACGGCGTTTGTTATAGTTTACGATGTGATATCGGGTAAAACTGCGCAGTGCCGTGTGACGGTCAAAAAAGATGTGTACAGCGGAATGCTTTATTCCGTAAACGATGGAAAAATAACACTTACCCATTACGAGGGAGAAGAGGAAAACGCAGTTATCCCGTCAGAGATAAACGGCATGCCCGTTACAGCGATAGGCCAGGGTGCATTTATGTACTCGCCCACGCTTAAGTCTGTTTCGATCCCCGCATGTGTCACTTCGATACATACAAGTGCGTTTGTCGGCTGTATTAATCTGACTGATATAAAGGTTGATGATAAAAACGAAAAATACAAGTCTGTCGAGGGTGTTCTTTACAGCCGTGACGGAAAACTTCTGGTTTCATGTCCTGCGGGTAAAAAGGGTGAATTTAAAGTTCCTGCGGGTGTTTCGGCGCTTTCTCAGGATGCATTTAATATGTGCGTGGGAATAACAAAGATAATTCTTTCAGCAGATGTTGAGCTTATAGTGCCCACATGCTTTGCAAGCTGTGAAAGTCTTACTGATTTTGCTGTTGAAAATTCCAAGCACTTTGCGGTCGATAACGGTGTGTTGTACACAAAAGATATGAAAGCATTGGTGTGTTATCCTGTTGCAAAAGAGGGCGCTTATGTAATGCCCGAAACAGTTGAAGTTATAAAAGACGGTGCTTTCTTCGGTTCTGCAAAGCTTTCTGAAATTACACTTTCCAAAAAGCTTTATGAAATAGAAAACGGTGCACTTTCCGACATAATATCACTGAAAAAGATCGAATGTGCTGAGGATAACAGCTTCTTTACATCAAACGGCGGTGTGCTTTATAATAAAAACAAAACATCCCTCGTTGCATGTCCGACAGGAAGTGTGGGTGTGTTCAATATTCCCGCGGGAGTAAAAACTGTCGGAAGCTATGCATTCAAAAACTGCACGGAGCTTTCTGATGTTTACATTCCGCTTTCGGTAACAACGATAGAAAAATATGCTTTCTACGGCGCTGACGGAATCGGTACGATCATTTTACCGCCTGATGTGAAAGTTGTCGGTGATTATGTGTTTGACAAATGCTCAAATTTAAGAGTATTTGCACCGAGTGAAATAACGTCGCTTGGTAAAACCGACGGAGGTGTTACAATACTTTGCGAAAAGGGAAGCACCACAAAAATAAATGCATCGGCTCAGGGTTATATAACAGAAGATATTACATATTCAGCATCAAACAGCGGCATGGCATTCTATTACGGTATAGTTCCCGACGGTGCCGTATTCACTGCTGAAAAGGCAGGAAAGGGCAAAAAGGCTCTTGTACAGAACATTTTGCCTGATGACGAGACAGAAGTATTTGTGCTTTCATTCGATAAGTACATGACAAAAGAAGAATATACGGCATGTGTATTCTGCAATCCGTGGGTCGAGGCTGTATACAAGCTTGAAAACGGAATGATGAAGGAAGTATTCTTTGATATAGGTGAAAACGGTGTAATACTTTCAACATCAGGCGGTATTTATGCATTTTCTTACGGTGAACGTATTTCCGATGAATCACAGATCGTTATCAGGACTTTGCCAAATAAGACACAATATAAGTACGGAGAAGAGTTTGTAAAAGACGGACTTTCGGTTTACTTTAAAAACCATGCGGGTATAGTTTCCGTACTGTCGGATATGAGCTACAATACAGTCAGTGATGAATTGAACGTCGGCGGTTACCGCAAGGTCATGATCACATATGAAAATCTCAGCACCGAATTTAATGTTTTCGTCGAAACTGCGCCTCTGACGGCGGATGTCCGTATTGAAGGCTCAGGACAGTACGGTACGGAAATAGTCATTTTTGTTGAAAACGTAAACTTTGATTACATTCCGTATGAGATAACATGGTACCGTGACGGCGTGCTTATAGAGGGCGAAAACGGCACTTCTTATACCGTCGGCGCACTTGACGGCGGTAAGGATATTACAGCAAAGGTAACAGCAACAAACGGATGCGAGGGTGAAATCGTTTCTAACATTCTTCACGTTGACGTTTTTGCAATGGAAAGTGAGGTTTATTCGATAAATACTGAGCTTGGCATCATAAGTAAAATAAGCGAAAATACGACAGTAAGCAAGCTTATTTCCGGCTTTACTGTAAAAGAGAATATAAAGATATTCAAAGACGGTACTGAGCTTAAAGGTGACGAGCTTGTATCAACAGGCAGCGAAGTAAGACTTTACAGCGGTGATAATATTGCACAAAAGCTTACGGTCGTTGTGACGGGTGACATCAATGGCGACGGTAAGATCTCGCTTATTGACTTTGCAAATATCAAAGCATATATGCTTGGTGATAAAGAATTTGCATCTGCCGACAAATTTGCCGCAGACGCAAACGGCGACGGTTCGCTTTCGCTTATAGACTTTGCACAGTTTAAAGCTCATATGCTCGGTGATTTAACAATAGAAGGAAAGGAATATTGATATGAAAAGATTTTTGGCAGTATTAATAACAGCAGTCTTGCTTTTACCTCTTGTGAGTATCGGCACTTTTGCTGCAGCAAGTATTGATGTCGACGGTGCTTCAAGCGCATATCCGGGTGACGACATAACTGTGACCGTGACACTTGACACAGACAGTATGAAGAATGTATGGGCATTACAGTTTGATGCATTGTTCGATGCAGAGCAGATTACATACAAATCGAACAGCAGTGTTCTTTCAGGCTGTAAGGTTTCCACAAACGAACTTTCCGAAGGTGTTGTGCGTTTCCTTTTTGAATGTGACGAGCCCAAGGAAGGCATCAAAGGTAAGACACTTATAAAAATAAAATTCAAGCTTTCATCTTCTTTGGCTAAGGGTGAAAACGTATCGGTTTCACTCAAAAATATAAATATAGCTTCAACGGAAGAACAACAGTCGATTTCCGATGTTACATATTCAGTTAAAATAACGAAGAAATCATCAGATGCAACGCTTTATTCACTTTCAATAGGTGACGTTACACTTTCTCCTGCATTTGCTTCCGATGTAACATCTTATACATCGACGATCGACTACAGAACAACGCCCCTTAAAGTAAACTGTAAAGCGACTGATTCAAAGGCAAGCGTTAAGGTTTCCGGCGGCGATTCGCTAAAGGTGGGTTCCAATACAATAACAATTACTGTAACTGCTGAAGACGGTACAACGAAGAAGTATACGGTAAAGATTACGATGAAAGAAAATCCCAATCCCGAAAGTGATGACAGCACACTGTCAAAGCTTGAGCTTTCTACAGGTACAATATCACCTGCGTTTAAGCCTGATGTATACAATTATACAATTACAGTTCCTGCAGGTACTGAAAGAATAACTCTTTCGCCGACAGCAAACGATAAAAATGCCACAGCAAATAAAAAGGTGATAGATATTTCGACTGAACAGACAACGGTCGTTATTACCTGCACAGCAGAAAACGGAAGTAAAAGCAACTATACATTTGTAATTGTTAAGTTTAATGAAGATGCAGTTACAGAAGAAACCGATGCTGCTGATGTGACAGATGAAGAAACGACACCCGAGGAAGATACACAGGAAGATACACCCGTCACAGGAGAAGCACCCGACAGTATTACAAGTACAGTAACCGAAAGTGAGTCGGAAAGTACTGATACCACACAGGATGCTGACACACGTCCTTCATACAATGAACAAACCGGAATAAACAGACCTGTTCCGCTTTGGTCACTCTTGCTTTTCTCAATAATTTCACTTATTTTAGGTGCAGTTATCTCTGCATTTATATTCAAGAGAAAATTCTAAAATCAGACCTTCGGGCATATTATATTACAGTATAATATCCCGGAGGTTTATTTTATGTCTGAACACAATATTACGATGATATCAAGAAAACATACGGAAATAGGCGGAGCTTTGAGTGTGCTCAGCTTTGACGATGAACAAGTCGTTTTGAAAACTTCAATGGGCATCTGCTGTGTGCAGGGCAAAGGTCTGAATATTTCAAAGCTTGACCTTGACGGAGGCGATGTTTTCATAGAGGGTGAAGTTTTATCCTTGTATTATCCCGTTGAAGCAGAAGAAAAACAGGGCTTCTTTGCACGCATTTTCAAATAATGGGAGGATTTTTATATCAGACACCGACGTTTCAGTTAATGCTGATACTGTATTCGTTTGCGGTCGGTGTATCAATCGGTATCGTATACAGTATATTTA
>JBGVLZ010000089.1:0-37839 GCA_045124505.1 Eubacteriales bacterium
AATTCTTCTCGCATAGTTTCCAACCTTTGTTCTTTCCAAGGCATTTTCTCGTCTCCTTCTGACTTTTCATGCCTTTATTTTACATCAAAGTTGTAAACTATGTGTCTTCACATTTTGTAAACTATGTTACCACACTATACATATTAATCGCCCGCTTTAACCCCATTTATTCATAAACAAAATGCGGCGGGGGCAAGCCCCCGCCATACATTTATATATGATGTTTTACTGTGCAGATCAATACATACCGCCCATGCCGCCGGGAGCAGCTGCGGGTGCGGGATTTTCTTCCTTCTTATCTGCAACGAGGGCTTCTGTTGTAAGAACTGTGGAAGCGATGGAAGCAGCGTTCTGAAGTGCGGAACGTGTTACCTTTGTCGGGTCAACGATACCCTTTTCGAGCATATCAACGTATACTTCGTTGTAAGCGTCAAAGCCGTATGCAATCTTACCGCTGTTCTTGATCTTGTCAACTATAACAGAGCCTTCAAAGCCTGCATTTGATGCGATCTGACGGATCGGCTCTTCAAGTGCTTTAAGAACGATCTTCACACCGATCTTTTCGTCGCCGTCAACATCGTTAAGAAGCGCTTCAACAGCGGGAATTACGTTAAGGAACGCTGTGCCGCCGCCTGCGATGATACCTTCTTCAACAGCCGCCTTTGTAGCGTTGAGAGCATCTTCAATGCGGAGCTTCTTTTCCTTCATTTCAACTTCTGTTGCCGCACCTACTTTGATTACCGCAACACCGCCTGCAAGCTTTGCAAGTCTTTCCTGAAGCTTTTCACGGTCAAAGTCGCTTGTTGTTGTTTCGATGCCTGCCTTGATCTGGTTTACTCTTGCCTTTATTTCGTCCTTGTCGCCCATACCGTCAACGATAATTGTGTTATCCTTGTTGATCTTTACCTGTCTGCAACGTCCGAGCTGTGCTACGGATGCATCCTTGAGTTCAAGACCGAGGTCGGATGAAATAACCTCACCGCCTGTAAGGATAGCGATATCCTTGAGCATTTCCTTACGTCTGTCGCCGAAGCCGGGAGCCTTGACAGCAACGCATGTGAATGTGCCGCGGATCTTGTTGAGGATAAGTGTTGTGAGCGCTTCGCCCTCAACGTCCTCAGCGATTATAACGAGCTTCTGACCTGCCTGAACGATCTGTTCGAGCAAGGGAAGGATCTCCTGAACATTTGAAATTTTCTTGTCTGTGATAAGAATGAAGGCATCGTCGATAACAGCTTCCATCTTGTCTGTATCTGTTACCATGTAAGGGGAAATATATCCTCTGTCAAACTGCATACCCTCAACTACCTCGGAGTATGTTTCGGCAGACTTTGATTCCTCAACCGTGATAACACCGTCGGATGTTACCTTTTCCATAGCGTCGGCAATAAGATTACCGATAACCTCATCTCCGGCAGATATTGTACCTACTCTTGCAATATCGGATGTGCCGTTTACCTTCTTGGACTGTGCGATAAGAGCCGCAACAGCCGCATCTGTAGCCTTTGCGATACCCTTGCGCAGAACCATGGGGTTAGCGCCTGCTGTAACGTTCTTCATACCTTCTCTTATAAGAGCCTGGGCAAGAAGTGTAGCTGTTGTTGTACCGTCGCCTGCTGCATCGTTTGTCTTTGTTGCAACTTCCTTAACGAGCTGTGCACCCATGTTTTCGAATGCATCATCAAGCTCGATATCCTTTGCTATCGTAACACCGTCGTTTGTGATCAGGGGTGCGCCGTACTTCTTGTCAAGAACTACGTTTCTGCCCTTAGGTCCGAGTGTGATCTTAACTGTATCGGCGAGCTGGTCAACGCCTCTTTGGAGGGCTGATCTTGCTTCCGAACCGTAAATGATTTCTTTAGCCATTGTTATATTATTCCTTTCTTAGGTGAATTTCTTAGGTGAATTTCTTAGGTGAATTCAGTCTTCAACGCAAGCGAGGATTTCGCTTTCTCTTACAATTATATATTCTTCGCCGTCACATTTAACTTCTGTACCGGCATACTTGCTGAGTATTACCTTTGCGCCGACACAAACGGTCATTTTCACTTCTTTGCCGTCAACCATGCCGCCGGGGCCTACTGCGATAACTTCTGCCACCTGGGGCTTCTCCTTTGCGGATGCTGTGAGTATTATTCCGCTTTTTGTTGTTTCTTCAGCTTCGACCATTTTAACTACAACACGGTCTGCAAGCGGTTTGATCGTCATTTTATATTCCTCCGAATTTTGTTAGATATTGTCCGTTTTTGGCACTCTTGTGTGACGAGTGCTAACGAACAATACCATTGTATCACGCGATTGTGAAAAGTCAAGTCTTTTTCTTCAAATTAACAGTTATTTAACAAAATTTCCCGGCGATCACTAAAAGCGTACAAAGCAGAGCATAAAATTGTAAAATTCCAACATAAGGTATTGACAAATTTAATGATTTGGTGTATTATTATTGTGTCCAAGACAAAGAATATAAAAGGAGGATATTAACATGAAAAAAATTATCTCATTATTTGTTATTGTGACAATGGTTATTTCTTGCATGGCTCTTACAGCCAACGCTGCTGAAGAAGTATCTGTATCTTCTGTAGCAGATTTCGTTTTCGACAGTGGAATTGTAAACAAGCTTACAGCTGACCTTAACGAAAGCTCATACCTTCTTCTTGAAGACGGTAACAACCTCGTTCTCGACCTTAACGGTCACAAGTGGACATCCAGCGACTCTGTATTGAGAGTTGCAGGCGGTTCTTGCATCGCATATGTATACGATTCATCCGCAGCTAAGACAGGTGCTATCATCTCCACAGCTAACGATGCTATTGCTCTTTCCAACGGTGAGCTCAAGATCGAGAACATCACAGTTAAGGGCGGCGACGGCAACATGGACGCTGTTATCGTAGAAGGCGGTAAGCTCACAGCTATCAACTGCACAATGTCTGCAGGTAAGGCTGGTATCAATGCTGACAACGCAAGTGAATCCGTTGTTGCTGACGCATTTGCTGATATTCTTGTTATCGGCGGTAAGTTCGCAACATACTCTGCTCCCAGCGACAGAAACTGCGCTATCGAGCTCAGAAGAGGCGGTGCTAACGGTCCCAAGATCGTACTCACAGGCGCTATCGCATTCGATAACAACAAGATCATGGTTCAGAAGGACACATTCGCAAAGACAGCAGATGCAGCTATCGTTGCAGGTGCTGACGCTACAGTTTCCTTCGGTGCTGAAGCTGACGTTGCAGGACGTACAAACTACAAGGTAGCTACAATCGCTTACACATACTCCGGTACAGGCGATGTTCCTACTCCTCCCGCTCCTTCCAACCCCGAAACAGGCGATTCTTTCGTAGTTGTTACAGTTGCTGTAGCAATGATCGCTCTTGCAGGCGTTGTAGTTTCCAAGAAGGTTCGCGCTTAATTTACGCTAAGTAAATAACAAAAACGGAAAGCCACGGCTTTCCGTTTTTTTGTCGATTTCATTCAATGTGATACTTTGCGTCTTGATCCCTACAGGCACCACCCCGAATATACAGACCGTAGGGGTCATTCACGAATCACCCGCATGAAACGCCTTCTGTAGGGGTCAAGACGCAATCACTTTGCTTTGCAAAGTGACGACGTCCCGCATGAAATGAGAGTAAATGGGTTTCAAACGGCGGGAGATAAACCCCCGCCCTACAGCCCCCCAAATATACAGACCGTAGGGGCGTGCATCGCACGTCCGCAAATCGTAGGGGACGGCGCCCACGACGTCCCGTGAAAATTAAACACCTTTACAGACGGATGAGGTGTCAGATTAAATGGGTTTAAAACGGCGGGAGATAAACCCCCGCCCTACGGCGTTACCTCGAATATACAGACCGTAGGGGCGATTCACGAATCGCCCGCATAAAATGCGATTAAACGGTTTTAAAAATGAAATGCCTTCGGCATGAAATGCGGCGGTGCCGCCTGAAATGTTATTCGCAGGACGAATAACATTATAATGGCGTGGAGTGCATCACACCCCACGCCAAATACCGCGTTTTACTTATTAATTTTATTCGCAATTTTTTATTTTCGTTGTTTTGTGCTCTGCTTTGAGTATTTCACCTGTTTGTGCGTTTATTTCATACTCGAACTTTTCATTTGCTGTTTTGAGCTTTATTTCGTAAACGATAACGCCGTCTTCTTCATCAAGCTTTACCTTCTGCTGTGTCAACTCATTTACGGCTTTTTTGCTGTCGTCAAGCGCAATTTCAAGCGCCCTTTCCTCGCCTATGAAGCTGTCCTGCACAAGTCCGCTGTTTCCGGGGCGGTTTCCGTTTCCGTTACTGCCTTCGCCGTTACCGTGACCGTTTCCGTTATTTTCGTTTTTGTTTTCATTCTTGTTTTCGTTTTTGCCTTCTTCTTTGCCGTGCGCTTCATCGTCTATTTCAAAATCGAGTGTCTCGCCTGTCTGTGCGTGTATCTCGTATTCGTATTCGATACCGTTGGCTGTAAACTCTACCTCGTAGAACATCGTGCGGTGCTCACAGTCCATTTTAACTTTAACATCTGTTACGTCAGATTGCTTGACACCGGCTTCGGCAAATGCACCCAGCTTTGCCGCTTCGGCGGTTATATACGTTGCATCGGTCGCCTTCCCCTTGCATTTGATTCCGTCAAGCTCAATTCCGTTTTGCTGTATCAAAAGGTTGAGGTCGTTCATCGTAAGCCCCGCCAGCTTATCTATTGTAAGCAGGCTGTCTTTTTCCATTATTTTTGAGATAAGCTTTGCTTTGCCATGTGAAAGACCGTATTTTTCGGCAAGCTCTTTTGTGCTGTCATTGTCGGATATCGACTGTGAAAGCACAGAGGGCGTAGTTCCGCGTTTTTTGCCCATAGCTTCATATGCGGAGTCAAGGAGCTTATCGGAAAGCGCATCCGCTTGCTTTTTATCGTCATTTTTAACGGATATGAGGACAGAATTTTTATCGACGTCTATATATCCTTTATCCCTCATTGTATCAAGGACTGTTTCGACAGCCGCTTCAACAGCCATTCCCTTCAGGTCAATATCTTTGAGGATTTTTGTGCCGTCCTCATTCACAGCGCCGAATGAAACGACCTTTTCTTTTTTGTTGAGCTGTAATTCAACGCTCGGATTTACGTCTATCGATACTACGGAATCGACAGCGTTGGCATTTGTATGAACCATAATTCCGAAAACCGTGCCGAATATCAGAGTGAATGCGGCAGCGGCGGCAATTACGGGAAGTATTTTTCTTTGTTTTTTCATTTCTGTGCATCCTTTCGCATCTTTGCTTTTGCAGGCGGATAAAATACCGGCAAGTACATTCGGTGTGGAATCTTCAATTTCCTTTTTCAATTTCTTTTCAATATCCATTTTTATCCCTCCAACATATTTTGTAATTTTTTCACGGATCTGCTGTATTTTGAAAGCACCGTTGACAATGGAAGACCGAGCAGCTTTGCGATCTCTCTGTGCTTTAGTCCCGATAATGCATGCAGAGTAATTATCTGCCTTTCTTCACTCGAAAGCTTCATCATAGCATCAGTGACGGAAAGCCTGATATCGGAATTTTTTGAAAAATCTTCGCTTTGCATATCCGATGTTTCGTCCTCGGAAACAAAATTTTCACGGCTTTTCTTTCGCAACAGCATATATGAAATATTTTTCGTTATTTCAAGTATCCATGCCATTGGCTTTCCCGATGGTTTATATGTATCGGCATAACTGTATATTCTTACATACGTGTCCTGCAGTACATCTTCCGCATCGTGGGTGTTTTTTAAAACGGACAAGGCAAAGCCATAGACGGCACTTTTTGTTTCCTCGTAAAGGCTTGCAAGCGCATCCGTGTCGCCTTCGGCTGCTTTTGCAATATACGATTCAAGCAAAAAATTCTTGTCTTTCTGTGTATATTCGTTTTCTTTCGGCGACGAAATGATCCCGAAATACAGCATAGCCTTCTCCCTCCGTTGTAATATAAATGCATAAGACGTGCATTTTATTGCACATAAAATTATTTTTTGTATCATTATACAACGCAGCCGCGTTTTTTTCAATTCTATTTTTTAAAATTTACATTCACATATTGAAAAAAAACAAATAATGTGGTAAACTGTATCGATCACTTTTTTTCAAGGAGGTAAAATTATGCCTATAAAAATTCCCGACGGGCTTCCTGCGGCAGAAATATTGAGAAGCGAAAATATATTCGTCATGGATAAGCTCCGTGCCGAAACGCAGGATATACGGCCTTTGCAGATCGCAGTGCTCAACCTCATGCCGACGAAAGAAGTGACCGAGACACAGCTCGTGCGCTTGCTTTCAAATACCTCTTTGCAGGTTGAGTTGACGCTCGTCCGTGTTGACAGACATAAATCGAAGAATTATTCCGAGGAGCATATGGGGCTTTTCTATGCCGATTTTGACGATATATGCTCACGCAAGTTCGACGGGCTTATAATAACGGGTGCACCTGTTGAAAATCTCGATTTCAAAGAGGTAACATATTGGGAGGCGCTTTGCAGAATATTTAAATGGGCTGAAAAAAATGTCTGCTCGACGATATTCATATGCTGGGCGGCGCAGGCGGCACTTTATTACTACTACGGAATAAACAAATATCCGCTTGATAAGAAGGCTTTCGGTATATTTGAACATAAGGTGCATGAGCCGAAGCATCCGATTGTCCGCGGCTTTGACGAAACATTTTTAGCTCCTCATTCACGCCATACGGCAATAAATGAGCATGAGCTTGAAGCCGCATTCAATCTGAATGTTCTGGCATCGTCGGATAAGGTTGGCGCATATCTGATATCGGATGATGCAAAAAGCAGATTTTTCATCACAGGTCACTGTGAATATGACTATAACACGCTTTCTCTTGAATATTTCAGAGATAAAAACAAGGGGCTCGATATTGATATTCCGTACAATTATTTTCCCGATGATGACCCCGAAAAAAGACCGCCTAACAAATGGCGCTCACACGCAAACCTGCTTTTCTCCAACTGGCTCAACTTCTTCGTTTACCAGCGCACACCGTTTGATCTTGATACACTTTAATAAAATGATCTTTTGCAGCCGAGGCGGCTCATTTTCGAAAAAACGTATCTAAAAGGACTGTGCTCTTAAGGGCAGTTTTGGAATTTGAAAGAATTTGTTACATGGCGACAGGAAAAGGACGAAGAGTTATAAAAACTCCTTGTCCTCTTTTCTTTGCAAGCACATATCGAGTCTGTAAGGACATATCGAGCACGAAGTGCATATCGATCGCCATAGGTGAATATCGATGCGCAGTGTCCTTTCGGACACTGCGTTAATGAGCTAACCTCTTGTTTTTATAAAATACTTTGAGGGGAAAATTAAAAAAATCTTAATTTTTTACCTTCTTTATTTTTAATAAACGGCGTGGTATTATTTAATAAAGGGCGTGCATCCCCTGCGGAAATATGTTTTAAGAGGTGGAATTTATGGCTGAGATAATATTCAGCGTGTTTTTATTCGGCGTGCCGACATTGGCACTCGTTCTGTTCCTCATCAGCCTTTACAGATACGTTTCGGCAAAGAGGAAGAATAAAAAGTCGCCCGGTGCTTTTTCCGAAGCGGAGATAGGTGCAAGAAAAATGATGCTTGTTATATTTTCCGTCACAGTCGGTGTTCTTCTGGCAATTCTCGTAGGCTTGACGGTTCTGCTTTATCTGGCTGTTGCGTATATGTGAGGGTGCGATGAAAGACAAAAATTTCAAAATAGTTTTCTTTTCGGTCATCGGTGTATGCCTTCTTTTGAGCGTTGCGCATTTTGCTTACTGTGTGTATGCCTATAATCATTGCTCAATAATCTATTTTATTGCAAAGGAGCTGTGGTGATGAAGCGGTTTTATCAGGTAACTGCAATTTTTTTTGCAATATTGCTTTTTGTGTTGTTTAATGTCGGTGTGTATCAGCTTTTTACACGCAGGCTTTCCAATAATTTCAGCGGCGCAACACAGGCGCAGATGATAGATGTAGGGAGATATTTGCCCCACAATGACGGCTCCGACCTGCCGAAGATAGAATCGTCCTTGAAGCTGACGGAAGCTCTCCCGGTGCTTGACGGTGCGGCGGCGCTCGTGCCGGTTTACGCTTCCGTAATTGATAATGTTTACCCTGAGGATTCTGTTACATACATAGGCGGTGAGTTTTCCTCTGACAATTATTACGGCGAAAACTTCGCCCCCGACAGCGTTATGCAGTACAAAAACACTGTGCGGGGCTATAAGGCTATCGTTGACGGTGAAACCGATATACTTTTCTGTGCCGCCCCGTCGACACAGCAGAAGAAGTATGCCGAAGAAAAGGGCGTTGAGCTTGTGTATGTACCGATAGGGCTGGAAGGCTTTGTATTTTTTGTAAACAAAAACAATCCCGTAGACAGCCTTGAAACGGAGCAGATAAGAAAGATATATTCGTGCGAATATACAAACTGGTCGGATGTCGGCGGTGCTGACCGCATAATAAACCCCGTTACACGTCTTGAAGGAAGCGGAAGCCAAACGGCTTTTGAAGCCTTTATGGGTGAATATAAGATCGGCAGAAAATCCTCGCTTGCCATTACCGGTGCATCGATCGGCTTTTCGTTCCGTTATTATATGGACGGCATCGTTGAAAACGAAAACGTGAAGATGCTGGCGCTGAACGGCGTTTATCCGAGTGAGGAAAATATAAAAAACCGCACCTATCCCATCGTATCTCAGTTTTATGCGGTCTACCGAAAGGATAATAAAAACGAAAATATTCCCGTGCTTGTCGATTGGCTTTTGTCAGATGAGGGACAGACACTTATTGAAGAAACGGGATACGTAAGAATAAAATAGGCGGGCTCATTTTGGGGAACTGTTTTCAAAAAAAGAATTTGTTACATGTTGACAGGAAAAGGACGAAGAGTTGTAAAAACTCCTTGTCCTCTTTTCTTTGCAAGCACATATCGAGTCCGTAAGGACATATCGAGCACGAAGTGCATATCGCTCGCTACAGGCGAATATCGATGCGCAGTGTCCGTAAGGACACTGCGTTAACGGACCGCCCGCTTTTTTATCCATTTAATTCGTATGATTTAAAAAAATTCGAAAAAACTATTTACAAATGCGTTTTGTTGTGATATAATAACGCACGGTATGGCATTAACGGATACACGGCTTACGGGTAACAGGGCACATTACCGAAGGTGCGTTTCACCCGCCGTATTCCTTGTATTACGAATTTATTTTTGAAAGGTGATAAAAATGCTTAAAGAACAGAAACAGGATATCATATCCAACTACAAAATTCACGAAAACGATACAGGTTCGCCTGAAGTACAGATCGCTATTCTTACAACAAGAATCAACACACTTAACGAACACCTTAAGGTAAATAAGAACGACCACCACTCAAGACGCGGTCTTCTTAAGATGGTAGGTCAGAGAAGAAACCTCCTCGGCTACCTTATGAAGAAGGATATCAACAGATACCGCGCTATCATCGATAAGCTCGGAATCAGAAAGTAATAAAAATTTCTCCCCCGCTTGCCATACAGCAGGGGAGAATTTTTTTGTTTTACCGTGTGTTTTAAAATTGATCTGACACCTCATCCACCCATAAAGGCGTTTAATTCGGACGTGCGATGCACGTCCCTACGGTCTGTATATTCGAGGTGGTGCGGTAGGGCGGGTAGCGAAGCGGCGTGAGGGTAATGAATGACATGCCGGTGGCATGTCAGAACCCGAACGTGACCGAGCCGCAGCGAGATTTATCTCCCGCCGTTTTAAACCCGTTTAATCTGACACCTCATCCACCGCTAACGCGGTCCCCCTTCTCCCGCTGGAGAAGGCGTTCAATACGGGCGTGCGATGCACGCCCCTACGGAAGGCGTTTAATGCGGGTCATTCGTGAATGACCCCTACGGTCTGTATATTCGGGGTGGTGTGCCGTAGGGGTCGACGTCCTCGACGACCCGTTTTAAACCCATTTAATCTGACACCTCATCCGTCAGGCTTCGCCTGCCACCTGTCCCCCATCACTTGACTTTGTCAAGTGACTGGGGAAGGCATTTCATAGCACCTCACCCGCCGAAAAGGAGTTTTGGTTTGCGGTGATTTTTGTTTGTGCATTTTGTACTTAAAATTGTAATCGGAAATTCGTTAATAATAAAAAATTTACAAAAATGAGTCTTTAAGCTCTTCACTTTTCTTATATTTTATTATATAATAGCTTAACTGCACCTTATATCTACATTTTACAGTGCAAATTTGAATTACGAAGAGGAAAATTCAATGAAAAAAAACAGAAAATTGTTTTTGCGTTCAGTGTCATTGACTGCGGCAGCGCTCATGGCATGCTCCTCTGTCGGATGCGGCAACGGCTCGAGTGATACGACATCGCCCGACGCACCCGTTGTTTCGACAGGCGAGGCGATCAGTCTTAATCGCACCGATGCAGGTGAAAAATATGATATAAAGACTGTTTCGTATGAGCTTAACATGGATACTCTTTCAGACGGAACATTTCTTCAATCCGAGGGAAGCCCCGTGAGAAAGGGAAGCGGTATTACTCTTGCGTCCAAAAAGCTTGCGTTGCTTCAGATGAGCAAGCTTTTCACAGAAGACGAAAAAACCGTTGTAAAAACGAAATTACAGACAAAGACGCCTGAGTATAAAGCTCCTCACGCATCACTGTTCATCGGTCTGCGACTCGGGGATCCCGGAAGCGGTCCTACAGGCAATTCCGGTGTATGGCTTGCGGTAAGAGGAAACCAGCTCGGCTTGCGTATGGGAGATTGGCAGACGAGTGGTGCACAATTTGTTGACAGCCCCATTGACTTTTCAACAAAGCGCACGCTGTACATAGAGGATGACCATAAAGAAAATATCATAACTCTTTACGCTGACAACGATGCAGGAGAAAAGACGGAAATATTCCGCATTGTGATAAGCGACGATAAAGTAAGGGCATATCTGCCCACCGACACTGAGATGCCCGCACTTGCCAACAGGCTTTCCGAGGCACCTCCGGCAACGGGATACATCGGATTTTTCTGCCACTATGCAGAGCATCCCGTTATTTTTGAAGACCTTACCATTTCAGGCTCAACAAAGGAATACCTCGGAAGCACATTTGCTGATCCGCTTTTCATCACGGATGTTTTCTCCGATACATGGGTAGCAACTGACGATGAGGGAAGAAGTGCGCTTCAATATACCGATGAAGCGGTAAAGGATAAAAACATCGGTATGTTCTACTTCATAAATTCCTCTGGAAGCGGTAAATATGTAAACCATTCCGAGCTTTATTACGGTAACGATAACGGCGCAGGCGGTGTAAAGCGTCTTGAAAATATAATTGCCAACAATGACGCACACTTCTGGGCTGAGCCGTATTTCGGATACTACGAATCCACAGATGAATGGATAATAAGAAAGCACGTGCATATGCTCAATGATGCAGGTATCGATTTCATTTTCTTCGATATCACAAACGGTATGTCGCTTAAAAAGGCATATGAAAAGGTGCTTAACGTATTCACCGAAATGAGAGAAGAGGGCTGTAATGTTCCCAAGGTGGTATTCCACTGCGGAACACTGCAGGACAATGTTCAGAAGACACTTCCCGAAATATATTCAAACGTATACTCAAAGGACAGATATAAAGACCTTTGGTTTATGTGGGAGGGCAAGCCTCTCGTATTTGCCGACGATGCAACGGTCGCAAAGATGCCCGCTGATCTTAAGGCGAAATTTACATTCCGTGACAGCTGGGCACACACAAAAGGTGAGTGGTACACAGATACAAACGGTAAGGGCTGCTGGCCGTGGGCGGATTACGCACCGCAGAAGCCCGGATATTCAACAACAGGCGAGCTTGAGCAGATGGTAGTAATGTCAGGTTACTGGTCAAACAGCGAGCCCGGCAGAAGCTATTCTGACGGCAGACAGCCGAAAAACTCCGAATTTTCCTTCGAGCTTACGACAAACGGCACCTCAGGCAAGGGTCTTGCTTATCAGGAGCAGTTTGACAATGCACATAATACAGATCCCAAGGTTCTCATGCTTATCGGCTGGAACGAATGGAGCGCAGGCAGACATTCCACAGATCAGCTTAAAAATGACGGCCAGCTTATTGCGGGCACGTATAAGGTCGATTCAAAGGACCCTGTTAAAAAATACAGCTTTATCGACTTGTTCAGCCCCGAATATTCACGTGATATCGAGCCTGTAAAGGGACTTTTCAAGGATAATTACTACTATCAGACTGTTGTAAACGTAAGACAGTTCACAGGAACAAGGGCAATTCCCGCCGCATTCGGTCAGAAGGCGATCGATATGAGTGCAGGCGCACTCCAGTGGTATTCCGTAGGTCCTGAATACCGTGACTATCAGGGTGACACATTCCACCGTGACCGTGACGGCTCGGTAATTGATTCCTGGTACAAGAACGAAACAGGCAGAAACGACTTTGTTGTTTCAAAGGTTTCCGCAGATGCTGACAATGTATATTTCTATGCTGAGTGTGCATCTGACATCACAGCGGCAGAGGGAACAAACTGGATGAACCTCTTTATAGATGTTGACTGTGATGCAAAAACAGGTTGGTACGGCTATGACTACATAATCAACCGTTCACAGAATGGCGGCAAGGCTTCCGTTGAAAAGTTCGCAACAACAGAAAAGAATGCACAGTGGAGCCTTTCCTCCGCAGGCGAGGCTGAATTCAAGGTCGACGGAAAGACGATCGTTATCAAGCTTCCCAAGAGTGTTGTGGCTTTGGGCAGCACATTTGATTTCAAGTGGGCTGACAACTCCATTACAGACGGTGTTGAAATAATGCAGTTCCTTGATCTTGGCGATGCGGCACCTAACGGCAGATTCAATTACAGATACGTAAGCGAAAGCAAAGCGGCACCCACACCTGCGGCGCTTCAGAATGATATGATCGTTCTTAAGGCTAACTCCTACAACGCTTATATCGGCGGTGAGCAGGTGATGATAAACTCCTCAAGCACAAAGGCAACGGCAATAGGTGAATCGGGCAAAATATATGTTCCTTCATCATTTGCATCAGAAAAGCTTGGACTTGCCTCAGATAAGCTGACAAAAGCAGGTGAGCATTACGGCATCGAATACGTTATGATAAATGATGCAGTAGCCTCCGCAGGCAAGGTCATAACAATATCCGATAAAGGCCTTATCGTAATTGCGGATAAGGAAATTACCGATTCAAGCGTACTTGACGTTCTTTACAGAGCGTTGATGTAATAGAAATTTTAAATCTGAAAGGACAGATGATATGAAAAAATTTTTGTGCAGATCATTGTCTGTTATTCTTGCCTCACTGATGATATTCAGTGCCGGCTGCGGCAAGGGCGACAATGACACAACTGCCGATTCAGGTGCACCCACAACGTCACCAAACGGCGTTACAAACAACCCCAATGTAGGCGAGCTTAAGCTTACACAGACACAGTACACGGAAACATCCGAAACTGTAAGCGAATCTTATACACTCAATCTTGACAGTGTTGCCGCAGGCGTATTTTCACAGCCCATGAACGTAAAAATGGGACGCGGTAACAGCTCCTCGGCACAGTTCCTTCCGGAGTGTGTTTCACAGCTCAGAATTATAAAATCATTCGGCGAAACATCAACATCCACATACGAAGGTCAGATACAGTGTCAGATGCCCGGCACAGGCTGGGATGCCCTTTATTTCGGTCTGCGTAACACAGGCTATGACCCTACTGTAAATGAGGGCGTATGGTTTGTTATTACTCAGGATCACATCGGTCTTCGTGTAGGTACATGGCCGAATGCTCCCGGTAACCAGTACATATCATCTCCCGTTGATTTTAGCGAGCTTCGCCATTTCCGTGTAGTAGATGATCCTGTCAAGAACGAAATATGCTTCTACGTTTTCGATGACAGCGATAAGGAAGTGCTTGCCGCACGTGTTACGATCAAGGGTGATGAAAACAACGCTACTGTAGAATTTTACGAGGGCACTTCAACAACACCCAAATTCACAAATACTTGTGAGGTTCCGAAAAGCGGTCAGGCATCATTCTGGTGTCACTATCCCGATGAAAAGCCGAAGCAGCAGAAGGTATTTGTGAAGAACTTCACAATAACAGGTTCTTCAACTGTAATTAAGGGCGCAACAGCTCCCGACAGCCTTTTCACAAAGGATCTTTTTGCTGACACATGGGTAGCAACTGATGATGAGGGCAGAATAATCTCCACATCCGATAAGGCTGTAAACGGCAACGATGTAGGTATCTTCTACTTCCTCTGGCATCAGGGCACAAACCGCACACTTCTGGACCACAGTAAGGCGTACTATGAAAGCGGTGTGGCAGGTCTTGAAAATGTCATGAAGCAGGGCTCACAGGGCTTCGGACACTTCTGGGGCGAGCCTTACTTCGGTTACTACCATTCCAATGACGAATGGGTAATGAGAAAGCACATATACATGCTTAACGATGCAGGAGTTGACTTTTTGTTCTTCGACTTCACAAACGGTATCGTTTATGAAGATTCACTCCTTCTCCTTCTCAACACAATGGTCAAGATGCGTGAAGAAGGCTATAACACACCCAAGATCGTATTCCACTGCGGTGATGATTTTGTAGGTGCGGCAAATGCATCTCTTACAGTTCCCCAGCTTTGGACACTTCTTTACTCCGTTGACAGATATAAGGATCTCTGGTATCTGCATGACGGCAAGCCGTTGATCCTTGCACAGGAAAATGTTATCCAGTCTCAGGAAATGAGCAAGTTCTTCACATTCCGCAGAAGCTGGGCAGACTCAAAACAGAGCTGGTACTCAGAAACACGCGGTAACGGCTGCTGGCCTTGGGGCGACGTATTCCAGAAGCCCGGTCTTTCACCTGAAGGTGAGCTTGAGCAGATGGTCGTAATGTCAGGCTTCTGGGCAAACGGCACTTGCGGTGCAACAGCAGGCAGAAGCTTTTCAAACGGCAAACAGCCCGAATCAACTGACTATTCATTCTCACTCGTTAACGACGGTACATCCGGTAAGGGTCTTGCATATCAGGAACACTTCAACAATGCGATCGAACAGAACCCCGGTGTTGTTATGATCGTCGGCTGGAACGAATGGTGGGCAGGCAGATGGGAATCCAATGCTCTTACAAACCATGACGGCATGACAGTTGCCAATACATATCAGGTAGATTCAAACGATCCGCTGAAGAAGAACTACTATGTTGACGCATTCAACCCCGAATTCTCCCGTGATATTGAACCTGTTAACGGACTTTACAAGGATAACTACTATTACCAGACAGCTCTCAACGTAAGAAATTACAAGGGTACAAGAGGTATTCCTTCCGCATTCGGTCAGAAGACTATCGATCTTGCGGGCGACAGCACACAGTGGTACGCAGTAGGTCCCGAATTCCGTGACTATCAGGGCGATATCACACACCGTGACGCAGCTCCCTACGTTGGTAATACTCAGTATGTAAACAAGACAGGCAGAAATGACTTTGTTGTTTCAAAGGTTTCCGCAGATAATGACAATGTATACTTCTTTGCTGAATGTGCATCTGATATCACAGCGGCAGAGGGAACAAACTGGATGAACCTCTTCATCGACGTTGACTGTGACTCTAAAACAGGCTGGTACGGTTATGATTACATAATCAACCGTTCACAGAACGGCGACAAGGCTTCCGTTGAAAAGTTCGCAACAACAGAAAAGAACGCAGAGTGGAGCCTTTCCTCCGCAGGCGAGGCTGAATTCAAGGTAACAGGTAATACTATCGTTATCAAGGTTGCAAAGAGCGTCGTAGCTCTCGGCGACACGTTCGACTTCAAGTGGGCTGATAACTCCGTAGCTGACGGTAAGGAAATACTTCAGTTCCTTGATCTCGGTGATGCTGCTCCTAACGGCAGATTCAACTACAGATACACAACAAACGGCACTGTAAAGGCTGCTCCCGCTTGTCTTGAAAGCGGTATGACAGTCCTCAAGGCAGGCTCATACAACGCATATGTGGGCGGTCAGCAGGTAATGCTCTGCGGTGACTCCACAAAGGCAGTGGCACTCGGTGAAAAGGGTACGGTTTACCTGCCCAGAGTATTTGCTGAATCCTCTCTCGGACTTTCTGCAGATTCCCTTACAGATGCAGGCAAGGTTTGCGGTGTAACATATGTTGCAGTAAACGATGCACTTACAGCACAGGGCAAGGTAATTACAATAACGGTTGACGGTCTTATCGTAATTGCTGATAAGGAAATCACAGATACAAAAACACTTTCAACACTTTACAGGTCTTTGATGTAATGAAATATATCGATATGCACTGTGATACTGTTGCCGAAATGTACTACAGAAAAGAAAGAGGACAGCAGTATTCACTTTACGAAAACGGGCTTCACATCGACATAAAGAAGCTGCAAAAGGGCGGATGCCTTGTGCAGAACTTTGCGGCATTTGTGAATCTCGCAACAAGAAAAGAGCCGTTTAATTACGCAAACGCGCTCATTGACCTCTATTATGAACAGCTGGAGCTTAATAAAGCATATATTGCTCCCGTTTATAAATTCGAGGATATTGAGAAAAATGAAAAAGCAGGGCTGTTATCAGCCCTGCTCACCATCGAAGAAGGCGAAGCCTGCGAGGGTAAGATCGAAAATCTGCGTCATTTTTATGACCGCGGAGTACGCATGATGAACCTTTGCTGGAATTACACAAATTCGCTGACAACACCTAACGGTATCGACATCGAAAAGGGCGTTGATATTAAGGAAACAGCAAACGGACTTACCCCCATCGGCTTTGAATTTGTCGAGGAAATGGAGCGTCTTGGCATCGTCATTGATACGGCGCACATCTCCGACAAGGGCTTTTATGACGTTTTGGAGCACAGTAAGAAGCCGTTTGTTGACAGCCATACAAACGCACGCGGCATTTTTGACCATACAAGAAACTTGTCCGATGACATGATAAAGAGAATGGGCGAAAAGGGATGCGTGGCAGGTGTCAATTTCTGCTGTGAGTTCATGAAGGATCTCACAAAGGAAGAATACGGCGTATCCTTTGAGCTTGCCGTGAATCACATCAAGCACCTCGTAAACAAGGGCGGTGAGGATTCTGTCGGCTTCGGCTCGGACTATGACGGTATTTCAAGTCAGAATCTTGCCATGGCAAATGCTTCCTATATGCCTTTGTTTGTTGACGAAATGAAACGTCAGGGCTTTTCCGACGACCTTATAGAAAAAATATTCTATAAGAATGTTTTGAGAGTATATAAGGAAATATTATAATAATAAAAACAGGTCGTAGAGGCACCCTCCGTAAGGAAGGTGCCTCAGTTATATTCGCCAAAGGCGAGTTATATTGCTTCGCAGTTATATTATGCTACGCATAGTTATATTGCCCTTCGGGCAGTTTTAAGGGCGGATATAATATCACGAAAACCGATAGGTTTTCATACCACTTTGCCGAAAGGCAAAATATCACTGTGAGACCTGTCTCACAATATCACTTATTATTCTTATCTTTGAGATAGGTTAATTTTAAATTATGTAACCCACTATGACACTTTCAAACCGAAAGTGTCAATTTTTATATAAAAAGAAAGTGGGGGGCGTGCATTGTGTCCGCTTTAAACCCCGTTTTGTTTGTTATGAATTACGTAATTAATGAAATACTGCCTTGCGGTATGAAATACGGCAAAGCCGAATGAAATTTATGCTGATGCATAAATGAAATGCTCCCCGCACGGCGGAGAGCATTATTTAAGGAATAAATATTATATATTGATTATTATGAATACATGCCGTTTGTTTTCATATAGTCATAGAGCATTTTGCCGTGTCCCTGCTCCTCTTTCTGAATGTGATTTAGCATATTTCTCACGTTTTCGTCCTGAAATTCAAAAATGCACGTGTCATAAAGATGTGATGCGTGCTTTTCCGTTGCAAGAAGGTCTGTGCAGATATACATATCATTCTGCTTTTCGGGTGTGCATCCGCCTGCATACGTTGCCGTGAATGTGGGCATGGGCTTTGATGACTGCGAGGGGGCGGGGACAGTTCCCGACTCAATTTGTGTCAAGGTGTTGTAATGCTCTCTTTCCACCGTACTCAAAGACGAAAGCAGATTTTTAAGCTGTGCGTCGTTTGCGCATGATGCGTGCTTTGCGTATTTGTCGGCACAGAGGTTTTCCTGTTCCTTAAGATCCTTTAAAAGCGATGTTTCTTTTTGTGAAAGCTGCATAAGATTTCTCCTTTTGTTTTTTTATAGTATTTCTGAAAAATCATCAAATTAATCACCGTAATAAAAAATATATCCTTATTTCGTTGACAAAGACGGGAATATGTTGTAAAATAGTACGGATAATAAGAATAAAACCGAAAGGATAAAAATAGATGGCAAATTACAGAATACGCCGTATAAACGATGAAATGACAAGAGAGCTTTGCCGTATCATCAGAAACGTAAAGGATCCCAGGGTGTCAGGCTCACTTACTACGGTAACGGGCTGTGACGTTTCTCCCGACCTTAAATATGCGAAGGTGTTTTACTCGTTTTTAGACGATGTTGACGGTGAGGAAGCGGAAATAAAAAGAAAAGAGATAAAAAAAGGTCTTGAAAGCGCAAAGGGCTTTATCCGACGTGAGCTTGCAATGACGCTCAATCTCCGCATTACTCCTGAGCTTACGTTTGTCCCCGACACGTCGGTGGAATACGGTGCGAAGATATCTAAAATATTGAAATCAATAAACGAAGAAGAGAAATAATATGAATTTTGAACTCGGAAAAACCGATATAGCCGTAGTAGGTGCGGGCCACGCGGGCATTGAAGCCGCCCTTGCGTGCGCACGTATGGGACACGATGTCATTTTGTTCACGATGAATCTTGACTCTGTCGGAAATATGCCTTGCAATCCGTCGATCGGCGGTACAGGAAAAGGACATCTTGTGTTTGAAATAGATGCCCTCGGCGGTGAAATGGGCAGAGGGGCAGATGTCGTTACGCTTCAGAACAGAATGCTGAACCTCGGAAAAGGTCCTGCCGTACATTCAAAACGTGTGCAGGCTGACAGAATGAAATATCATATGTACATGAAGCACACGCTTGAAAAAACGGAAAATCTCCGACTTTATCAGGCGGAGGTCGTTGATATTCTTCGTGATGATGACGGTAAGGTGTGCGGAGTTATCACAGCGCTCGGTGCGGTTTTCCGCTGCCGTGCGGCGATAATATGCGCAGGTACATACCTCGGCGGTAAGGTGATAATAGGCGAAAGCGCCGTGCAGTCAGGTCCTGACGGTATGCTTCCGTCGATGGGACTTTCCGCAAATCTTGAAAAAATGGGCATACGTCTTATGAGATTCAAAACGGGCACGCCTGCAAGAGTTTTAAAAAGCAGTGTTGACCTGTCCGTGCTTGATGAACAGCACAGCGACAGCAAGCTTCCGTTTTCAGTGCGCACATCAAAGGAAGAGCTTGCATCACGCCCCGAAATACCGTGTCACATCGTTTACACGAATGACGAAACACACAGAATCATAAAAGAAAATCTCCACCGTTCACCCCTTTACGGCGGCATGATAAAGGGAACGGGACCCAGATATTGTCCGAGTATTGAGGATAAAATAGTGCGCTTTGCAGACAAGGAACGCCATCAGCTGTTTGTTGAGCCGATGGGCGAGGAAACGGAGGAGCTTTATATTCAGGGCTTTTCGTCATCACTCCCGGCTGACGTTCAGATGCAGATGCTCCACTCCCTTAAAGGCTTTGAAAATGCCGTTATCATGCGCCACGCTTATGCTATTGAATATGACTGTATAGATCCCACACAGCTTAAGCACACACTTGAATTCAAGGAAATACAGGGGCTTTACGGTGCAGGACAGTTCAACGGCACATCAGGCTATGAGGAAGCGGCAGCACAGGGACTTATTGCGGGAATCAATGCAGCCTTGAAGCTGCAGGGACGTGATGAATTTGTTTTAAGACGTGACGAAAGCTACATAGGTACGCTTATTGACGATCTTGTTGTAAAAGGCACGAATGAGCCGTACAGAATTATGACCTCACGTTCCGAATACCGTTTGCTTCTCCGTCAGGACAACGCAGATGAGCGTCTGACGCCTTACGGCTATGAAATCGGGCTTATAAGCGAAGAAAGATACGAAAAATTCAAGGAAAAGCAAGCACGTATTGAACGTGAGATAGAAAGGGCAAACAAAGCAAATGTCCGTCCGTCAGACAGACTCAATGAGATAACAGACGAAGCAGGTACAGAGCGTATAACGGTGACAGCAAAGCTTGCAGACCTTTTGCGCCGTCCCCAGCTGACGTATGAAATGCTTAAAGACGTTGACGTTTCCAGAACGGAAACAGATGAGGACGTCATTTATGAAGCCGAAGTCAAGATAAAATACGAGGGATATATCAAAAAACAGCTTTCCGCCGTCAAAGCGGCACGAAAGCTTGAGGGGGTAAAATTACCTTCCGATATCGACTACAGCAAAATAAAGGGACTTCGCATAGAAGCGTTCCAGAAGCTTGAAAAAATGAAGCCTGAAACCGTGGGCGAGGCTTCAAGAATAAGCGGTGTTTCACCTGCTGATATCTCCGTTTTGCTCATTTATCTCGGCATAAGATAAAATCAATTTTAAAAGGGCAGACTCATTTGGAAATCGTTTCCAAATGAATCTGCCCTATATTTTTGCAGGGGCAAGATTCAATCAGTTCGCAAAGCGAACTGCGAATCGCCCGTTATAACACCTCATCCACCCCAAAAAGCACGTCCGAATTGAACGCCTTCCCCCTCTGTCAGCTTCGCTGACCTTTCTTTTTTACAATGGAGCCTTTTTGTTTGTCATCTATCAATTGTATCATAACGGTTTGTCTTTGCTAAATTCTCAAGTTTTATTGACAAATCAACAGAAACGTGATAGAATACACTTGTCACACAATCTAATATTTTTTCGTGTTAGTGGGAAACTAACCTTGGTAAAAGGTGTTTCCTTTTTTCCTCATACCCACTAACACTGGCGAGAGATTGTGTGACAACAATGAAGGAACACTTTTTCGGTGCGTTCCTTCATGGGGCGCACTTTTTTATATGCTTAGGTGGAAACATATGAATAATAAGGATATACCAAGAAAGATAATAGATATTACAGGCGTAGAACTTACGCCCGGAGAGCCCGCCGTTTGTCTTGGCAACGGAGAGCAAGGATTTGAATGCTGTTGCGATGAATGCGACTTCTTTTTACTTTGTTTCCCCGAATTTGATTCAAAAAACGAAACAATTAACAAAACAGAAATCTCCCAAGACATTACTATAACAAAAGCAATGTAAAGGCACTTTTGACATTGGCATATCACTCAAAAATACCGATTGTTTTATTTTTATGTTCTTCCGAACCGTCTTTCAACAGATGATTTTGTCATTATGAATGCCACGGGGCGTCCGTGCGGACAGTGGGTGATTTCAGGGCACGCCATAAGGCGGTCAACGAGGGCTGTCAGCTCCTCCTCGGAATTAAGGTCGCCTGCCTTTATTGCCGCCTTGCAGGCTGACTGATAAAGTGCCTTTTCGTATAACAGGTCACGTGAAAGGGTGGCATTTCCCGTACCGCTTGACAGCTCACCGAGGATGGTGATGAACAAGTCGACCGCCGCACCTTCTGTAAGATTTGACGGTATTTCCGTGACTGTTGCCATGCCTGCGGAAATTTCATACGAAAAGCCTGTTTTGACGATCTCCTCACGGAATTCTTCACCCGCCGAGGCTTCCTCGTCGGAAAGCGGTATTTCAAGCGGTATCATAAGCATCTGCGAATATCCCGCTTTTATTTTCACACCAAGCTTCAATTCTTCGAAAATTATACGCTCATGTGCGGCGTGCTTGTCAATGATATATGCTTCCTCTCCTGCTTCCACAATAAGATATGTATTGAAAATTTCGCCCCTCAGCTTATACTCACCCTTGCGCTTTGTCGGCTTATATTCGTCCTTTTCCTCAGCTTTAACAGGTTCGGGGGTGCTTACAGGCTCAGACGGTTTTATTTCCTCTTTTTTTTCGGGAAGTGTGATCTCGGGGGCTCTCAGCGTGCTTACGAATTTCGGGACATCAAAGTCGGAGGGAACATATTCGTCCTCCTGTGGCATTACAGGCTCAAAATGCGGTACGGTTACTGCCTTTTTTTCTTCCTTTTCTATCTCTTTTGCTATCTTTATTTCTGTTTTTTGTTCGGGCTTCGGTTCTGACTTTGGAGCAGGAGTTTCAAATATCCCCTCCTGCGCTATCTGTCTTTTCTTTAAACTTTCAGCCCTGCCGTCCTCAATGGGGGTAAATCTTATCTGAGGCTTTATGACCTCGTCTATTTTAAGCGTCGGTCTTTGCGTGCTTTTGTCAACGGCGTCCTTTACGATGATGTAAACGGCATCAAACACCGCTTTTTCATTTGAAAACTTTATCTCCGTCTTTGCAGGATGCACGTTTACATCGACAAATCCGGGGTGAAGTGTTATGTTAAGCACTGCTGTGGGGAATTTTTCAGTCGGAATATATGACTGCACCGCCGCCTCAAGTGCCGCTTGTATGCTTCTGTTTTTGACGTATCTTCCGTTTACGAAAAATATCTGCATATTTCTGTTGGGGCGTGAGTTTGACGGCGTGCCGATATAACCCGACACGTCAATTCCTTCGGCTTGTCCGTCAATTTCCAATAGATTATTTGCAAATTCACGTCCGAAAACGGAATAAATTGCATTTTTAAGCTGTCCGTCAGCTGTTGTTCTGAATTTCAGTGTGTTATCAGAAATAAACGACACCGATATTTCAGGGTGCGAAAGTGCTGTTTTTTCGCATATCGACATGACAGCGGAGGCTTCCGTTGAGTCCTTTTTCAAAAACTTGCGCCTTGCGGGGACGTTTCCGAAAAGCTCCTCAACGATAACGCTTGTGCCGTTGGCACAGCCTGTTTCCTCAACCTTCAAGGCTTTGCCGCCGACACTTTCAAGAACATATCCGGCACCGTTCTTTTGCTTCGTTATGATGCGCAGGTGCGAAACGGAGGCAATTGCCGCCAGCGCCTCACCTCTGAATCCGAGCGTTTTTATCATGTTCAGGTCATGCTTTGTCTGAATCTTGCTCGTTGCGTGGCGCAAAATACACACCGGCAGGTCTTCCTTTGACATGCCGCAGCCGTCGTCGGTGACACGTATAAGGCTGACACCGCCGTTTTTAATTTCAACGGTGATGTTTTTAGCCCCTGCATCTATTGAGTTTTCTATAAGCTCCTTTACAACGGATGCGGGACGCTCAACCACCTCGCCTGCGGCGATGAGGTTGGCAACGCTTATATCAAGTACGTTAATAATTCCCATAATTACAGTAAACTTTTCAGCTTTCTTAAAATATCAAATGCATCAACGGGGGTAATTATGTTAAGGTCTACCCCTTTTAATTTCTCTCTTATTTCGTCATTTGCAACACTTTCAACGGAAATGTTGAAGTCCTCTATTTTTTGGACTTCTTTTTTTCTTATGCGCTCGGGATTTCCCGACTCAATTGCCGAAAGTATCTCTTTTGCACGTTTTATAACAGGGGCAGGAACGCCTGCAAGCTTTGCCACTTCAATTCCGTAGCTTTCATCAGCCGCACCTCTTACTATCTTACGCAGGAAAATAAGGTCGTCGCCTCTCTTTTTTGCGGCGATGTTATAGTTTACAATGCCCTCGTTTGTGTTTTCAAGCTCCGTCAGCTCGTGATAGTGTGTTGCAAAAAGCGTCTTTGCTCCTAACTTCTTGCCTGCTGTATATTCAGCAGTAGCACGTGCGATAGACATACCGTCATAGGTTGACGTGCCTCTGCCTATTTCATCGTATATTATAAGGCTTCGCTTTGTGGCATTTGAAAGAATATATGCAACCTCATTCATTTCAAGCATAAATGTCGATGTGCCCGAGGCAAGATCGTCGCTTGCACCGACACGTGTGAAGACTTTATCGCATATGCCTATGCGTGCTGATCTTGCAGGCACGTATGAGCCTATCTGTGCCATGATAACGATCAGCGCATTTTGCCTCATATAAGTCGATTTACCTGCCATATTAGGCCCTGTTATAAGCATCAGACGGTTTAAATTCGTGTCAAGCATTGTGTCATTGGGCACAAAAGTACCTGATGCAAACTGCTCCACAACAGGGTGGCGTCCTTCCTCAATAACTATCATATCGGACAGATCCACCTCAGGGGCTGTGTATCTGTTTTTTACAGCCGTTCTTGCAAGGGATAAATATACATCAAGCTCCGAAAGCTTTGCGGCGGTATCCCTTATTCTTATGATGTTGTTATTTACAAACTCACGTATGTTACAGAAAATATCATATTCAAGCTTTACGATCTTATCTGATGCACCGAGCACGGAGGCTTCAAATTCCTTCAGCTCCTCGGTTATAAATCTTTCACAGTTTGCAAGCGTCTGCTTTCTTATGTATCTTTCGGGAACATCGGCAAGATTTGACTTTGTGACCTCTATATAGTAACCGAAAACACGGTTGTAAGCCACACGGAGCGTTTTGATCCCCGTTGCTTCCCTTTCCGTTTCCTCAATCTTTGATATCCAGTATTTTCCGTCCTTCATGATACTGCGGAGCTTGTCAACGCCTGCATCGTATCCGTCATTGATTATTCCGCCCTCACGCACGGAAAACGGCGGATCCTCAACGATGGCACGGCAGATAACGTCTGTTATATCTCCAAGCTCATCAAGAGTCATGTATATTTCATTCAGTCTTTCAGACGGTAAATTTTTAATTATTTCTTTTATTTCGGGGATGCTCTTGGCTGTTTGTGCGATCGCACGCAGGTCTTTTCCCGATGCTGTTCCGTAAACGACCTTTGTGCCAAGACGCTCCAGGTCAAGCACGGAGCGAAGACACTCCGCAAGCTCCTCACGTGCGTTAAAATCGTTATAAAACGCTGTTACGGCGTTCTGTCTTTTCATAATGTCCGCTACGGAATAAAGCGGTTCTTCTATCCATTTTCTTAAAAGTCTTGCACCGCCCGACGTTTTTGTGTCATCAAGCACCCATAAAAGTGAGCCCTTTTTTCCGCCTCGCATGACCTCGCAAAGCTCAAGGGAACGGCGGGTTGAGATGTCCATTTGCAGGTATTGCTCACCGTCGTACAGCTTTATTTCGTTTATGTAGGAAATATCGGTCTTCTGCGTTTCGGCAATATACGAAAGAAGCGCACCGGAGGACTTCACCGAAAGCGGTGAAACATCCGCAAAGTGAACGCCCGAAAACTGCTTTTCACACGTTTTGAAGCATTCCGAATAATCAAATCTATCGTCTTCGTTATAGTTCGTCATGCAACAAAGACGCTTTGAAAAATATTCGTCAAGGACTGGATATTCGCCTCGTGCGAAATTCACTACAGCCTCGCACGGCGAATATGCGCCCATTTCGTTCATCACGAACCCAACGGGATCGCCGCCTGAAGAAGAGGATGAAAAATACCCCGTTGAAATATCGGCAAAAGACAGCGAAACACCGTCACCGCCCATATAAACAGATGCAATATAATTGTTCTTTTTTTCGTCGAGCATACCCGACTGTGTGAGCGTGCCCGGGGTGATGATGCGTATGATCTCACGCTTTACGATACCCTTTGCGGCGGCAGGATCCTCCGTCTGCTCACAAATGGCGACCTTGTAGCCCTTTGAAACGAGCTTTGAAATGTACCCCTCAACGCTGTGATACGGTACACCGCACATCGGTGCACGCTCAGCCTCGCCGCAGTCACGGCCCGTGAGTGTCAGCTCAAGCTCACGCGATGCCGTCTTTGCATCTTCAAAGAACATCTCGTAAAAGTCGCCCAGACGGTACATAAGTATCGCATCGGTGCAGGTGTTCTTTATTTCAAAATATTGCTGCATCATCGGTGTCATACCGTTTCGCTCCTTAATAATCAAAAAATTTTGCAGGGTGTCCCGCATGTTTAAAATGTTATTCGCAGGACGAATAACAATTCATGTTTGTGTAACAAACAATTCATGTCACGAAGTGACAATTCATGCCGCAGGCAATTCATTTTCAAACCCGTTTAATCTGACACCTCATCGACGGGTCGTCGTGGGCGCCGACCCCTACGGTCTGTATATTCGAGGTAACGCGTAGGGGCGGATTCCATATCCGCCCGTTTAAAAACCATTTAATCTGACACCTCATCCGTCCGAGTTGCGTAACTTGTTGCGCAATCTCGTTGCCACACTGTCTCCCATCACTTGACTTCGTCAAGTGGCTGGAGAAGGCGTTTAATGCGGACGTGCGATGCACGCCCCTACGGAAGGCGTTTAATTCGGGGTGGTGTCTGTAGGGGATAAGACGCAATCACTTTGCTTTGCAAAGTGACGACGTCCCGTTTGAACCCCATCTTTGCTCATTTAATTCGGATGTGATTTGTGGGGACCGAGCATCAATCGCCTTGCTTTGCAAGATGATTGCCCCTGTCCCCCACGGAATGTATCTATTGTCTTTTCAGATATCCGTCGTCCATGCGATAGACCTTATCAGCCATTGCGGCGACGGTATCGTCATGTGTTACGATGACAAGCGTCTGATCCTGAAGCTTTTTTGTTTCAAGCAGAAGCTTCATAAGCTCACGTGCGGAGTTTTTGTCGAGATTTCCCGTCGGCTCGTCAGCGAGCACTATTGACGGATAATTCACAAGCGCACGTGCCACTGCCACACGCTGCTGCTGACCTCCCGAAAGCTCACCCGGCAGATGGTGTACTCTGTCGGCGATACCGAGAACGTCAAGCAGTTCATTTACGTGGTGTGCGTTTATCTTACGGCCGTCAAGCAAAACAGGCATAAGAATATTTTCAAGTGCCGTAAAAACGGGTATAAGATTGTAATTCTGAAATATAAAACCGATATGCTGACGGCGGTACTCTGCCAGCTGTTCATTTGACAGCTTGTAGATATCACAGCCGTTTATGTATACCTTGCCGCCGCTTGGTGTATCAAGTCCGCCCAAAAGCGACAGAAGCGTGCTTTTGCCCGAACCCGATGTGCCGACAATGGCGATAAATTCACCTTTTTCGATAGTCAGATTGCATTCTCTGACAGCAGGGATCGTATTTTCTCCCTGCCTGTAGACCTTTGACAGGGAATGACATTCAAGAAGCGGCATTTTTTTCTCCGTTTAATATTCAGATTCGGCGTTTACGTCCTTGCCCTCAATCAGGCGGTTTGCGTCGGCAAACAGCTTCTGCACTGCCGCACGCTTTACATAGAACATTCCCTCGCCGTTGATCGTGTAATAACAGCGCTGATCGGAATATGCGTAAAATTCATAGAACATTTCATAGCCGTTGCGTGTGGTCATCTTGACCTGAGCTATAAGCGATTTTTCGCTCGGTTCATCTATCATGTCGCCTGCTTCCATGTACAAAGCCGACTTGTAGAACTGACGGAAGTTGTAAACATCGCTCTTTCCGCCCTCCGTTTTGCCTGTGGACTTAAGGAATTTACCGGATATCGTTTCTTCGATATAAAGGTCATCTCCCTTACCTGTAAGCTCAAATTTGAAGTGCTGTGAAGATGATGTTTTATCTGTAAGCTCAAGCGATGCTACCTTGTCAATATGTGCATTGAAAAGCGCTTTTTCTATGAAATCAACTTTATGCCATTCAAGGAAAGGAACCTTGTCCGCTGAAAGCTTTGTCAGTATTCCGACAACGGGTGACCATGCATAATAGAACGATTTTCCGTCCTCGTCCTTCTGAAGCTCACTGAAATAAACTATCGTCGGGTAACCCTCATACGTGTATATAAGTGCCTTTTCGGCATCCTTTATGCCGTATTTGAGAAGTATTTCAGGCTTAACTTCCTCTTCTGTGTATATTTCTCCTGTTGTCGAGTCGAACTCATCCTTTGTATAGCAGATGTCATACTCCAAAAGCTCATCTGCCTGCAGATTGATGATGTATTTGAAAAGAGATGTTACCTGCTCTGTCGATGCCTGCAGATCCTCAGGGTAACGGAGCATGTACGGAACCGTTACACCGAATGTTTCCTCGGTCGTTTTATCATCCTTGGTGTAATCGATGAATATATACGGTTCTTCTTTGTTAAGCGTTATATAAATTTCGGGTATTCTCGTGTAATAATCGTTTGAGCCCGTGGGAACAGGGAATGACAAAATAGGTGTCAGAATATCCTTTACGTCACCCAAAAGCGTTTTTTCAATAGAGCTTTCAAGCACGTAAACGATATCACGTCCCTCATACATAACGTAATATCTTCCCTCGTCAAGCGTGGGATTACCTATATAAAGCTTATGTGTGTTGCCTGTTCTCGTCGTTAAAATGAAATATGCCGGATCGTCATCGGGTGCAAGACCGTATTCGGAGAGGTCGTCACTGCGTTCTCCCTTCGGGAGTCTGTCCGCAAATACCGTGTAGCCTGCGCTTACTACGAGATACGAAAACAGCTCCTCGTCATACGAAAGCGTTTCGGCACCCAGAAAGTAGAAGCCGTCAGCCTGCGGATTATAGTATGCAGTGTAAACACCGTGCTTGTTATGCACTTCGATGCTCTGTATGTTGTTTCTTTCAACGTGCTCGTAAATAAGCCAGTTGTCCTTGCCTGCGCCCCTTACTTCACCCGTAGTGTAGACAACGGGTGTCTGCTCCGTTTCCTTGAAGCCGAATACGTCAAGTCCCGTAGGACCTAAAATGAGGTATGCCGCAATAAGAAGCACGAACACCGCACTGAGTATGGCAATTAAAAGCTTTTTGCTTTTTGTAGAGGTGTAGGAGGCTTTCTTTTCGTCCTTTTTGTAGGTGTCCTCTTCAAAGGTCGAAAGGTCAAGCTTTTTTTCGTTTTCCTCTTTTTCTATGTCGGATAAGTCGAGGTCTTCCTTATATTCGGAATATTCACCGCCGTAAAGGATACTGTGAAGCTCACTTTCGTCAGCTTCGGGTGTAATCTCGGCTTCTGTTTCCTTGTTATATTCTTCGCTCATTTATCTTCTTTTTCTCCTTATAACTACAACACCGCCGACGGCAAGTATGATAACGGGCATAACACCGATAAGCACGATGCCCCAGGTCAGTACGCCGCTGCTCGTGATGAGGGAAAGACCGTTGTCCTCGTAAGCCTTGTAATCAAGCTCAAACGGGATCTTGACGGTATGTATCTTCTGTGTAAGCATATAAATGATCTCTCTGTTTGCGTAAGACTGCGAGGTGCAGTATTTAAGCATTTCGGGGCTTCCGCATGTTACGATGTAGTTGTACATCGATTCATTGTCCTTGTAGGAGAGGTTTTTTGTGAGTGTGAAAAGGTTGAACACGCCCGTTTCCACGTTTTCGGAGGAAATAGCCTGCGCCGAGGCTGATGTCTGGAAAACAGGTGCGGCTACCTGCATTTTTTCCGCTTCATTGTTTGCAAGCACTTCAACGGGTGCGGCATTTGAAAAGGCGGTACGCAAGTCGCCGAACTTTTCGGTAAGCGATGCTGTCTGCGGGTTTTCGGAATATTCAACTGTGAATGTTGTATTTGTTGTCGAAATTGCGTTTGCCGTGTCTGTTATCTTGCGTGTTGTGTTTATTTTGACGCCCCACTGCTCAAGATACTCATTCAAAACAGGAAATTCAGTTCCCGTAGGCCCTGCAAATACCATCATCGAGCCGTATTCGGTCGCCATATATTCGTCGATTTTGTCAATTTCCGAGCGTGTGCCCATCGTGTCAAGATCCTTTGAAACAAAGTCCTTTTTGGGATCAAGGATTATTACAAGACGGCAGTTTTCGTCAAGCTCCTGTCGCTGAAGATCGACTATCTTCGTTTCAAATCCCCAGCCGGAAAGCATGGTGAAGAAGTCTTTGTATTGGTTTGCACTCTGATCGTCATTCGTTCCTATCGGCTCACCGTGGCCTGTTGTGAAGCAGATAACGGGCTTTTCAACGCCTGCAAGCTGGAAAAATGCGCTCAAGAAACGTCTTTCGCCTGAAAATCCAAGCTCCTCGCCTGACTGTGAATCGACTGAAAAGAAATTATCCATCGTGTAAACGATAGGTGTTCCGTTTGCTGTTTCGATAACTACGTTTGAATCTGACCACACACCGCCTGTCAGCGTTTTGTAATCGGCAAATTCCGACGGATAAAGATAAGCGTCATAGCAGTTTACGGTTATTTTATGTTCAAGATCCTTTGAGGCTTCCGCATATGCAAGCGCACAGGAGTATATCATGAGCATGCGGTTAGATTTTGAGATGGTGTCCTCGGGAACCGCAAACTTTATCTCAATATCGTTTTTGATAAGGTCGGACTTCAAAAGCTCCTCAGCTTCAGGCGAAAGAGTGAACAGATTGTTCGATGTAAGGTCTGTATACACCCAGTATTTTGAGAAAAGCGAGGTAATTATCGCATTTGCCGTTATAATGACGGCGATGAATACGACTGTAAAAGCAATAGCAAGTGAGCCGTATTTGAATTTCTTGTTTTTGAAAAATGATGTTTTTTTGTTTTCCATTGTTTTTCCCTCCTTATGCCCAACGGCGGCGCTCAAATACACGCACGGTCAGGAAGATGAAAAGGACGGTTATTGAGAAGTAGTAGATAAGAGCTGCATAGTCAATAATACCGTATGTGAAATATGTGTAGCGGTTGAACACGGAGAAGAAGTTCAGAACAACTCTCAAGGGTGTAAATCCGATGCTCGTTGAAAACATGCCGATGACAAGAAAGATACCTATAACGGCAATTGTCGAAACGGCGGCAACAAGCTGGTTTTCCGTAACCGATGAAAGGAACACGCCGACGGAAATAAACGCTGCACCGATAAGAAGTATTGACAGAAGATTTCCTAAAATTATCATTGTGTTCTGATCGCCGTAAACGTACATCGGAACAAGATTGATGCAAGAAACACCGAGTGTCATGGCGAACATTGTGAATGCCGCTAAAAATTTTGCAAAAACGATGTTGAAAAGACTGACGGGGGCGGTCAGAAGCACCGTTTCCGTGCGAAGTCTTTTTTCATCCGTGAAAAGCTTCATCGTTAAAAGAGGGATAAGCACGATGAAGGAGTAGATAACGCCCGCATAATATACGGTAACGTCGGCATCGGCTGCCTGCGCAAGCACGGCGAGGGTAAAAAATATACCCGAAATTATTAAAAATGAAGCGATGAATGCGTATCCTATAAATGTGGAAAAATACGCTTTCATTTCTCTTTTATATATGGCTAACATTATTTTCTCCTTTCGCCTTACTGCTTTGAGGTGAGGGCGATAAATATGTCCTCAAGGCTTGTACCGAGGGTATTAAGCTCCATAATGGGCCACTGTCTTTCGGCAAGAACGGTGAATATACGGCGTCTTGAGTCAAAGCCGGGCTTGCACTGCACACGGTAAAGAGTGCCATTTGTCTTCGATGCTGACAGATACTCAACGCTCTGCACGCCTTCAACACGGCGGAGCACGCCTTCAACCTCCTGGCGCGGACCTGCGATCTGGATGGTGAAACGCTTTTTGTTTTCGGCAAGCTCGTTTATGTCAGATGTCGCCTTGTCTGCACGGATAACACCCTTGTCGATGATGATGATTCTGTCACATACCGCCTGAACCTCGGGAAGTATGTGCGTTGAAAGAATTATCGTGTGGTTTTTACCGAGGGAGCGTATAAGCTCACGTATCTCAATGATCTGACGCGGGTCAAGACCTATTGTCGGCTCGTCAAATATGAGCACCTTGGGATTTGACACAAGTGCGCCGGCAATACCGACACGCTGCTTGTAGCCCTTGGAAAGATGGCTGATAAGACGGTCACGGTAGTCGCCGAGGCGCATAACGGAGATTATCTCGTCTATGTGCTTTTTGCGGTTCAGCGTGCATTTTTTAAGGTCATAAATAAAATTGAGATATTCAATAGGTGTCATGTCGGGATAAAGTGGCGGCACCTCAGGCAGAAATCCGATGCGCTTTTTAGCCTCGCCCGGATTTTCAAGAATGTCGATCCCGTCGATGGTGCATGTACCCGACGTGGAGGAAAGATATCCCGTTAAAATATTCATGGTCGTGGATTTGCCCGCACCGTTGGGACCGAGAAATCCAACGACCTCGCCGTCGCCTATGTCAAAGCTGATATTGTTGACAGCAGGATTCTTTCCGTAATATTTTGTAAGATTTTCAATATGTATCATAAAACTCATTACCTCTTTTACGGTCGCAATTATAATTTATTTTATCATATATATATAAACAAGTCTTGAACTTACTGAAAAAAACATAAGCTCATGTACATGCAAAACATACTTTCAAGCACTGTTCGAAGCAAACACTTTGTTTTTTTGATAAATCCACGCACCGGAATACCCGCTATTTTATACGGGCGATTACGGAAGGCGTTTAATATACCGCAGAATGCGGTATGCGCCATTTGCCTGCGGGGCGGTTCGTGCCGAACCGTGGGGGCGCAGGCTTGGCGCCCTTGTGCCCGTTTACTACAAGGTTATATTTCATCGTTTTGTTTAATATGCCGCCGTGGTGTGCGGATGTGGCGTAAAAAATCCAAATCCGATGTAATGAAAAAATTTAAATGTAAACTTTCAAGGGAAAAAGTTATTACACTCCAGCAAAAAAGGGCGGCATAAGCCACCCTTTTGCTGATCATATTGAATTTTTATTCAAACTGTCAAATATTTCGGAAGTTTTGCGTTGCGTGCAATTATCTTGGAATGCCGCCTGTTACCTCGTGTTTGGGAGTAATTCTACCTGTCGATACATCATAATCAAACACGTGCCATACAGTACCCGGCTGTGTAGAAGGGACATTATATGTAGCAATCAAATTATTATCGGAATATACCTGTATAACGGCTCCGGACGATGCAAGTGCCATACTGCTTTCACTGCTATATGTCGAATAGTCATGAACGTAATAGTGAATAATATCACCTTGCTTTTCTAAATTCACAGTAGTAGTTTCCGGGCCATATGAACTTGTATCGTCGATATCCAACTCAACAATGGTTTCGCCGTTGTCGTAAGCAATTTGATCTGCATAATACACATGGTAGCTATTTCCGGATATTGATTCACCATACAAATGAGAATCAAGGTCTCTCGGATTTTCTCCCCATGACAAAACTATTCGCAGTGTACCATTTTGAACAACCATTGGCGAAATTGAAAAGTTTTGATTCAATATATTTTCAGAATTAGGATCGCCCCAGGTTGATGCGACCTGGGCAATAACATAAGAAGTAATATAGCCGGGTTTTATCAATTCAATGGTATAATAGCCGTTTTCAAGAGTGTCCGTATAGTATTTACCGTTTGCATCAGTTGTTATAGAAAGTGCGACTCTGCCGGAGGTTATTTCATATCCTTTTCGGAAATTCATCGTCACTTCACTCAACGGTTGACCTGTTAATGCATTTGTGACTTTACCGCCTACTTCAAAAACAATTGTGTCGTTATGTTCACTTTTCTTAATCAGTTTAGATGTTATATCAACAGTTTCTAAAACATTGAAACAAACTATTGATACGGTATCAAAGTATCCGGGCGCACTTTCCGTAATAATATAGTAGCCCGCTTTCAAATTAAAAGAACATCTACCTTCGGCATCGCAATAGCCATGAGCAACCTCAGTTCTGTCTTCATCAAGTTTATTAATTACTATTTGGGCGCCCGGAATCGGTTCCAAGGTATTGTAATCCTCGATATGATAGTTAACATTTACAGAGGTGAAAAAGCCTTGATCGTAATCTTCAGGGATAGAATTCAAATTAATTCCTGCATCATCGAAAGCATCATTTATAAAATCTATTTCTTCATTACTGAAATTCATACTTTTGGCAGCGGCAACCATTGATATTCGATAATCATGAAATGTTGCTGTAGGAGTTAAATATCCCCATGCTCTATACAACAATTCGGTCAACTCTGCAATATTATTTATTCCATTTTCGTACATTTTATAAACGGCATGCGAAATAATGGTAGAATTATGATGAACTCCACCGTTATCCTCAGAGCCTGTATAATAACCTACGCCATAGACCTGAGAAGGATAAAGGTATGCAGTTCCCTTCCAGTCTTTGATATAACTACTAGCATTTGACGATGGATCTATCATGTTTCTTTCTCCATGCAGCCAATCCGCTCTTTTATCAGTAGTGTAATATGCTTCGACCAATTCGCCCATAACATCGGAATATGCTTCCATTAAAGATCCGGTTTGACCACTATATTGCAATTCTTTTACCAAAGCACCTTGTACCGCATGCGTAAATTCGTGTCCTACAACATCAATATCATTTTGATAATTAGCTACACCGCCAAATGAAAGGAGTGTAACTGCTTCACCGTCAATTGTGCAAGGTCCACAGTTGAATGCATTTGTTCCATAGCTAAATCCATCATTTACATAAGCAAAAATCCTACCGCCTTCACCATCATATGACATCAGCCCGAGTATATCCAAATAAAAATCATAAGTATTAGATAAATTTTTGGAAAGCACTATGGCCTTTTGTGCATTAGAATTCCAAACATTATCATAATTTGTTAAAGCATCTGTGTTGTAATATCTATAGAAATCATTTGAAACAATATTGTTGAAATCGTGATAGAGAATGTCTCTCACTTTGTCATAAAAAACATATGTGTCTTGTTTTGTAGGATCTGAATAGTCATAGTATATTGTATTGAAAGTATCTCCATCTTCATTTCTGCCTTCTGCGGACGTCATCGTACCATTTCCAGACGGAAGATCTGTAATAATTTGAGCGTAATCCAAAATAACTGTACCGTCATTCGCACTAACCACAACAGTATATGCGATATTGGCTAAAACATATGCCATTTCATTGTAGCCGTCAAGAGTATAGACAACCAGCGACACATCTGAATTTTCAAATTCACAATATTCAGCAGCTATATCTATTGCCTTTTCTGCGGTAATATTGACAGCAGGATCAAGCAGAGCATCGATCATTACGTAATCACCGCTTAAAGATGTAACTTTACCCGTTTCGTCTGTTGTAATAACCAATTGTTGTCCGTATACAACATAGCCGTCATACATCTGTTGTAAACGATATTGTGTTGTATCTTCAAATGTAAAAGTGGAAATTCCAACATATTCTTCTTCGACATTCTGGAACTCCATTATATTTTCTACATCTTTTAAAGACTCAATTGCACTGTCAAAATCTGTTACGATTACATCGGAATATGTACCCAAAATGAACATAGGCATATAAGTATCTTTATTTAGAATGATTTCAGGGAGTTTGCCATCATTCAGCTTTTTGAGTTCGTCCAATTCTTCTTTTTGCTTGTTAAAGATTTCTGCATAATCTCCATCACGCCAAGCAGCATAAACAGTCGTATTGCTTTGAATAGTAGTAGAAAAATCAAATCTAACTGTACATTCTTCGTCAACATACCAACCAACAAAAGCGAATCCTTCTTTTTCGGGTACGCCGGGGAATGTTGCTGTTTTGCCTGCATTTACGTACTGAGGTTCTATTTCGCTTCCGCCGTTGGAATCAAATGTAACACAATATGTTCCTTCGGGGATTTCTTCATCGCCTGTTGTTCCGTTTGCTTTTACTTCAACTGTGAATGTTTCAACAGTTTTAACTGTTTTGCCGAGGCCGAGGAACCAGAAGAAGCCTACCTTCTTCATCGTTGTTGCCGTGATTGTTGCAACGCCTTCGCTGATACCTGTAACGATACCGTTATCGACCATTGCAATTGATTCGTCGTCTGTTGTCCATGTTGTGATGCCGCATGCATCGACAACAAGCTCAACATCCTCGCCTATTTCTATAGTTACATCAGCTTCAAAGGGCTTGACGATGATGTAAAATTCCATTTTTTTGATCATTCCGAAGAATGAACGTGATTTTGCTGTAATTGTCGTTTCACCTTCGGCAACTGCCGTTACAACGCCTTTACAGTCAACTGTTGCAACATTTTCGTCTGCCGATGTCCAGAATGTTTTAATGTTCCAGCCGCACACCTTGAGTGCTGCTGTTTCGCCCACCATAAGCTCAGTTACGCTTACTGCGGGGGCTATTGTTTTTTGTGTCTCTGCCGTAGCGGGTATGCAAACGGAAAAGATCATAACGACCATCAGTATCACACTGACAAGTCTTTTTGTGAATTTGCCTGATTTTACTTGCATAGAGGACCTCCTGTTTTTTTCTTAAATAGTATTTTTTTGTTTTTTGCACACATCACCCTGTGCCGGGTTTTACTATCCCCCTTTTCTTATTTTCTCTCACTCAAAACCGAATAAGGCTATATTGAGACTATGTATAATTATAGTGTTATTTTTAGCATTTGTCAATTAATTTTCGTCATTTTCGCCATAATTGATGAAACTTTCATTTGCAGAAACGGCAATTTGTACAATTTTCATAAAAGTTAGTTTACACTTTATACAGAAAACTAATTTTATGCTTTGTGTCATGATTAATTATTCATTACAGCCATACGGCGCATCTTGACATATTCAAAAAACAGTGGTATTATTTGTACAGTCCACAAAAAAGGAGACAAATATGAAGATCATAGATATAAAGACCGAAAATATAAAAATCCCGCTTGTAACTCCGTTCAAAACGGCATTGCGCACAACGGACTGTGTTGATGATATTATCGTTAAAGTGATAACAGATGACGGCAATACAGGCTATGGCGAGGCGCCCCCGACTGCTGTTATAACAGGTGACACAAAAATGTCGATAGTCGGTGCTATCGAGGATTTCATCCGTCCGTCGCTTATCGGATACGATATTGAAAATCTCGACGGCATAATGAAAAAGCTGCACAGCTGTATCAAGAAAAACACCTCCGCAAAGGCGGCTGTTGACATGGCGATATACGACCTTTTTGCACAGAAGTGCGGCATGCCCTTATACAAGGTGCTCGGCGGAGGACGTAATGAGATAACCACCGACCTTACCATAAGCGTAAACCCCGTTGACGTTATGGTCGAGGATGCAAAAAAAGCCGTTCAAGACGGCTTCAAGATACTGAAAATAAAGGTCGGTAAGGACGGACGCGGCGACGTTGAGCGCATGAAAGCCATCCGCGATGCCGTAGGCTCCGACATACTTTTGCGTGTTGATGCAAATCAGGGCTGGGGCGCAAAGCAGGCAATTTCAATAATTTCCGCTATGGAAGCCGAGGGGCTTGACATTGAGCTTGTCGAACAGCCGACAGTGGCTGATGATTTTGAGGGGCTCAAATACGTCACAGATCACGTAAAAACACCTATCTTGGCTGATGAAAGCGTATTTTCCGTGCGTGATGCCATAAATATAATTCAGAACCGTGCAGCCGACCTTATAAACATCAAGCTGATGAAAACAGGCGGTATACACGAAGCGCTGAAAATATGCGCCGTCGCCGAAACGTACGGCATTGAATGTATGGCGGGATGTATGCTTGAAAGTAAAATTGCCGTTTCTGCCGCTTCACACCTTGCCGCAGGCAGGAGCATAATAACCAAAGCCGACCTTGACGGTCCCGCACTTTGCAAATACGATCCGTATACGGGCGGTCCCGAATTCAAGGGCGAAAAGATCATCATGAACTCCACCCCCGGTATCGGTATAACCTATTAATCAACTATTTTATTCCTTAAACCATAGGGGGTGGCTCATTTATGGAAATAACTTCCAAAATAAGTCGCCCCGTGTACTTTTTGAATATTTATTCTGTAGGGGAGTGCATTGCACTCCCGCTTTTAGTATATTTATACATTTTGAAGCGGACGACCAATGTGTATAGTGTGGTAACATAGTTTACAA
>JBGVLZ010000090.1:0-125173 GCA_045124505.1 Eubacteriales bacterium
AACCTATTTATATGTCTTACACTTGAATTTTAGCGATTTTTTTTGTAAAAAAAATTCGAACATATTATGTATGACTCTATAAGAAGTGCTTTTTGTCACTTTATCTGTTTCACACACTCGTGTGTATTTTTTTATTTTTGATTCTCTGTGATTGATTATTTTCACGGGAATTTCATCTATCTTCATTCCCTTTGATTTTGCGGTAAGCAAAACTTCAAAATCAAATGCAAATCCGTCTGTTTCACATTCGGAGAATATCTTTTTTGCATCATCTGTACGGAAGCCTTTCATTCCGCACTGAGAATCGGATAATTTGAAGCCTGCTGTTATACACAGCACTTTTATGTATATTTTAGATGCAAGCTTGCGTATAAACGTGTATCCTTCGTATCCATCTTTTGTAAGATTACGGGAACCGACAACGACGGATGTTCTGCCTTTACCGTTTTTCACCTTCTCATTATCCGATGCGAAGAAATCGTAAACATTTTTTATTACACCGACTCCGTATGCAATATCGCAGTCAGTGAACATGGCAATATCGCCTGTTGCGGCGAGCATACCGGTTCTTACAGCGTAACCCTTGCCGCGGTTTTGTTCATAACGCACAAGACGTACACCGGGCTTTTCCTTCTCTGCCTTTTGAACAAAAGAAGCGCAACCGTCCTTTGAGCCGTCATCTACAAATATAAGCTCAAAATCCTCAAATGTTTTTGCCATGTAAGTGTGAAACTGATTTATTGAATCCTCGATTATTGATGATTCATTATACATAGGTATTATAACCGATATTTTCATAATTAATGCCTTTCTTTATCTTGATACTGCGATAAGCTTTGCGTGAATAGCCCAACGGCGCCCATCTCTTTGCGTGGTGCACGTTGACAGCGTGAGAAGCATGTCGTCTTCTGTAAATGATATATCTTTGTGGAAGAGTGACATTGAATCGCAAGTGCGTACAAAATTCAAAAAGTCGTGTGAATTGTAAAACTGAGTACGTATATAATTATACGTCGAAGAAGAGCTGTATACCGAGAAGACTTCAAAAGTGTATATTCCGTCGAGTGTTGTTATTACAACACGTCTGTTGTTGAACACGTCTTCACGTGTGAAATTGATAAGTGCGGCGAACATCGTATTCGTTGTATACATGTTGTGGCCGTATATAACGAGCGCCTTGTTATCCTGTAATTTCGGCTTTGTTCTGCCGTCGGCGAATATCGAGCCCTGACTGTTTGTTTTTCTGTTCGGTGAACGCATCAGATAGTAATCATTGTCACCGCTGAACATTATAGGGTAATCAATGTTTGTGTTTGCAACGGTTATCCATCCCCATACATCGGGATTTTGCCGTTTCAAATCGAGAATTTTTGAACGTGTTTTTTCAAATTCCTCGTTGTATACGCCGTTTGAATAATCTATATCTATGACCTCGCCCGCGAGTGAACGTGAAATATCAAGCGTTTCCACGTTTGTCCTTGACGGGTTATCCACGGTGACGTATGAAAGAGATGTGTTTCCGTGGAAAACATCGCTCATCTGCTGGTTTTGTTCGCTTGCCTGTACGTATGAGAGCACATACAGAATGATCGCAATAAAGCTGCCTAAAAACATCAGCGAGCTTGCAGTAAGAATAGTATACCTCAAAGCATTTATAAACAGCTGATGAGTGGTTTTCCGCACCTTCGCACCCGAAGATAACGGAATGTCACGGGGGCGAATACGTTCTATGGATTTTATAAGCGGTGTTTTCTTGTCTTCGGGCAAAGGCTTAAAAACATTGCTTTTTTTCGAAGTCTTTTTTCTTTTGAGATTGAAAAACATATTACACCTCCTGTCATTGCCGGACTTAATTATATGTATAGAAAGTTAAAATAACAAGCGAAAAATATTATTTTTTTGTTTTGTAACATAATATTTACACTTTTGTCCATTAAATGTAGTGATAAACCGCAGTCGATTTGGTTTAATTATATCAAAGAAACTGAATTGCGAGGTTTAAGAAATGATAACATACAGCAGCGAAGCTTATACAAAACCGATCTGGCTCGGTAATACTGTCGAAATGGAAATGTTCTGGCCGATAAAAAAGGACGGCGAAGCAGTAAAGATAAGGCTTGCATATCCCGTAAAGGATGTTATAAGTCTTTGCAACTCACGTCTTGAAAGGGAATTTGTAAAAGACCGTGATTATATAATTGAAGACGGTTGTATAATTATTCCCGAAGGTTCGGAAATATCTGTAACACCGTGGGAAGAAATAATCCTTGATAAACCGCAGGAAGGCTCACAGCTCAATATAGAAGCATCTATTGAGGGGAAGTATCTGTTTTTCTCCGAATCGTCAGCCATATCCGATAAACAGTACACGGTAAAGTATACTCATGACGGAAAGTGGCAGGGAATTATTCCGTGCCGTCCCGACGGTAAGCTTTCCAAAACAGTTGAAAAGATCAAAAACGGTGAAGATTTCACATTTGCATTTTTCGGTGACAGCATTACAGTAGGCGCAAATTCAAGCGGTACTGACTGGATTAATGTTCCGCCTTATGCACCCATCTGGCCTAAAACCGTTTGTAATGAGCTTGAAAGAAGATACGGCGGTAAAATATCGTATATCAATCATGCCGTCGGCGGTAAGACATCCGACTGGGGTGTGGAAGAATTCAAAACTCTTCACGAGGGCGAAAATGCCGATCTGTTTGTCGTTGCGTTCGGTATGAACGATTTTACAAATCCCAAGTTTGAGGAAAACATCAGAACGATAATGGGATATATCTGGGAGAAAAATCCCGAATGTGAAATAATTCTCATATCGACGATGCTTCCCAACACTTACGCAAAGGGATTTTTTAACGGACAGGATAAGCAAGAGGAAATACTTGAAAGAATTGCCAAAGAATACAGCTCTGTTGTGCTTGCGCCTGTTACAAGCGTGCACAAAGAGCTGTTGAAGAATAAATTTTACTTCGATATGACAGGTAACTGCGTAAATCACCCCAACGATTTCTTGGCGGCAATTTACGCACAGACCGTTTTAGCCGTTCTTGATTAATTTTTAAGGCTGTGTATAGGTGCAGGAATACGTCCGCCTCGTGCGATAAATTCCTTGCACGATCTATCATTGACCTTCATAATGGGAGCGTATCCCAAAAGACCGCCGAAAGACACCGATTCTCCGGCGGTCTTTCCATATGCGGGAATAAGACGTACAGCAGTAGTTTTTGTGTTTGCAACACCTATTGAAATTTCATCTGCGATTATTCCGCAGATCACATCTGCAGGTGTGTCGCCGGGAATGGCGATCATATCAAGACCTACTGAACATACAGCAGTCATAGCTTCAAGCTTTTCAAGCGACAGTGCGCCTGATTCTGCGGCGGCGATCATACCTGCATCTTCTGAAACGGGAATGAATGCGCCTGAAAGTCCTCCGACGTGTGATGATGCCATTACACCGCCTTTTTTAACTGCGTCGTTAAGAAGTGCCAAAGCCGCAACGGTACCGTGTGCACCGCATTGCTCAAGCCCCATATTTTCAAGTATGTATGCTACCGAGTCGCCTACAGCCGGTGTGGGTGCGAGCGACAGGTCAACAATACCGAACGGAACATTAAGCCTTCTTGATGCTTCGTGCGCAACAAGCTGTCCCATACGTGTTATTTTAAAGGAAGTTTTCTTTATTATATCAGCAAGCGCCGAAAGGTCGCAGTTGCCCGCACGTTTGATTGCGGAGCTTACAACACCGGGACCTGAAACACCTACGTTGATAACTGTTTCAGCTTCGCCGATGCCGTGGAAAGCACCTGCCATAAAAGGGTTATCCTGCGGAACATTGGCAAAAACAACGAGCTTCGCGCAACCGATAGACTGGTTATCCTTTGTCAGATACGCTGTTTTCAGAATAATATCGCCCATCATGGCAATAGCATCCATGTTTATGCCTGCTTTTGTCGATGCGACGTTGATCGACGAACAAACAAGATTTGTGGTGGAAAGTGCTTCGGGGATAGCATTTATAAGATTGCGGGAATTATCTGTAAATCCCTTTTCAACGAGTGCACCGAAGCCGCCTATGAAGTTGATACCGAGCGTATTTGCCGCACGGTCAAGCGTTTTTGCAAGCTTGACGTAATCATCAGATGAATGCTTGCCTCCGAGCATTGAAATAGGTGTGACAGAAACACGCTTGTTGATTATCGGAATACCGTATTGCTTTTCAATATCTTCGCCGACGGGCACAAGCCTTTCGGCGTTTTTTGTTATCTTATCGTACACACGTGCGCAAAGCGTGTCTATATCGTCGCTTGCACAGTCAAGCAAGGAAATACCCATTGTGACAGTTCTTATGTCAAGGTTTTCCTCTTTTATCATATTGATGGTTTCTAAAATATCGTTAAGGTTTATCATGGCTCACCCTCATATCCTGTGCATTGAATTGAAGATGTCCTCATGCATCGTCCTTATATCAAGATTGTTTGCTTTGCCAAGCTCAGTAAGTTTATCAACAAGACCGTTGAAGGGAATGTTCAATTTATCGATATCAACGACCATTACCATTGCAAAATAATCCTTGATAACGCTTTGCGAAATGTCTTCAATGTTTGCGCCGACCTCCGCACAAGCGGTGCTTACCTTTGCGATAATACCCATACTGTCGTGGCCGACAACTGTAATAACTGCTCTCATTATTAAATATCTCCGTAAAATATAATTATGGCGCATATTATACCATACACTGACGAATATTTCAAGTGAATGTTGAAAGTGTTATGTTTTATCATATGTAAATTTTCGGTGTACATCGGGTGAATTTTGAATTGTTTTGTTAACAAAAATGAGATTGACAAATGTGAAAAAATATTTTATAATAAATTTATATTGTTAATTAATAGTAAAAGAGGACAACATTATGTTAAAAAGCATGACGGGATACGGCCGTGACAGACAGAATCTGTCAGGCAAGGATATAACCGTTGAAATAAAAGCGGTGAATAACCGTTTTCTTGACGTTAATGTCAAGCTTCCCCGTGCGTATATGTTCCTTGAAGAAAAGGTAAAGGCATATATACAGTCTGCGGGAATATCCAGAGGTAAGGTGGACGTGTTTATTTCCATTGATTCGCCTCCGGGACTTAACTGCTCGGTAACACTTGACGAGGAATATGCAAAGGGATATATCGATGCACTTTACAAGCTCCGCGACACATTCGGACTGCGTGATGATATTTCTGTTATGTCTGTTGCAAGGATGCACGATATCTTCACGGTGACAAAGCCCGAAGAGGATCTTGAAAAGGATTGGAACGACCTGAAAGCAGTTCTTGGATGTGCCGTGGATAACTTCAATGCCGCAAGAATTGCAGAGGGTACAAGACTTCACGATGACATAAAGGCAAAGCGCATGTACATCGAGGAGCTTGTGAATGTTATCGAAGAAAAGGCTGAATCCACAACCAAGGAGTATGAAAAACGTCTTTATACAAAGCTGCTTGCCGTTGTCGGTGAAGCGGGTGTAAAGGTAAGCGAGGACAGAATACTTACGGAATGTGCGCTGTTTGCCGATAAAGTCGCAATTGACGAGGAGCTTGTCCGCCTGCGCAGCCACTTCGTTGCATTTGATAATTACCTTGAAAGTAACGTACCCGTCGGACGTGACCTTGATTTCCGTATGCAGGAGATAAACAGGGAAACGAATACGATAGGAAGCAAGGCTCAGAATACGGAAGTTGCGCATACAGTCGTTGCTATCAAGGGCGAACTTGAAAAGATCAGAGAACAGATACAGAATATAGAGTGATATTATGAAGCTTGCAGATATTGGTTACGGAAATTACGTTGCCGCCGAAAAGGTTTTAGCTGTCTGTGCACCTGATGCCGCACCTATCAAAAGGCTCGTGTCAGAAGCAAAAGAAAAGGGAAAGACCTTGGATGTCACGTGCGGAAAAAAGACAAAGAGTGTTATACTTGCCGAAAACGGTACAGTTATTCTTTGCGCACTGACACCCGAAAAAACGGCAGAAAGATTGCAGCTTGATGAAGGGAGTGAAAAAAATGACTGATTCAAAGGGACTTCTTCTCGTTGTTTCAGGTCCTGCGGGAAGCGGAAAAAGTACGGTTCTGGCAGAAGTCGTAAAAGACGATGATTTTGCATACAGTGTGTCAGCGACCACAAGACAGCCGAGGCCGGGAGAAATAAACGGTGTAAACTACCACTTTATTACGCCTGAAGAATTTGAAGAACACGTTAAAAACGGTGATTTTGTAGAGTATGCAGAATATGTGGGCAACCGCTACGGTACTCTCTATTCCGAAATAAAAGGCAAAACAGACGAGGGAATAAATGTTATTCTTGAACTTGAGGTTCAAGGGGCGGAAAACGTAAAGCGTATGTTCCCGGAAGCTGTGCTTGTGTGGCTTTTACCGCCCGATTATACGACTCTTGAGCAAAGACTAAGAGGCAGAGGTACTGAAACGGACGATGTCATAACAAAACGTATGAACACGGCTGTTAAGGAGCTTGGAAAATTCAATCTTTACGACTACGTTGTTATAAGTGAAACGGGAAAACCCGATGATGCGGTCAGAATCATTAAAGATATCGTCAACGCTGAAAAGCATAAAGTATCACGTACGGTTAATTTTGTAGATAAATTTTTGAATAATTAAGGAGAAAACCAAAATGGAGATCATTACACCTTCCGCAGAACAGATTTCAAAGGATAAATTCAACAGATACGAGCTTGTAATTGCAACAGCAAAAACAGCGCATCTTGTAATTGATGAGTATGTAAGACAGAGAACAGAGGCGGAACGCAAAATAAATCTCAAAGAAACAGATAAGCCCCTTACATCTATGATAAGCAAGGATCTCAGAGATGAAAAGGCTGTAAGAAACGCGATCACACTTATCTGCGACGGCGATGTAAGCATCGTTCATCCCAAGGAAGAAGAACAGGAAGCTGTAGCTGTAGCTGACACAGCGGAATAATAAAGTGACAACTGCGACAGTAAACATCCTTTCTTTACCGTTCCACGTTAAAAATGATTACACGTATCTTGTCCTTGGTGAGCTTGAAGAAAAGCTGTTTGTCGGTGCATTCGTCACGGTTCCTTTCGGTTCCTCCGATAAGCCCGTGACGGGTGTGGTAAGAGGCTTACAGCAGGTAGATCAAATTTCAACGGGTACAAAATGTATAAGCGGTATGTATGATCCCGTGTTTTCGCTGTCGGGTGACTTGTACAGGCTGTGCGAATATATCGCCGACAGAACGGTATGCTCATTTACAGAGGCTGTGAAAGCGGTGTTTCCGCAGTCGCTTTTAGGTGTTCCCGATGAATTTTACACGGTGACGGATGTATTTCCCACGGACTTGAATGAAACAGTCAAGCTCATATATGCATTTATTTCGGCACACGGCGGTGCGTACCTGCTGAAGCTGTATGAGGAGTTCGGTAAAAAAGTAGGACCTTCCTTGTCGTATCTTACAGAGCAAGGATATCTTAAGTGCGAACTGCGTCCTGTCGGAATGCCGAAAACCGAAAAGGTGTATTATTATACCTTGAACAGCGGGGCAGAGTATGCAAAAACGAAAACACGCAGTGCTTTTGCCAGACAAGCGATAGACTTTCTTGAAAAAAACGGCGAAACAGAAAAGAGCGTTCTTTGCGAAAAAAGCGGAATATCAGGCCCCATGCTTGATAAAATGGTGAAGCTTGAGCTTTTTACACTGAGGATCGAGGAAAGACTGCGCAATCCTTATAGGGTTGAAAAAAAGGACGAGGACAAAGTTACTTTGACAGAAGAACAGTCAAATGCAGTTGAGGAAATAGACGGTCTGTGTCTTGAAGGCAAGCCTTCCGCCGTACTTCTTCACGGTGTTACGGGAAGCGGAAAGACACAGGTCATAAAGGCTGTGTGTGACAGAGTCATATCAAGAGGGAAAAGTGTTATAGTGCTTGTCCCCGAAATATCGCTCACACCGCAGTCAGTCAAAATCTTCTGTGCGGCTTACGGTGAAAGAGTCGTTGTAATACATTCCGCACTGTCAACTTCGGAGCGTGCTGATGCTTACCGAAAGATAAAACGCAAGGAAGCGGATATCGTAATAGGTACAAGAAGTGCCGTGTTTGCACCGTTTGATAATATCGGGCTTATAGTCATTGATGAGGAGCAGGAGCATACCTACAAATCTGAAATGACACCGAAATATCACGCAAGGGATGCCGCAAGGTTCAGATGTAATGAGCATAATGCGGTCATGCTTTTATCCTCAGCCACACCGTCGGTCGAAAGCTATTATAAGGCAAAAAGCGGAAAGTATAAGCTTATAACACTTAAATCGAGGTTCGGAAAGGCACAGCTGCCCAAGGTGGTCGTAGCCGATCTGCGTGAGGATTATGCTACGGGTGAAATCGATGCTATCGGAACAGTTCTTAAAGGTGAGCTGATAGAAAACAAAAAGAAGGGCAATCAATCCGTACTGTTTTTGAACAGGCGTGGATACAGTAATTTTTTAAGCTGCCGTATGTGCGGAGAAGTGGTAATGTGTCCTCACTGTGATGTGTCGCTCACTTACCATACAACTTCACGTCTGAACAAATATACCGCAGAGGACGAAAAAAAGGAATACCTCGAAAAAAAACAAAAAGGATATCTTTTGTGCCATTATTGCGGATACAGGGTAAGTGTTCCCGAAAAGTGTGCAAAGTGCGGCTCGTCGCATATTGCATATATGGGGCACGGAACGCAAAAGATATGTGATGATATAACAGATTACGGATACGGCATAACGGTTCTTCGCATGGATGCCGATACAACATCCAAGAAATTTTCATACGATAAGATTCTTGGAGATTTCAGACAGCACAAGGCAGACGTTCTGCTCGGTACACAGATGGTTACAAAGGGGCATGACTTTCCCGATGTAACACTTGTCGGTGTTGTACTTGCCGACAGTTCACTATACGTTGCCGATTATCACGGGTCAGAGCATACATTTTCGCTTCTGACACAGGTCGTAGGCAGGGCAGGCAGGGCTGATAAGCCAGGTGTTGCCGTTATTCAGACATTTAACCCCGATAACGAGATAATAAGGCTTGCCGCAAAGCAGGATTACGAGGGATTTTATAAGGGCGAGATCGCAATGCGCAAAGCACTTAAATTCCCGCCTTTCTGCGACATTGCCGTACTTATGTTCACATCGGATACGGAAGTGCTTCTGACGAGATGCGTATCTGAGTTTTATCAGGAGCTTTTGGAAAATCTCAACGGAGAATACAATGATGTAAAGCTTCAGATATTCGGACCTGTTGAAGCACCGGTGTACAGGCTTAACGGCAGATGCCGTATGCAAATGATAATAAAATGCAAAATGAATAAGCGGACGAGAGATTTGTTCCGCTGTATGATAAAGGATTTTACAAGTAAAAATCCCAGCAAGGTCACTGTCGGTATAAGCATAAATCCGACATCCCTTTAAAGGAGGAATTTTATGGCGATAATTAATATAGTTAAAGACGGAGACGATATTCTCAGAAAGAAAAGCCGTCCTGTTTCGGAAATAACACCGAGGGTAATCCGTTTGCTTGACGATATGATAGAAACACTTCATGACTCGCACGGTGTCGGTCTTGCCGCACCTCAGGTTGGTGTTTTGCGCAGAATAGCACTTGTGGAGGTTGAACCCGGTGAGCTTATTGAGCTTATAAATCCCGTTATCATCTCCAAGAAAGGCAAACAGGAGGAGCTTGAAGGCTGTCTTTCCGTGCCCGGAAAATGGGGAATTACAAAGCGCCCTTATGAAGTGACGGTAAAAGCACTTGACAGAAACGGCGAAGAATTTCAGGTAACAGGTGAGGATCTTTTGGCACGTGCCTTGTGCCACGAGATAGATCATCTCGACGGTACGTTATTTTATGACAAAGCAATTCATATGCTTACTAAGGAAGAGCTTGCTGATCTTGAGGAGGACGACTGATGAAGGCGGTTTTTATGGGAACGCCCGAATTTGCCGTTCCGTGTCTTGAAAAGCTTAACGAATACTGTCAGGTCGTTTGTGTAGTGTCGCAAACAGATAAACCCAAGGGCAGAGGGAAAACAATGCAGTCACCGCCTGTAAAGCTTCGTGCGGATGAGCTTGGCATTCCCTGCATACAGCCGAAAACGCTTCGTGATGAAGAAGTGCAGAAGTTGCTTGCTTCATACGGTGCTGATGTATTTGTTGTTGTCGCATACGGCAAAATACTTCCCAAAGAGGTGCTTGATATACCGCCGATGGGTTGTATAAATGTTCACGGCTCGCTTTTGCCCGAATACAGAGGTGCGGCACCCATGCAACGCTCACTCATTGACGGAAAAACAAAAACGGGTATCACAACGATGTATATGAACGAGGGGCTTGACACAGGCGATATGCTCCTGAAAGAAGAAGTTGCGATAACACCCGATATGAATTACGGAGAGCTTTCTGAAATCATGTCCAAAACAGGGGCAGATCTTCTTATAAAAACGCTCGACGGTCTTTCAGACGGAAGTCTCAAAGGCACAGTGCAGGACGATTCTTTCGCAACTTATGCCAAGAAGATTGAAAAAAGCGATCTTAAAGTAGATTTTTCGGAAAGTGCAGAGAAGATACACAACTTTATAAGAGGTGTATATCCGTCACTCAGTGCATATGGATATATTGAAAATGCAAAGGGTAAAAAGATGATAAAGTTTGCATCATCGTCTTTTATTGAAAAGTCTTGCGGAAAACCTGCTGGTGAGGTTATACTTTGCGATGATAAAATTTCCGAAATACACATCGCATGCGGAGAAGGCATCCTTGTAATAAAAGAACTTATACCCGAGGGCAAAGGCAAAATGCGCTCTGCGGACTATATAAGAGGACGTCAGATAAAGACGGGCGATATCCTGTTTTGATAAAGAAAGGAATGGAACGAATTGTATTTAGATCCGACGTATTTGATTTTTATGCTTCCCGCACTTGTACTTTCGCTCATATGTCAGTTCAAAGTAAAATCGACATATGCAAAGTATGATAAAATAGGAAATTCAAGAAGAATAACGGGTGCGGAAGCGGCACAGCGTGTTTTAAGAGGCGGCGGTGTCACCGATGTGGCAATAGGCAAAATAAACGGTACTCTCACCGACCATTTTGATCCTAACGGTAAAATTATAAACCTTTCCACAGCTGTACACGACAAGTCTACTATTGCATCTGTCGGAATTGCCGCACATGAGGCAGGCCACGCAATACAGCATAATGTAGGCTACGCACCGATCAAATGGCGCACAGCGCTTGTACCTGTTTGCAATCTTGGCTCGCAGGTCGGACCGTGGCTGATAATTATCGGTCTTTTGCTCAACTTTGCGGGACTTTATTATGTTGGACTTATCGGCTTCAGCGCAGTAGCACTTTTTCAGTTTGTCACACTTCCGGTTGAGTTTAACGCAAGCCGCCGTGCAATGGAAGCGCTTGAAGCATCAGGAACACTTTCCGATGATGAGCTTAAGGGTGCAAAAAAGGTTCTTTCCGCAGCGGCTATGACATATGTCGCCGCACTTGTAAGTTCACTTATGCAGATATTTTACTATATATCGATATTTAACAGAAGAGAATGAATACAACAGCAAGACAAATTGCCCTGCTTTCATTGTGCAGATGTGAAAGCGACGGCAAATATTCAAACCTTGAAATTGATTCCGCAATAAAAAAATTCCGCCTTGAGGGCGCTGAACGCAAGCTTTATTCAAAGCTTTTATACGGAACTATTGAAAAGAAGATCACACTTGATCATATAATCTCACAGCTGAGCACCAGAAAGGTAGAAGATATGACACCGCAGATGAAAAACATTCTGCGTATGTCTTTATACCAGCTTCGGTATCTTGACAGAATACCCGACCATGCGGCGGTCGATGAAGCTGTGGAGCTTGCAAAAAAATATGTAAGCAAATCATCTGCTCCGTTTGTGAATGCTGTCCTGCGTGAATATCTGCGCAGAAAAGACAGTATTAAATTCCCCGATAAAAGTAAGGATTATACAGAATATCTGTCAGTCAGATATTCTGTTGATAAAGCTGTACTGTCGGCACTTCTTTCCTCTTGCGGGGAAGAGTGTGAAAAAATGCTTGATTTCATCGAGAATAATGAGCAGTATATGACTCTCCGTGTCAATACCTTGATATCTGGTGTTGACGAGGTGATGAAAATGCTGACAGATGCAGGCATAAAATGTACACCTGCGAAAGAAAGCCCGTTTGGTGTAAACATTTTGCAGAATGTTGATATCGGAACTTTGGAAGACTGTATCGGCAATAAAGCATTTATTGAAGATGAAGCAAGTCAGATAGCAGTAATGTCACTTGATGTGCATCCCGGCATGTCGTTGTGTGACGTGTGTGCCGCACCCGGCGGTAAAAGCATATCTGCCGCAATTAAAATGGAAAACAAGGGCGAGGTCTTTTCGTACGATTTGCATAAGAATAAGATAGGTCTTATTGAAAAAACGGCGGAAAGACTTGGAATTGACATAATAAAAGCATCACCCCGCAACGGTAAGGAAATGCCCGACGAAGATAAGCTTTCGTATTTTGACAGAGTCATATGCGATGTACCTTGTTCGGGACTCGGTGTTATAGGCAAAAAGCCTGATCTCCGCTATAAAGACATGGATATAGCACAGCTTATCGATACGCAGTATCAGATACTGTGCTCCGCTGTTCATTATCTCAAGGCGGGCGGTAAGCTTGTGTATTCGACCTGTACGCTCAACGGTGAGGAAAACGATGCACAAATTGAGAAATTTTTAAAGGAAAATACGGGATATACACTCTTGTCATCACGTACACTTATGCCGCATATCAACGGCACGGACGGATTTTATATCGCCGTTATTGAAAAAAATGTCTGAACTTTTCGATATTCTTTCGTGCGACCAAAAGGAAATAGAGCAGTATCTGACCTCCGTCGGTGAGCCGCGCTACCGTGCAGGACAGATATTTACATGGTTACATTCCGGCAAAACATTTGACGAAATGACGAATGTCCCTAAATCCTTGCGTGAGCATCTGAAGGAACACGCAATAATAAAAACACCCGAAATTGAGGAAAAATTCGTTTCCCGTGACGGCACCGTAAAATATCTCTTAAGGCTGTTTGACGGTGAGCTTATTGAAGCTGTATTTATGAAATACAATCACGGCAACACCGTGTGCATATCCTCTGAAGCGGGGTGCCCTATGGGATGCAAATTCTGTGCATCGACCTTGAAGGGACTTACACGTAAGCTTGCGCCGTCCGAAATGCTCGGTCAGGTGCTGGCAGTTGAAAAAGATATGAATGAGCGTGTGTCAAACATCGTTATGATGGGAATAGGTGAGCCGCTTGACAATTACGACAACACAGTTAAATTTCTGCGTCTTGTTTCCGATGATAACGGTATGAACATAGGACTGCGCCATATATCCGTTTCCACGTGCGGTATTGTGCCTATGATAAACAAGCTCCGTGATGAGGGGCTCGGTATAACACTTTCTATCTCGCTTCACGCATCGGACGATGAAACGAGAAGCGCAATTATGCCTGTCAACAAAAAATATCCGATAGCACAGCTTCTTGATGCATGTTACGAATATTTTGACAAAACAGGCAGACGTATATCATTTGAATATACGATGATAAAGGATGTAAATGACTCACCTTCACACGCGGAAAAGCTTGGTCAGATACTCCGAAAACACATGAGATCCTCACCTGTTCACGTTAATCTTATTCCTGTGAATACGGTAAAGGAAAGAGGATTTGTAAGAAGCGATGAGGCGTCAATAACACGGTTTATCGAAATTCTTGCAAAGCGTGGAATAACTGCAACGAAACGCAGAAGCCTCGGCTCTGACATAAATGCTTCTTGCGGACAGTTGAGAAATTCCAAAAATAATAAATAAACTTATTGCACCTTAATTAACAGGGGGAAATTTACTTATGTACATCTCAGGTATCAGCGATATAGGCGCTATGCGAAAGCTTAATCAGGATAATTATTATACAAAAATGATTACCGATAAAATTGCACTCGGTGTCGTTTGCGACGGTATGGGCGGAGCTAACGGCGGGTGCGAAGCAAGCGCTATTGCTATATTCGAGTTTTCGGATTTTATGCGTGAGGCACTCCGTCATTATATCGATGAATCGGGTGAATTTACACCTTCTATGTCCGATGCACGCATGCGCCGCCTTATGACACAGGGAGTAAACCGTGCAAACGATGCCGTTTACAACAAGGCAAAGGAAAACACGGAGCTTTCGGGAATGGGTACAACGCTTGTTTGTACGGTTTCCACCCCCGAAAGAGTTTACTGTATGAACGTCGGTGACAGCCGTATGTATACCGTAAACAATGAAGATATTACACAGATAACTAAAGACCATTCTTATGTACAGTATCTTGTTGATTCCGGTGCTATATCCGCTGAAGAGGCGGAGCATCATCCGCAGAAAAACATCATCACACGTGCTATAGGAACACATGACAGTGTCGAGGGTGAATTTTTCGTGCTTGAAAGTGCAAATGTCGGACAGTTTATCATGCTTTGCTCCGACGGACTTACAAATTTTGTCAAGGAATCACACATACACGAAATACTGATCTCAGACGGATCAGATGAAGAAAAAATACAAAAGCTCGTTGATGCGGCAAATTCAGGCGGCGGCGGAGATAATATAACCGTTGTTGTTACTTCATTTAATTAAGGAGGAACGACATGGATAATTACGAAGGATATATCGGTACTGTTCTTGATGAACGGTATAAGATAGAAAAACGCTGCGGTGCAGGCGGTATGGCTATGGTATTCCGTGCTGAGGATATACTTATGAACCGCACTGTTGCAATAAAGATGCTCAAGGACGATATTTCAAACGATGCAGGGGCAGTACACCGTTTTATAAATGAATCCAAGGCTGTTGCTATGCTTTCACATGAAAACATAGTTAACATTTACGATGTGTCGGTCAGAGAAAAGCTGAAATATATCGTAATGGAATATATTGAAGGTGTCAATCTCAAATCTTATGCAAAGAAAAACGGCGGTAAGCTTTCCTGGCTTGAAACGCTTAACATAACAGAACAGATACTCCATGCGCTTGACCATGCCCATTCAAAAAATATCATTCACAGAGATATAAAACCGCAGAATATTCTGATGCTTAAAAACGGGTTGATCAAGGTTGCCGATTTCGGTATTGCAAAGCTTCCCGATAATGATACTCTTACAGCTGAAAGTAAGGCAATAGGCACAGTCCATTATATCAGTCCTGAGCAGGCAAGAGGACATGCGATCGATGCAAGAAGCGACCTGTATTCTCTCGGCATTGTTATGTATGAGCTTGCGTGCGGAAAATTGCCTTTTACAGCTGAAGATCCTATATCAGTTGCGATGAAGCAGGTAAATGACATACCCGTGAGTCCCTCGAAGATAAATCCTGATATTCCGAAGGGACTCGAACAGATAATTCTCCGTGCCATGGAGAAGGATCCCGACAGAAGATATCAAAGTGCAAAGCAAATGCTTAAACACATAAAAGCACTTAAAGATAATCCCGATATACGTTTCCGTTCAGTCGAAGAGATAGAGGCGAAGAAAAAGAACGGAGAAAAGAAAAAGAAGGATAAAGAAAAGGAAATCCGAAAAGAGGAAAATAAAAAATCAAACAAAAAGCGTGTTATTGTCAAGGGCACAATGATGATGCCTACGATATACGGAGTGCTGTCTGCATTTCTCATAGTTGCCGCAATAGTTGCAATAATTATGTTTTATCAGTTGGCAAGCTCCATGCACGATACAACGAACAAGGAAGTTGAAATAGCGCTGTATACAGGACAGGAATATACTGAGTCACTGAAGTCACAGCTTGAGGATTTCGGATATAAAGTCACCGTTAAAGCAGGCCCCGGAGATGATGATACACCAATAGGCTCTATTGTTACGCAGAACGTGGCACTTGTAGGCGACAAAGATACTGAGGTCGTAATACAAAAGCAAAACAGCGCAAAAGTTATAAAATATAATCCCGAAAAAGAAAAAATAGAGATCATACTCTATGTTTACCAAGGTAAACAAACGGTAGTTCTTCCCGATTTTGCTATGGAAAAATCGAGAGATATCGTTGTAAATAATGACTACACGTTTGTATTTGAGGAAATAAGAGAATACAATGACATAGTTCCTGAAGGATACGTCATTCGAAGTGAGCCTGAAGCCGGCTCAACCGTTGAACTTGATGCGGTCGTAAAGCTTTATGTCAGCCGAGGAGAAAAAAATCTTACGGTCAAAATGCCCAACCTTGTCGGTATGGACGGTACGAAGGCTATAAAATCACTCATAAGCAAAGGACTTGTTGTGGGAGATGTCAAGTATTTGCCCAATGATGCGTATGAGCGCGATGTGGTCATATCTCAAAGTATAAATGTTTCAGTTGAGGTTCCTGTTAATACTGTCGTTGACCTTATACTCAGCGAAGGCCCCGAAGACACACAAGCCCCCGAAACAGAACCCGAAACGGAAGAAGAGGGCGGAGAAGATATATTCGAACCGTGGTGGCCGTTCAATGAGTGATATTAAAGGAAAAATCATATCAGGCGTCGGCGGTAAGTATACGGTCTTGACACCTGAGGGCGAAATGTATAAAAAATGCTCAGCAAGGGGACTTTTCAGACTTGAAAAGATAACACCTCTGCCGGGTGATGATGTTGTACTGAAAAAAAGCGGCGGAGAATTTTTTATAGATAAAATATCTGAAAGAAGAAATGCTCTTATAAGACCGCCGCTTGCAAACATCGATACTTTGTTTGTGGTGTGTGCCGCCGCAAGTCCCGAGCCGTCATATCTGTTCTACGACAAGCTGTGCGCAATTTGTGAGCATAATGAGATAAAACCCGTTATAGTTATCACAAAATCAGAGCTTGCCCCCGATGTTGCCGAAGAAATAAGCCAAACGTATAAAAGCGTCGGATATGATGTGTTTGTCACATCATCGGTAAATAATACAGGCGTTGATGATCTTCGTGAATATTGCGAAAAAACAGAAGGAATATGTGTCTTTTCGGGTGAATCGGGTGTTGGTAAATCCACGCTTTTAAATGCGCTTTTTCATGACCTTAACTGTGAGGTAGGAGAAATAAGCGCAAAGATCGAAAGAGGCAAAAATACAACAAGACGTGTACAGCTTCATAAGGTGTCTGACAAAGCCTTTTTTGCCGATACACCGGGCTTCAGTATGCTTGACTTTGAGCATTTTGATTTCTTCAAAAAGGAAGACCTGCCATTCTTATTTCCCGAATTCAATGACTACTTATATAAATGTAAATATAAGAAATGCTCACATACGGGTGAGGATGGCTGTATAGTGTCACAGCTTGTCGAAGAAGGTAAAATTCAGAAAACACGTCACGAAAGTTATATGTCGATATACTCTGATATAAAAGACAAAAAAGATTGGGATTGAAAAGGGGTTGATTCAGAATCGGTAGTAGTACCGTTCTTGAATCAACCTCTGTATTTTTAAAAATATCATACAGTAAATATTTCCACGGTTTGCTGCGCCTCGCCACCCCCCTCGGCGGGATACGGTTTAAACCTTTAAATGTTACATCATATCCAAAGCAAACATTACAATTTATATTTTGGATTGAAAAAATATTTGAATTGTGATATAATATGAATGAAAAAAATTAAGGTTAAGACGGTATGAGAAAACTGAAAAGTTTATGATGCCGTGAAAGGAAACAGTTAATATGTTTGATTTTAAAAACAAGGTCGCTGTTGTGACGGGCGGAGCAAGAGGAATAGGCAAATGTATCTGTGAGCAGTTCAGGGCATCGGGTGCCGAAGTCTGCGTAATAGATTTATTGGAAAATGATTTTTTTGTAGGCGATATTGGTGACCAAAATACTCTTGAGGAATTTTCTGAAAAGGTAATTGAAAAATACGGTCGGGTTGATTACCTTATAAATAATGCCGCACCGCTTATGTGCGGTATAAATAACGGAAGCTATGAGGATTTTGAATATGCTTTAAAGGTCGGCGTGACAGCCCCGTTTTATCTTTCAAAGCTGTTTGCACCGTACTTTTCACAGGGCGCAAGCATTGTCAATATTTCATCATCCCGTGACAGAATGAGTCAACCCGAGACCGAAAGTTATACAGCCTCAAAGGGCGGTATATCAGCCCTTACCCACGCACTTTCCGTAAGCCTTGCAGGGCGTGTCCGTGTAAACTCTGTTTCTCCCGGATGGATAGATAATAATTATACCGTTTATGAAGGCGCCGATGCTGTGCAACAGCCTGCAGGCAGGGTTGGAAACCCGCCCGATATAGCAAACATGGTGCTGTATCTTTGCTCCGATATGGCGGGATTTATCACGGGTGAAAATATCTGCATCGACGGCGGTATGACAAAGCAGATGATTTACCACGGCGACTATGGCTGGCGCCTTGAATAAGAATATAAAACAACATCCGGCAAATATACTACAGAGGTTCAAATCTAATATAACAGGGGGCGGATTGGTTATTGGTTTCCCTTAAATGAAAGGTGATTTGGTTATGACTTTAACAAAAAACAAAATTTATGATATAATTTTCACAGGAAAAGCAGAGCATTCGTCTATAGCAGAACAGTTTATCCTTGAGGCGAAAAAACAGTACGGTGTTGATATTGCTGCATGCTATCTTGACACAATGCAGTCGATGAATGTCGAGGACAAATCTGTTTGGAAATACATAGGATTTGGTAAACGTGAAAAGATAAAAAAGGCAGCGCGGTTTACCAATCATTTCCAATTGGAATTATATTACCGTAATTCAGAATTATCTGAAGATAATTTCAAAGATAGATACGGTGATGATTTGTTAAGGCTGTTAAAAAACATACTTGCGGAAAACGGATGCAATATAGAATATCGCAGAACGGTATCGACAGAGGAATATAATTATTATGGATTTCACGGTAAAAAGTACGAGGAATGGGACAAATCAAAATTTATATGTTCCGATGCGCCCGTACCATGCGAAGATTTAATATATGTCAGATCGTTTGATGAACATGCACTTTCGGAAATTCCTGCGTATGCTGCGCCCGTTCTTAACCGCAGTATAATTGTAAAGAGTATAGGCGCAAAGGTGTATGTGGGTATGGATGGCGAGAGAAAGCACTGGACTTTATATGTTGTACTGCCCGAAAACCGTTCTATCGGAGAACTCACAAAAAAGATGTTGAAGCGTGAAATGTTATTGTGCTTACATCATTTTGATAAATTCGGTGTTGTGAAAGACAGTGATTTTCATCCCATTTTTGTCGCAGAATCAGATTTGTCTGATGATCAAAAATTTATGTTGGCGAAGGATACACCTTAGCAAATAGATCATTTATATTATTGTTTTGCAAATAAACAATAGCTGATTACTCATAATGGTAAATGATTAATTTTAGATTAGGATTCAGATTAATGTGGCTTTATAAAGTCATATTTACTTGAATCCTTTCGGAAAATGATTTTTTTGTAGGCGATATTGGTGACAAAAATATTCTTGAGGCGTTTGCGAAAAAGGTAATAGATAAATATGGACATATAGATTACCTTATAAACAATGCCGCACCGCTTATGTGCGGTATAAATAACGGAAGCTATGAGGATTTTGAATATGCTTTAAAGGTTGGCGTGACAGCCCCGTTTTATCTTTCAAAGCTCTTTGTGCCGTACTTTGCACAGGGTGCAAGCATTGTGAATATTTCATCATCCCGTGACAGAATGAGTCAGCCGAATACAGAAAGCTATACAGCCTCAAAGGGCGGTATATCAGCACTTACCCACGCACTTGCGGTAAGTCTTGCAGGGCGTGTCCGTGTTAACTCAATTTCACCCGGCTGGATAGATAATAATTATACCGTTTATGAAGGTGCCGATGCCGTGCAGCAGCCTGCAGGCAGGGTGGGAAATCCTCCTGATATTGCCAATATGGTACTCTATCTTTGCTCTGATATGGCAGGCTTCATCACGGGCGAAAATATCTGCATCGACGGCGGTATGACAAAGCAAATGATATACCACGGTGACTATGGCTGGAAGCTTGAAGAAAAATAAGCCTTAAAAACAACATCTGACAGAATTTTTGTCGGATGTTGATTTTTTTTTACAAAACCTATTGACAATTATATCGCAGTGCGATATAATAACATCACGATACATCGCAGTGCGATATAAAACGGTTAGGAGTAAAAATGGATCAGCATATAAAAAAAGTGTATATCCCGATGACGGAAACGGCATTTTACATTTTGTTCTGCCTACAAAAACCGAATCATGGCTACGGAATCGTTCAGACTGTCGAAAGACTGACAGAAGGCAGGGTACGCCTTGCACCGGGTACTATGTACGGAAGCCTTTCCAAAATGGAAAAAGACGGTGTAATAGAATTTGTAAGAGAAGAAGACAAAAGAAAAATATACGTAATAACCGAGCTTGGCGATGAAATTTTAAAAATCGAGTTTGAACGTATAGAACGCCTTTACAAGATAACGAAAGAGGAAATATAGAATGAAAACGAAAAAACAGTTTAAATATTTTAGTATATTCAACTACGAAAAGGAACAGGAATATCTTTCCGAAATGCATCGGCACGGCTGGAAATTTGTGAAAGTAACGGGATTTTGCATTTATCATTTTGAAGAATGTGAGCCTGAAGAGGTCGTATATCAGCTTGACTACAATCAAGAGGGAATTGAAAACAAAGACGAATATGTAAAAATGTTCAATGATTGCGGCTGGGAATATCTGCAGGACTACGTCGGATACAGTTATTTCAGAAAGCCTGCCGATGAAATGAATGATAATGAAGAAATATTCTGCGATGATTCTTCAAGACTCGAAATGATGAGGCGTGTTATAAAGGGAAGAGTTCTTCCGCTTGGTGTAATATTTTTTTGCTGTCTGCTGCCGCAATTTATTTATTCTCTTGATGACGGTGAATACGTATTGGCTATTGTTTCAGGAATTCTCGTGGCAATATACAGCGGTTTATTTGTACGTTGCGCCATGAAATATTTTGCTTATAAGAAGAAAACAGAAAAATAATTATTTTGGTGGATAAATTATGCTTTGGTTAATTGCCGCTGTGCTTTCGGCAGTATTTGCAGGTCTTACATCGATTCTTGCAAAATGCGGTATAAAAAAGACGGATTCTGATTTGGCGACGGCGCTTCGCACGGTCGTTGTACTTATATTTTCTTGGATAATGGTGTTTATTGTCGGCTCACAGTCAGGTATTACCGCCATAAACGATAAATCGCTTCTATTTCTTATTCTGTCAGGACTTGCCACGGGTGCTTCGTGGATATGTTATTTCAAGGCGTTGTCAATGGGGGATATAAACAAGGTCGTGCCTATTGACAAATCAAGCACCGTTTTAACGGTTTTACTTGCAATTATTTGCTTTGGCGAAACGAGTAATCTTGTGATGAAGCTGATTGCAACCGCCGTTTTGGGTATTGGTATTTTTCTGATGGTGGAAAAGAAGAAGAGCGAGGAAAAGGCATCTGGTAAAGCGTGGATGCTGTATGCTGTTTTGTCGGCTGTTTTTGCTGCACTTACCTCTATTCTTGCAAAGGTCGGCATTTCAAACGTCGAGTCGAATTTGGGAACTGCAATACGCACCTCGGTCGTGCTTATAATGGCGTGGATAATCGTTTTTGCACGCGGAAAACAAAAGGAAGTGAAGCAGCTTGATAAAAAAGAGCTTGTCTTTATTTCGCTTTCAGGCCTTGCTACAGGTGCTTCGTGGCTTTGCTATTACTATGCGATAGGTCACGGACTTGTGAGCGTTGTTGTGCCGATAGATAAATTGAGTATACTTATCACAGTTTTATTTTCCTACATAGTTTTTGGCGAAAAGCTGTCGCAAAAAGCGATGACAGGGCTTTTAATGATGACCGTCGGAACGCTTTTGATGGTGTTTTTTAAGTAATAAAGGTGAATATAAATGAAAAAAATTATGGTTATCGGATGTCACGGAAGCGGTAAAAGTACATTGTCAAGAAAATTGCATAACATCACGAAAATGCCGCTGTATCATCTTGATATGATGTTCTGGAATGAAGATAAAACAACGGTCAGTAAAGATATTTTTCTTCAAAGACTTACGGAAGTGCTTAAAGAAGATAAATGGATAATTGACGGTAATTACAGCTCAACTATGGAGATGCGGATGAATGAATGTGACACGGTCATATTCCTTGATCTTCCGCCTGACGTTTGTCTTGATGGCGTAAGACAGAGAAAAGGCAAACAAAGGTCTGATATTCCGTGGGTTGAAAATGAGGATGACGAAGAATTTATTGAGTTTATAAAGACATTCAATAAAGAGCAACGTCCGACAATAATAACGCTCCTTGATAAATATAATGAAAAGAATATATTTATTTTTAAGAGCAGAGAAGAAGCAGACGTATTTTTAAATAAGTGTGAGGGTGAAAGTGAAGATAGATAACGGTATTTTAAAATACTATTTAAAAAATGTATATTTCATCACGGGTACGGCTTATTCGGGAAAGTCGACTGCAGTTAAAATGCTTGCAGAAAAATACGGTATGGTGTGTTGCAGCGAAAACTACCACATGGCGGTTTCCGATGCTGTTGCAACACCCGAAACGCATCCCGATCTGTGTTATAACAAAATGCTCAAGGATTGGCGTGATTTTGTGAAGCGTTCACCCGAAGAATACGAAAGATGGATATATTCAGTCGGACGTGAGGCATCAGAGTTTGAGATAGCCGAGCTTATTTCGCTGTCAAGGGATAAAAAGGTTATAGTTGACACAAACATTCCGCTTGATATTTTGAAAGAAATATCAGATTATGACCGTGTTGCGGTGATGCTTTGTCCACAGTCGATGAGTGTTGAGCGATTTTTTGACAGATCAGATCCCGAAAAGCAGTTTTTGCTGAATGTCATCGACAGCTGTGAAAACAGCGATGAGGTAATGAAAAATTATAAAGAAGGTCTTGCCCGCATCAATAGCCGTGAGCATTATGACGAATATGCAGACAGCGGATTTTTCACCGTTGTCAGAGAAGATAACGGAGCTGACACAAGGCAAGAGGTGTGTAAAATACTCGCCGAGCATTTCGGACTTGTGCGTGAATGTTGATCTGATCACTCTTTTTATTATTTGTAAAATCTCCATAAACTTGTTGACATTTCAACAAGTTTATGATATACTGTCTCAGTACTTGTTGAAACTTCAACAAATGTGTTTGCGAAATAAACGGTATAACAATGTAATAAGTATAAGGAGATTTTTATGAATAAACATCAGATCCATCCTAAAAAAGAATTTCAAAGTATCCGCCACATCGTCGAATACGCTGCCAAAACATATGGAAACAACACCGCCTTTTCGTATAAGATCAGACCTACCGATAAAGAAAAGGTCAATATAAGCTATATAGAATTCAGAGATGATGTAAGAGCCTTGTCAACTGAAATGCTTGACCGTGGGATGCAAGATAAGCACATTGTGGTAGTCGGAAAAATGTCTTACGATTTTATCGTAACGTATTATGCTTCGCTTATCGCAGGTGCGGTTTTTGTTCCGCTTGATAAAGATTGGGGCGCAGCAGAGCTTGCTGACACCGCAAAGAACGCTGATATCGACTATCTTTTTATAGATGATGAGATCTTGACAAAAAGTGAGGAGATCATCTCTGTTTGTAATCTTGAAAATCCTGCTGTTATACTTGGTAATAACACACCGCAAGGACTGCAATCCATGATTGCATCAGGACATAAAAAATTTGCCGAAAACAGAAATCCTTATTTTGAGGTGAAGTATGACAACAGAAAACTTTCGCTTCTTGTTTATACCTCAGGTACTACGGGAAAGGGCAAGGGTGTTATGCTTTGTACAGATTCTCTTATCCGTGATATGACCGATATCATTCCGTACATTGACTTTTCCTATAATACCGTTTCGGTTCTTCCGCCTCACCATACATACGGTTCTACAGTTATGCTTATTGCCCATGTGATGATCGGTGCAGAGGTCTATATTTCAAACGGAGTAAAGTACGTTTTAAGCGAAATGAAAGCTGAAAAGCCGGGACATCTTGTTTTAGTTCCTTTATATCTTGAAACATTTTACCGCAAGATACAGGCAAATCTTAAAAAACAGGGCAAGGAAAAGCTTGTTAAAAATATGATGGCTGTCAGCGGTGTTGCCAGAAAGGCAACATTCGGCGCTTTGGATATCCGAAAAAAGGTATTTGCGCAGATACGCGATGCCTTCGGCGGTGAGATAAAAACCATTATAACAGGCGGTGCTCCTATAAATCAGGAGATTATAGACTTTTTCAACGGTGTTGGTATTTCTGTTATTAACGGATACGGCATTACAGAATGTGCCCCGCTGATTTCAGCGAACAGAAGCCGTAATATTGTAAAGGGAAGTGTCGGTAATGTTCTTGATATGGATGAAGTCAAAATTCTTGATCCGAATGAAGACGGCGAAGGCGAGATCTGCGTAAAAGGTCCTAATGTTATGCTTGGTTATTACAAAAACGAAGCAGCAACAAAAGAAGCAATCGACAAGGACGGATATTTTAAAACAGGCGATTACGGAAAACTTACAAAGGACGGAATTCTTTATATCACAGGAAGAAAGAAAAATCTTATTATTCTTTCAAACGGAAAGAATGTATATCCTGAAGAAATTGAAAATGAGCTTATATCCGTTCCCGGTGTTCAGGACATTGTTGTATATGAAGGAAAAAGCCGCAGAGGCAGGGAGCATGACGCCATTGTTGCGGAGATATTCCCGGATAAGGAATATATCGAAAAGAACGGCATTACCGATGTAAAGGCATATCTTTATGAGTATGTTACAGCATATAACAAGACCGCAGTGCCGTATAAAAAGATTGCAGTTCTGAAAGTACGTAATGAAGATTTTCCAAAGAACACACTCAGGAAGATCATGAGATTTAAGATCAATACGAGTATTGATTAAAATAATTAACACACCCTGTTAAAGGAGCAAAAAATGAAGGAACGATTTGAAACATTCACTGTTTTGATTAATAAGATAAGCCGTAATATAAGAAAGATAAAAAATCAGGAGATGGCGGAATACGGTCTTCGAAGCACCCATGTTACTTGTTTATATTATTTATATTCAGCTGAATCTTTGACTGCGACCGAACTGTGTGAACGGTGTGAGGAAGACAAGGCAACTATTTCACGTTCACTTGATTTTCTTGAAAACAAGGGATTTATTGAATGTCAGTCCAAATCGGCAAAGAGATACAAAAGTCCTTTGTTCCTGACAGATAAAGGCAAGGAAGCGGGAAAAAAGGTTTTTGATGCAGTTGCCCGTGTGCTTGATGAGGTTGGTATAGGACTTACCGACGGTCAAAGAGAAGAATTTTACAGTTATCTTACGACCATCAGCAATAATCTTGAAAAGATAACAGATAAAATGAATTGACATAAAATAAAATACGAGTATAATTGTAATAAAAAACACAGTTCATTCAGTATTTTAAAAGAATAGGAACTTAAATGATTTATGAAAATTAAGACACGAAAGCTTTCTTATGATGAGGTTTTGAAAAAGCCTCGTTTAAAGCATAAAAAGCCGCTTAAGCCCAGCCGCTTTCTTGCGGCGGTGGTACGCATTGTTTCAGCGCCAACACTAAAAAAAATAAAATTTTCTTATACAACGGAGCGAATGGAGCTTGTCGGGAAAGAGCCTTGCCTTATTCTCATGAATCACTCAAGCTTTACCGATATGAAGCTCGCCTTCGGCATATTCTATCCGAGAAGAATGGGAATAGTTACATCCGTTGATGCTATGTCCGGTATTTTAGGTAAGCTTATGAGGTTTCTCGGCTGTACACCGACGCATAAGTATGTTTCGGATATGTCGCTTATCAAGGATATAAAATATATGCTTAAGAAAAATAAGACAAGCGTGCTTATGTATCCCGAAGCAGGCTATTCCTTTGACGGAAGAACAACAACTTTGCCAAGAGGCTTTGGAGTGATAATGAAACGCTTGGGTGTTCCCGTTGTAACGGTCATAACTCAAGGCGCATTTCACCGTGACCCGCTTTACAATATGCTTCAGATACGTGATGTCAAGGTAAGTGCACATGTGAAATGTATTGCAACAGCGGAAGAGCTTGAAGAAAAATCGGTCGAGGAGCTTGATGCGCTTCTTGATGAATCGTTTTCTTTTGATAATTTTGCATGGCAGAGGGATAATAAAATATCTGTCGATGAGCCTTTCCGTGCAGACGGCTTACACAGAATACTTTATAAATGCCCACACTGTAATGCGGAAGATCAAATGGATGGCAAGGGAATACATCTTACATGCCATGCCTGCGGTAAACGGTGGGAGATGGATGAATACGGTCAGCTTTCCGCCGATGACGGCGAAACAGAGTATCCGCATATCCCCGATTGGTACACTTGGCAAAGGGAGTGCGTCCGTGAAGAGCTTGAAAACGGCACATATCTGCTTGACGAGGATGTTGATATTCTCGTTCAGGTCGATCTTGACTGTGTTTATGATATCGGTTCGGGACATCTTACGCACAGCCTTGACGGCTTCCGACTTACAGGCGGTGACGGTGCGCTCGATTATAAGCAGTCGCCCGTGTTTTCCCATACTCTTTATGCAGACTATTATTGGTACGAAATAGGAGATATGATAGGAATAGGTGATAACGAGTTTTCATATTTCTGTTTTCCGAAAAGAAATGTGTCCGTCACAAAAGCCCGACTTGCAACAGAGGAGCTTTACAAAATAAAAAAAGCCCCCCGCCGCCACCGCAAAACAGAAGATGATAATACACAAGCGTGAGAATACCGCATTTTATGAAATCATTTAAAATATGATCAGACAAAATCTCCCCGATTCAGCATTTTGCCGAATTCGGGGAGATTTTTTTCTTCATGACTTATTACATCTAAAACAACAAACATTTTCTTTTGTAATTATATCAACAAAACTGTCAATCTCAACCGTTGCAATTTACCGAAAGTTATGATATAATGGCATATGCATACAACTGTCGAAAAGAGTATTCGTATGATAAAAAATAAAAGGATATTTCATACAGGGATCATTTATGAATTTTAACAATGTGATAAGCCATTTGATGGTATGGTGCGAAAATAAAGCAAAGACTTATGAAACGACGTACAAAAACTGCGGTGGGGTTATGTATGTTGGATATCTGTTTGCATATGAGTTATCATTCAAACTTTCGGCACTGACGGATCGGTTGTTTGAAAATGTTGATAAAATGCAAAGGGAAATTTCAAATCTTCTTGATGTTCATTATGAGCCTTGCATTTTAAATCCGCCCAACAATACCGCTGTGTACATAATTAGTAAATTGAATAAAGAATTTTGCGAATATTCAGCACAGATCATTTCAAATAAAGACAGTCTTGAGACGGTGAAAATTCCGTATTTTCGTGCTGTGTTAGGCGATGAAGCAAAAATACTTAAAGATAAGTTTTATAGTATCTGGAAATATGAAAATACATCGTATTGGTTTCCTCTTATGGGGGATGAACCGAAAGAAATATCGGATAAGTTTTTCATTATGTATGATTATCTTGAAGTGTATATGGAGCAGCTTAAAGGGATTATCGGACTTCCTGAAACACATATCTACAGTTACGGCGAAACAGCATTCCGTCCCGAACATTGTATGGAAGTTGCGGAAATGAATGCGTATGGCGGCTGTGAAACGATTTATACGGATAAGGATTTTACGTGGGCGGTCTATTTTTCTCATGAAAATACTGTCGCATTTGTCGGTTCAATAGTCAATGCTGTGAAAAAGATGTTGGAAAACGAAAAAGAGCATTGGAATAAATTTGAGTGGGATTTGGGATAAAAGTAAAATGACAAAAGAATTAATACACGATCCGATATTTCTTGCAATAAAGTCGGAGTTTGCCACGAAAGAAGATTTACATATTGCCGAGGATTTACTTGAAACGCTGACGGCACACAAAGACAGCTGTGTCGGCATGTCGGCAAATATGATAGGTGCGGGAAAACGCATTATTGCATTTCTCGATGAAAGCGGAAAAGAACCTGTATATACAGTTATGCTCAATCCCGAAATTATCAAAAAGGACGGTGCATATAATACAGAGGAGGGATGCCTTTCTCTCCTCGGCGGTCCCCGACCTTGCAAACGGTATAAATCTATCAAGGCAAGATATCAGACAAAGGAACTTCAAACACGTATAAAAACATATACAGGCTTTACAGCACAGATCATCCAGCACGAAATTGATCACTGCGACGGCGTATTGATATAAATGAAGTACTGCATATCATATTGAGGTGTTTGAAATAACCGACTGATATGATGACAATGGTATGTAAGAAATTAAGAAAATAAAGGGAATGCTCTTATGGCAAAGAAAACAACAAAAAGCCTGCGTTGGGTTCGTCTTGATAATGCGGCTAAAATATATCCTGCGGCAAGGCGTAAAAATTGGAGCAATGTTTTCAGGCAATCGGTAACACTTGTAGATGATGTAGATATAAGTGTACTGAAGTCTGCTTTAGATATTACTGTTGAGCGATTTCCGTCAATTGCGGCACGGCTGTGCAAAGGTCTGTTCTGGTATTATTTACAGCAGGTAGAGTCTGCCCCCGAGATCAGGGATGAATACAGTTATCCGCTTACTTATATGAGCAACAGCGAAATGAAAAAATGTGCATTTCGTGTAATTGTTTTTAAAAACCGTATTGCCTTAGAGCTGTTTCATTCGCTGACAGACGGTACGGGAGCATTGATCTTTTTGAAAAGTCTTACAGCGGAGTATCTTGAGCAGAAATATAAAATAAAAATTCCTTGCGAATACGGGATAGTAGACCGCAGGGAAGCACCCACGGAAGAAGAGCTTGAGGATTGCTTTCCTAAAAATGCCGGAAAAGTTCCGTTAAGCCGTAAAGATACCGATGCGTGGCATATGTACGGCGACAGACACAAAGACGGTTTTCTTGATCTGACTTGCTTTAAGATATCTGTTAAAGAAGCGTTGAATATGGCTCATAAATATAATTCAACCTTGACTGTATTTATGAGTGCCGTTATGATGAAGGCTTTGCTTGATCTGCAAAATGAAAAAAATCCCGATACAAAACGTCAAAAACGGATCAAATTGCTTATACCGATAAATCTTCGCCAAATTTTTCCGAGCAATACCATAAGAAATTTTGCGATGTATACAATCCCTGAATTGGACCCGCGCCTCGGAGAATATACACTTGATGAAATTTGCAAGGTCATTCAGCACAAAATGGGAATGGAATTTACGGCAAAGCATATGAGCTGTGTTATTGCTACCAACGTAAACGATGAGAAAAATCCGCTTGTGCGTCTTATTCCTCTGCCGATAAAGAATGCTGTTATGAAAGCTGTTTTTGACAGTGTCGGTGAGAAGAAATCATGCTTATCTTTTTCTAATCTCGGAGCGGTAAAAGTTCCTGATGAAATGGCAAAATATATTGAGCGATTTGACTTCATTCTCGGTGTACAGGCAGATGCTCCGTACAACTGCGGAATGTTGTCCTTTGGTGATACTGTATATATTAATTTTATACGTAACATCAAGGATGCTGAGCTGGAACGGCACTTTTTTGCCGTTTTAAATGAATTGGGACTTTCTGCTACGGTGGAAAGCAATCAAAAGAGAGGTGAATGATATGTACTGTATAAAATGCGGTGTTAAACTTGCAGATACTGAAAAGAAATGTCCTCTATGCAATACCGTTGTTTATCATCCTGAGCTTTCACAAACAACAGCACAACCGCTTTATCCAAGTAATAAGATGCCGAAAAATGAGTCAGGATCAAAGATCCTGCACGGTGCGGTTATTATTTTGTTTTTGATTCCTTTGTTTATCTGCTTGTTTGCCGATCTGTCGCTTGACGGTAAAATTGAGTGGTTTGGATATGTTGCCGGTGCACTTGTAATTGCATATGTCGCCTTTGCATTACCGTTGTGGTTTAAAAAGCCGAATCCTGTTATATTTGTTCCGTGTGATTTTGCCGTGACAGCATTGTATTTACTGTATATCAATTCAGAAACAGGCGGTAAATGGTTTTTAAGCTTTGCGTTACCTGTAGTCGGCGGTATAGGTATTATTACCTGTACTGTAGTTACGCTTATGTACTATTTGAAAAAAGGCAAATTATATATATTGGGCGGTGCGTTCATGGCTTTGGGCGCATTTATGCTGCTTGTTGAATTTTTGCTTGATATAACATTTGGTTTGCAGTTTATAGGCTGGTCGGTATACCCGCTTGTTGTTATGTTCATGTTTGGCGGCTTACTGATCTATATTGCTATAAACAGTTCAGTCCGTGAAATGATAGAAAGAAAACTGTTTTTTTGATAATAAAAACAAATCGTTATTCAGTGTAAAAAAACGCATATAAAACGAGAAAAAACAAAAACCGCTGAGGCATTTGCAATGCAAAAGCGCAATCAATGATAAAAATATAACGATGAATAAGAATTTGTAGGCAAGTGTGAATTATGGAATTTAACGAAAAACTTCAAGCATTAAGAAAACAAAAGGGACTTACGCAAGAGGAACTTGCCGAAAAACTGTACGTATCACGAACTGCTGTTTCAAAATGGGAGTCTGGCAGAGGATATCCCAATATAGATTCTTTGAAAGCAATTTCAAAGTTTTTCGGGATAACAATTGATGAACTTATGTCCGGTGATGAATTGCTGAATATAGCAGAGGAAGATACCAAATTTAAAGAAAGAGCACTTCGGGATCTGATTCTTGGGTTACTTGACTGCAGTATATCATTGTTGCTGTTTTTACCTTTCTTCGGTCAAAAAGCGGATGGCGTTATCAAAGCGGTATCACTCCTTGCTTTGAGTGATATTCAATCGTACTTGAAAACTGTGTATATAGCTTTTGTTGGCGTGATGGTAGTGTTTGGTATTATGACTCTTGCCATGCAAAACTTTCACAAAAGACCGTGGCAACAAAGAAAGAGTCTTTTGTCGCTGGTTTTAAGTACCGTTGGTGTATTCCTTTTCATTATAAGTCAGCAACCATATGCGGCAGTGTTTGTATTTGCATTTTTGATTATTAAGGCTTTAATGCTTATAAAACATTAATGATACGAAGCGTATCATTGATGTGACGGCTAAATTCTTTCATTTTTTATTGCTTTTCCGTAAAATTATATTTGGATGAAATACAAAATACAAACCAAAAGGATGGTAGAAAAATGAAAAGAATCAGAAAAAACTTTATAACCTCAGTGTGTTTACTTGCGGCTTTTGTGATGTGGACGGCGGCAATTTGCTTTGTGGATGTGCGTGCGATCGGTCCAAAAGGTTCATATGTGGGTTTTGCCGTTATCAATGGTTTTGTACACACTTTGACAGGCGTGCATTTCAGCCTGTATAATATAACGGATTGGCTCGGACTTGTTCCGATTTTCGTGTGTATGGGATTCGGTATACTTGGACTTGTGCAGTGGGTCAAGCGAAAAAGCATAGGTAAGGTGGATTACGATATTCTTGTTTTGGGCGGTTTTTATATAGTCACGATTGCTGTTTATCTATTTTTCGAGAGCGTGGTAATCAATTACAGACCTGTATTGATAAATGGATTTTTGGAAGCATCTTATCCGTCTTCAACGACAATATTGGTGATGTGCGTTATGCCTACGGCAATGATGCAGTTGGAAAGCCGCATAAAGAACAAGGTTCTTGGGAATGTCATTGATGTTACAATTATCGCATTTACTGCTTTTATGGTAATTGGCAGACTTATATCCGGTGTTCATTGGTTCACAGATATTGTCGGCGGTGCATTACTTAGTGCAGGACTTGTAATGCTGTATCGTGCTATTATAGATTTAAAAGCTCGGTAAATTCAGGTTTATCAAACGTAAAAATAAATCCCCTTAAGTAGTCTTGAAAACTTTTTGTTTTTTCAAGTGTCTACTCTAAGGGGATTATATTATTTTGTAAAATCTGTTGGGATTTATTATTTACTTACCGCGGGACAAGTTTGAGGCGAGCGAGCATGGGCTTGTGATTTTTCTGATAAAAATATCACACGTTGAGCTTCAGCAGCTTTTTGCGTTAACTTGTATGAGATAAAAGGGAATCAATTGAATTTAATATCAGCGAAAATGGGCTGATGGTCGGTAAGATTTTCGGATTTATTTCTTGTGGGGGAGTGAAGAAGCACGTCAAAGCTTCCTGCTTTTCCTATTATGTGGTCAATAAGCTGGCCTTGATGCTTGAAGCTGTTTTTGAATACACCTTTTGCTATGGCGATATCGCTTGCGATCTCACCGTCTATATCTTCGATAAGCTGGTTGAGATATTTTCTTTCAAAACGGTGGCTGTTGAAATCTCCCGTGCAGAATACATGTGCATTCGGATATGTGCTTCTTAAATATTCGACAGTCTCGGCCATTTCCTTCGCGTCGTAATATTGCTTCGGTATTTCAGATACACCCTCTTTTTCCCAATGCCAATGCGCTGTTACAAGTGCAACTTCAAGTGTCGGGTTTTCGATAGATGTGAATTTTGCAGAGGAAATACCTACAGAATATTCATTTTCATAAGGATCGGGCAAATATGACATAGGGGAAAAATTCTGATAATCAAGCTTCCATTTATCAGAACGGTATATGATCGGGCTTTGTTGCGGTGCACCGTTGTGAGTTGTCTCAGCCATTGCATATTCAATTCCGTATGTGTCCTTGATTATTTTGAGATATTTTTTCAACGGCTCGTGGTAATTCACGTCCATTTCCTGTGTTCCGATAATATCGGGTGTGTAGTTGACGAGTATCTTTGCGAAAATTTCCGCACGCTGTGCTGAAATCGGGTATTTGCTGAAATCTTTTATTGCGCCTTCTGCAAGCACATTTGCAGACATTATACGGACATCTGCATTTTCGTTTAATGAGATGCTTTCTGTCGCAAGGTCGCCTGTCATGTGCGTGCCGGATTCAAGCGAGGCATTTGTATCCCTTAGAACGGTGTTGGAAAACATATAGCCTGCCATTTTTGCAGAGTAAGGACCGCCGCAAACTATCTGAACCTGACCCTTTTCTATTACAAGCTTATATTCCATAAGCCTGATACCGTCTTTGTAACACTTGGATGAAAGATATCTGTTGGTTTTTCCAATCAGTATTTCACGGGATGTTTCGGTACTTTCCGTGTCCTTAACAATGGGGAGCGTTATTTCGGTGTCACGCTTGATGCGCTCCTGAATTGACTGTGCAGCATCTAAAAATCCCTCTGTTTTATCGCTGTAAACTATTGTGTAGCTTGCAAGATCCTTTGAAGAAAATGAAGCGGGAAGAGGAGATGAGCCGTCGTTTTTGTATTCTTCAAAAAGAAGAGTTCCTGTTGATTTATCATAATTTTCTGACATAAGAGATTCCGTAAAATAAGTTACAGCCGATGCGGTTGCATGATCAAAATTACCTGCAAATACAATGTGTTCATCAGCCTTTTTTATCGTATATGCGTCTTCATTTGCTTTCAGTGCATCAACAGTCGAAGCAGACTGCTCAAAACAAGTAGCACCGAGAAGAATGTATTTACCGTTTTCGTTTATTGCTTGAGAATCCGGGATGGAGTCAATGCTGACACCCGTTGCCGTTTGTATTGCCGATATAAGGCTTTGCTGTGCAGACATTAAAACCTCCGAGCAATTTTCGGGATAAACAACGGTATACAACGCCGTGCTATCTTTGATTATTTCAACAGGGGTTGTATCGCTGACATGCTCAGTATCGCTTGCGGCCTTTGCCGTGTCTGTATTTTCGGTTTTTGTACAAGACGGTATTGCCAATACACATCCTGAAATAAATACAAGGGTAAGCATAAGAGAGAGAAATCTTTTCATTTTTAACCTTCCTTTATCATTAAACGGAGTGATGTTTCCGTTTGTGGAAATTATACCACGGCTCTTAACATTTTTCAAGATGTAATATTACATAAATCAATTTTGTTGTTGTATTATCAATGCATTATCCGATATGTTTAAGGTATAAAAAAGCACACGGTAATCAGATTGAAAAATTCATAAAAATATGATATAATCAACTCACTGATAAGAATCTGCAGAGGTGATTAAGATGATAGATATTTCCGCTTGGATAGATGCTTTTTTGAAGCAGTTGGATTACACATTTAAAAATCGTGTGTGGTTTGTTGGTATTCAGGGAAGTTATGGCCGTGAAGAAGCAACACCGTCGAGCGATATTGATATTGTTGTAATACTTGATAAACTATCTTCAATGGATATTCAGATTTATGCTTCAATGCTGGATACCTTACCGCACAGAGAACTGATCTGCGGTTTTCTTTCGGGAAAAGATGATATTATGAATTGGGAGCCATCTGACCTGTTTCAGTTTTGCCACGATACAACACCGATCAAAGGAACGCTTGATGAGGTTATGTCATTTGTCGATGAAAGCGCCGTGAACAGGGCAATTAAAATCGGTGCCTGCAACATATTTCACGGATGTGTTCATAATATGCTCCATGAAAAAAGCGAAGATGTTTTAAAAGGGCTGTATAAATCTGCATCTTTTGTTGTTCAGGCGATTGTATTTAAGCAGACCGGAAATTATATTAAACGTCAAGAAGAATTGATATGCGCCGCAAATCCCGCTGAACAAGCTGTTATAAATACATTTTTAAGCTTAAAAAATGGCGGTGAGGTTAATTTTATTCCGATGTCTGACGCATTATTTCTTTGGGCGAAGCATTGGATCAGTGAAACCGTTTAAACAAACTTAAATTTACAGGTAAGCAAATGAATATATCGATCAGAAAATGTACTGCCCAAGATCTTGATATGCTTCGAGATTATGCAATAGAAACCTTTTATCAAACCTTTGCGCATCTGAATACTGCCGAAGATATGAAGAAATATATTGAAGATTCATTTAGTGAGGATAAACTCCGATGTGAGCTTGAAAATCCCGACAGCTCGTTCTTCTTTTTGTTTGCAAACGGGTGCTTGGCAGGATATCTGAAGTTGAATGAAGCTCCTTTTCAGACCGATATAAACGACAGCGAATCATTGGAAATTGAGCGTATTTATATATCAAGAGATTTCCAAAGCAGAGGACTTGGCGGGTATTTGATGCAGCAGGCGGTCTTTGTTGCTTCAAAGCGCAGAAAAAAATATGTTTGGCTCGGCGTTTGGGAGAAAAACGAAAAAGCGATCTGTTTTTATAAAAAGAACGGATTTTCGATAGTCGGCACTCATTCGTTCTTTGTAGGCGATGATGAGCAAACTGACTATATCATGCGCAAGAATTTAAAATAGTCAAACTCCGATATATTGAAGAAAAAACGAGATGTTTTTGTTCACCCATCAAATACACTTGATTGGTTTTAGTGTATTTAACAGTAAACGGTTAATGGACGTTTTCGATGATCATGTGAAAGGTAGTTAATTTATGATTTTAACAAAAAGCGAAATTCCTTATATAATTTCCTCGGGAAAGGCAGAGTATTCACCCGTGGCAAAACAGTTTATTGCCGAGGCGAAAAAACAGTACGGTGTTGATATTGTTGCATGCTATCTTAACACATTTCAGATGATGAATGTCGAGGACAAATCTGTTTGGAGATACACAGGATTTAAAAAACGTGAAATGATAAAAAAAACATCACATCTTACCAATTATTTTCAATTAGAGGTATATTACCGTAATTTTGAATCATCTTCAGACGATTTCAAAGAGAGGTACGGTGATGATCTGTCAAGGTTGTTGAAAAACATATTTGCGGAAAATAGTTGCAGTGTAGAATACAACAGAGTGTTATCAAATGAGGAATTACATTATTACGGATTTTTTGATAAAAAGCCAGACAAAAGGGATAAATCGAAAATTATATATCCTGATACACCCGCACTGTGCGAAGATTCAATACATGTTGAATCGTTTGATAAACTTGCGCTTTGGCATATTACAAGCTACGCTGCGCCTGTTCTTAATCGTAGTATAATTGTAAAGAATATAGGTGTTAAGGTGTATTCAGGTTGGGATGATGAAGGGGCAACATCTACTTTATATGTTGTGCTTCCTGAAAACCGTTCTGTCGGAGAACTTACGAAAAAGATGTTGAAGCGTGAAATGTTATTGTGCTTACATCATTTTGATAAGTTCGGTGTTGTGAAAGATGGTGATTTTCAACCTGTATTTGCCACGTGGTCGGAATTATCTGAAGGCGTGAGATTCGGTCTGTTACGGGAAGAAAAATCATTTTAATTATGATAATATATGATATATTGAATCAGAAATTGTAATGGAGAATGATCAATGAAAATATACGATATTTCCCAAGAAGTTTTTAAATGCAGGGTATATCCGGGTGATCCGTCACCCATAAAAAAGACACTCGCTTCAATGGAAAAAGGTGATTTATATAATCTTACGGAATTCAGCATGTGCGCACATAACGGAACACATGTAGATGCACCGTTTCATTTTATCAAAGACGGAAAAACCGTGGATACCGTGGATTTGAGCGCATTTGTCGGTATGGCTTACGTTATAGAGCATCACGGTGTTGTACTTCGCGGTGATGCATTGAAAATAATTGAAAAAGCGAAAAAAGAGAATAGCGAATCAGCAAAGAGAATTCTTATAAAGGGAAATGCGGAAGTTTCCGAAGAAGCCGCTGAAGTGTTTGCAAAAGCGGAAATTCTGCTTTTTGGAAACGAATCACAAACTGTAGGACCTGAAAATGCACCGATGAAAGTGCATCAGATACTTTTAGGTGCTGATGTTGTTCTGCTTGAAGGAATACGCTTGTCAGAGGTATCACAGGGCGTTTATTTTTTAAATGCCGCACCGCTGAATTTATCAGGGGCAGACGGTGCACCGTGCAGAGCTATATTGATAGATAGCGAAAAATAAAAAAAGGAGATTGGATATATGCTTTTGTTGATTGAAGGAACTGTGATGTGCTTTGTTCTTTTGATAGTTTGTGTGGTGGGAATTGCAAACGGTCCTGTCGGGCTTGTGCTTTTGTATGAAAAAGATGTTCAAAAAAGGGTAGTTGAGCTTGGACTGACAACAAAAGAAAAAATACGCCGCAATTTCATAATCAGCAGTATTGTTATGTTTGTACCGCTTTTTGTTCTGCCGCCGCTTATGGTATACGGCATCAACGGTGCTGACGGTTTCTGGGATTCCTTTTGGCAGATGTCCATAATTCTGTGGATACAAGGACTTTTTGACCGCTTCTTCATTGACTGGTATTGGGTGGGAAAAACAAAAGCGTGGGAAATTCCCGGTACAGAGGATCTCAAACCGTATATCCCGACAAAACCAATGATCGTAAAATGGATCAGTACAATATTTATGAATCCGCTTATTGCGGCAATTGTTGCAGGTGTAATGCTGTTATAATGAATTTGATGAGCATACATCAGTAAAACGCAACAAAAGACTTGATTTTCAGATGGTATGACAGAAATGCAACCGTTGGTTGACAATATTCCATGTCAGAATGGTAGACTTTATGCTCATTTTATTTTAAAATATCTAATAGCAATTCGAAAGGAAGATTTATTATGAGTATTTCTGTAAAAATTCAACAGTTGCGTAAAAGTAACGGATTATCTCAGGAACAGCTTGCGGAAAAATTAGAAGTGTCAAGACAGGCAGTATCAAAGTGGGAAAACGGAACTGCTTTCCCTGATACCGAAAAGCTTGTGATGATAAGTGCTCTGTTTGGTGTTTCCACCGATTATCTTATCAAAGATGAAGAAATATCAAAACCAAATCAAGAAGTTCCGCCAAGCATTAACATTCCGAGAAAAATGTATATTATAGATATCAATAAGAGAAAGTTATCATCATTTGAAGAATTTTTAATTGAAATTGTCAATGCAGAGGGTGAAGCTGCTTTGATTTCGGGATTGTGCAAATACGCTGAAAAGGTAAAAGTCCCGATGTGTGCGCTTTACGGAATTTCAAAAGGTATTCTTGGCATGAACAAGCAAACCTTACTCGGATTTTACGCATCTGTAGAGGAAGCAAAAAAAGAGCTGATAAGTATATCTAAAGCCAGTGAAACGGATACGGTGTACGAATTGAAATATGCTGCGAAAATGCAAGGGCTTCGTATTGCTGACAGCGATTAATTTTAGTTCTGATTTTAGTTTATAAAAACATGAAAAAAGTGACGGCTCATTTTGGAAATGTGCCGTCACTTTTGTATTGTTGATTTCGATTATTTAAATTATTTTTTTAATCCTAATTTTTCGGCGGATTCATCACGCATTTTGTATTTGAGTATTTTACCTGCGGCATTCATCGGGAATTCGTCAACGAACATGAAGTATCTCGGAACTTTATGTCTTGCGATGGATGCATTACCGAATTCTTTCATTTCGTTTTCGTCTGCGGTTTCACCCTTGTGAAGAATTATCCATGCACAGCATTCTTCGCCGTATTTTTCATCCGGCACTCCGACTACCTGTACGTCACGCACTTTGGGGTTTGTGAGATAAAATTCTTCAATTTCACGGGGATAGAGGTTTTCTCCCCCTCGGATTATCATATCCTTGAGTCTTCCTGTAACCTTGTAATATCCGTCAGGAGTTCTCATGCATATGTCGCCCGAATGAAGCCATCCTTCGGCATCGATAGCCTGTGCAGTTGCTTCGGGCATCTTGTAGTAACCCTTCATGATGTTAAATCCACGTGCAACAAATTCACCGCTTTCACCGTCGGGAAGCTCATTACCCGTTTCGGGATCGATTATCTTACATTCAACACCGGGGAAAGCACTTCCGACAGTTTCCACACGGTGGTCGAGATCTTCATTTACTTCACCCATTGTACAGCCGGGAGATGCTTCTGTCTGTCCGTAAACGGAGATTATTTCACGCATATTCATCTCAACCGATGCACGGCGCATAAGATCCGCAGGACAGTTTGCACCTGCCATAATACCTGTTCTCATATATGAGAAATCGGTTTTTGCAAAATCGGGATGATTGAACATTGCAATAAACATTGTGGGAACACCGTTGAAACACGTAATGCGCTCATCGTTTACGCAGGCAAGCGATGATTTGGGAGAGAAGTAGGGAATAGGGCAAAGCGTACCGCCGTGAGTCATCATAGATGTCATGGAAAGAACCATTCCGAAGCAGTGGAACATAGGCACTTGGATCATCATTCGGTCAGCCGTTGAAAGATCCATTCTGTCACCGATAGTTTTACCGTTGTTTACGATATTGCGGTGTGTAAGCATAACACCCTTAGGAAAACCTGTTGTGCCTGATGTGTACTGCATATTACATACATCGTCGGGGCGTACAAGAGATGCACGTCGGCGTACCTCTTCATGCGGTATAAGAGTTGAACGGGAAAGCATCTGCTCCCATGTCAGACATCCATCCATATCGAATCCGACTGTTACGACGTTGCGAAGGAAGGGAAGATTTTTGGAGTACAAGGGATTGCCCGGCTTAAGCTCCTTGAGCTCAGGACACAGTTCCTCAATGATCTCTTTATAATTGATATCCTTGCAGAATTCGACCATAACAAGCGTGTGCGTGTCGGACTGCTTAAGCAAATATTCAATTTCGTGAATTTTATATGCGGTGTTTACAGTAACCAGAACAGCGCCTATCTTTGTGGTCGCCCAGAATGTGATAAACCACTGAGGTACGTTTGTTGCCCATATTGCAACATGATCCCCCGCTTTTACACCGAGTGAAATGAGGGCGGCGGCACATTCGTCAACGTCACGTCTGAACTGCTCATATGTCCTTGTATAATCGAGTGTAGGATATTTAAACGCATACTGGTCGGGATATTTTTCCGCCATTGTGTCAAGAACGTCGGAAAATGTTGCATCTATAACGTCATATTTTTTCCACACAAAGGTTCCTGTTTTTGCACGGTTGTAATAAGTGTGCTCAAAACTCTTTTTTTCACGTCCCAAAGCGGAAATATAGTTTGTAAAGTGCGTAAGCACGATATCCGCATCGCTTATTTCGTCATTCCATGCGGCACATATAAAACCGTCATAGTTAAGTGAAGAAAGTGCATTTAAAAGCTTTTTAACTTCAAGGTCACCTTCGCCGATAAGAACTGTCTTTCCGTCTTTCATATCACCGAGGCGGACATATTTTATGTACGCACCAAGGTTTTTTATAGTTGTTTCAGCGGATTCGCCTGCGGAAAAGTATGTTCCTCTTACATTCCATGAAACACCTACACAAGATGAAGCAAAGTGATTGATAATATCAATAACATTTTCGGTTTCCGCAAGATATCCTATTGTTTCAAAAAGGATATTGACGTCATTGTTCTGCGCACGCTTGATAGCGGCGGACAGCTTCTGATCCAGAATGTCAAACGAAACATTTTCTTCTGCCATTACAATGACATTGTCAACACCTGAAGCTGCCGCCATATCAACATATTTTTCTACAAGCTCAGATGTTGTTTCTTCGCTTTCAAGTGGGCAGGGCATTCGGAGGGCTGATACGGAAAGATTACGGTTTACGAGCTTTCTTTTGGCATCCGCCACACGGTCACGTCTTAAAATGCTGTCATGATGTCTGTTTCTTTCCTTTACCGCATCATATATTTCAAAGCCTTCAAAGCCGTAGTCGTAGGCATAGCGGCAGATATCAAGGAAGGAAGACCGTTTTACATTTTTTGTCGAAAATACGATCTTCATTTTATGCCTCCTCGGAAACGATCTTGTTGAGTGCGTTTATATATGCTCTTATACTTGCCGCAACGATATCAGTTGATGTTCCGTTGCCCGAATAGAGCTTTCCGTTATTGCGGAGTCTGACAAGGGCGGAGCCAAGCGCTTCTTTTCCTTCCGTTACAGACTGAACCTGATAATCATCAAGCTCATAATGGTGTCCGATGCACTGTTCGATTGCACGGAAAGCAGAGTCAATGGGACCGTCGCCGTTGCTTACGCCGCAGATTATTTCATCGTTGTACTTCAAAGTGATCTGTGACATGGAGTTTGAAACATTACTGCTTGTTGTTGTGTATGTTTCAAAGTGGTATGTTGACGGCGCCTGCATTGCGGAGCTTGCAATAAGTGCTTCAAATTCCTTGGCACCCACAGAGCTTTTTTTCTCGCATATCTGTCGCAGAGCCTTGTGAACATTACCGACATCTGAATCCGAAAGCTCATAACCGAGGACAGATGCCGCCTGTGCCACCTGTGCTACAGAAGAATCTGCATCAAGTAATATCTTTGTTTTTTCGCTTATTTCGCTTTCTGATTCATATGCTGTATGATTGATGCTTGATGTCATATCATCAATGCTTGCGTGTATTTTAGTATTATTGAGCTTGATTTCAGCGCCTATCTGCGCACCGCAAGCGTTGATCGCATCGGAAATGTATCCTGTCAAAAGAGCATTCTTTCCGATCATAGCGCACTTTATTCCGTCAGCACCGCTTTTGATTGCGGAAAATGCGCATGCAACAGCCATATTTATACGGTCTGATACCTGAACGTAAACGGGTATATTTACCGCCTCTTTTACTTTTGAAACCAACGAAGCAATATCATCAGGTGTACAAACACCTGCATCGTCGCACAAAGTAACGATCGCCGCACCGTTTGCTTCTGCTTCTTTTACTGCTGATATGAGATAGTCCTCATCTGCTCTTGTAGCGTCAAGGGCTGAAAATTCAACATCGTCACAAACAGCTTTTGACGCTTTGATAAGCTCTGTTATCTTTTCAAGCATTTTTGTCTGCTTGACGTGATATGTGTATTCCATCTGAATCGTTGATACAGGTAATTCAACCTGCAAACGAGGGTTCTTGGCAGCTTTTATACATTCCCATGCAACTGCAATATTTTCACAGCTGAAGCCTACGGGAACAGCAAGTGTTGCATTCTGCACATTCTGTGCAATAGTTTTATAGATTATCGTGTCTTCACGAGCCGATCTTACAGCAGGAAGCTCAATTGCATCGACGCCGATATTAGCGGCACAGTTGGCAATAGCTGATTTTTCACGGAAGAGAAGAGATACTTCACGCTCCTGTGAAAGCTTCTTGAGAGTAATGTCAGTAACATTGATTTTTTTCATTTTTGAAACTCCTTTCAAATGTAAATGTAAAAGTGATCTTACCAACAAAAAAACGCTTCCGTCTCCTTGTTGAACCAAAGAGACGAAAACGAAAATAATCACAGTTTCCGCGGTACCACTCTTCTTCATCCCGCACGGGATGCACTTTAGATGCTATCACATCTTAACTCTGTCACGGGAGTTTCCCGTCTGCCACTACTTGATATTTTCATGCCAGCCGCTCCGCGGTGAGTTCAGCAAAATTTTCTCAGTGTCTTGCACCGCCCGACACCTCTCTGTATGAAAAAAGCTTTGCGTACTATTCCGCATCCTTGCGTTTATTGCAAGCTATTATATCATAATATTTTTAATTTGTCAACCCCTGTGTTTTTTAAAAAATAATGAACTGTTACCGTTATAATATCAACCGACAGTATAGTATTTTGGGGTCTGTTACAATACTAATTCCATTCCTATTTTTTGGGGCACGAGTCCCAGTGCCTGATAAAATTTTAAAGCGGACTGATTACAGCTCCATACATTCAGCGTCAGATTATAACAATCATTTTCACGTGCAAGTCTTACTGCCGCTTCATAAAGCTCTTTGCCTATGTGCTTTCCCCGTAATTTTTCATCAACGCAAAGATCGTCAATATACAATGTTTTAATTTCGGTAAGTATGGAATTTTCTATGTGATGCTGAAAAATACAGAAGCAGTAACCCATAACCTCGTCATTTTCATCTGTATATACAAGAATGGGACGGTTCTCATCTTTAAGCAATTCTTCAAGTTCTTCTTCTGAATATTTTGTGCCTGCTTTGAAAATGTCCGGTCTGCCGTTGTGATGCACAAGACATACCTGTAACAACAGCTCTTTTATTTTCGGTATATCCTTTTTTTCTGCCATTCGTATCATTTGTTTTCTCCCGTCAAAGCTTATCTGCAATATCAAGCACAAGGCGTTCCGTCTTTTCCCAGCCAAGGCAGGGATCGGTTATTGATTTTCCGAAAATATGCTCCCCTGTGCTTTGCGCTCCGTCCTCTATGTAGCTTTCGATCATCAGCCCTTTTACAAGACGTCTGATGGTGGGATTTTGATTTCGGCTGTGAACGATATCCTTTGCAATACGTATCTGCTCAATATATTGCTTTCCCGAATTGTTGTGGTTTGTATCTACAATGACCGAGGGATTTGCCAGATTTGACTTTTCATATAATTCTTCCACACGCAGAAGGTCTTCGTAGTGGTAATTTGAAGTGCTTCTTCCGGCATAGTCCACATACCCTCTCAGAATAGCGTGGGTATAGGGATTTCCGTCACTTGTGACCTCCCAGCCCTGATAAATAAATGTATGGCTTGACTGTGCGGCAACGATGGCATTCATCATAACACCGAGGTCACCGCCTGTCGGATTTTTCATTCCTACAGGTGCACCGACACCGCTTGCAGTCAGTCTGTGCTGTTGGTTTTCAACGGAACGTGCACCGACTGCGACGTATGACAGCAGATCTGAAAGATAACGGTAATTTTCAGGATAAAGCATTTCATCAGCACAAGAAAAGTTATGATCTCTTAACGCTGCCAAATGAAGCTCACGTATGGCAACCAATCCCTTGTACATGTCGGGCTTTGCTTCCGGATCAGGCTGGTGAAGCATTCCTTTATAGCCTGCTCCCGTTGTTCTCGGTTTGTTTGTATATATTCTCGGGATCATAACTATTTTATCCGCTACTTGCTCCTGAAGCCTGCGAAGCCTTGAAATATATTCAAGCACAGGCTCACTGTGGTCGGCAGAGCAGGGACCGATGATGAGAATAAATTTATCACAGCTTCCGTCAAATACAGCACGGATCATCTCGTCACGTTCTGATTTCACACGCTTCATTTTTTCTGTCAGGGGATATTCCTGTTTTACTTCTTCAGAAGAAGGCAGTCTTCTGTGAAATTGCATTTGCATTGTATATTACCTCATAGTTTGCAACTGTTTGATACAACAATAAAAATAATAAACAAACGTGTTTTATTACTTTTGTTGCAGTACCAAGTGTCAATAATAGATGGTAAGAGATAGCTCGTTTAAGGAAATAACTCACAAAGTGAGTCACCCCATGTGTTTTTTTGAATATTTATATATTTTGAGGCGGACGACCAATGGTCGTCCCCTATAATGTGACCTGTATTTTCCTTAAATGAGCCGGCTCTTACACTGAAATTTTAACGTATTATAATTTATCCACATCGGCTTCGGTTATGATCTTGAAGCCTGCATCGCAAAGCGCTTTTTCAGCCGCATCGTTATTTTCAACACGGATAACAACGTAAGCGTGCTTTTCTGTGCGTGCCATAAATGCATAAAGATATTCAATGTTGATCTTGTTTTCATCAAGCACTTTCAGAGCTGATGAAAGCTTACCCGGTGCATCGCCGATCTTTACACCGACAACGTCGGTGATCTTTATAAGATATCCTTCGTCTTTCAAGATTTTTTCTGCTGTTTCTTCATCGTTGACGATAAGGCGCAGTATGCCGAAATCCTGTGTTTCAGCAATAGAAAGTGCACGGATGTTTATATTATGAGCAGAAAGTGTTTCGGTGATGGAAACGACTGCGCCCTGTTTGTTTTCAACAAATACCGTTAATTGTCTGATAGCCATAATTTTATCCCCCTATATTATACAAGCTTTCTCTTGTCGATTACACGGACGGCTTTGCCTTCGCTTCTTGCGATGCTCTTGGGTGCGACAAGATGAACGGCAGGATTTATGCCGAGCATTGTCTTCATTGCACCTGCAAGAGATTTTTCCATGCTGAGAATTTCACTTACCTTGTCGGTGAACTTTTCGGGTGTCATTTCTACATTCACCTCAAATGTATCCGTGTTCTTTACACGGTCAACGATGATCTGATAGTTTGGTTCATATCCTTCGTTAAGAAGTACTGTTTCTATCTGGCTGGGGAATACGTTTACACCCCTGATTATGAGCATATCGTCTGTTCTTCCCATCGGCTTTGCCATTTTGACGAGAGTTCTTCCGCAGGAGCATTTTTTGCGTGAAAGAACACAGATATCACGTGTGCGGTAACGCAAAAGCGGGAATGCTTCCTTGTCAAGGGAAGTGAACACAAGCTCACCCTTCGAGCCTTCGGGAAGGACCTCACCTGTTTCAGGATCGATTATCTCGGCATAGAAGTGGTCCTCATTGATGTGCATACCTGCCTGCTCCTCACATTCAAATGCAACCCCGGGGCCGCTTGTTTCTGTAAGACCGTATATGTCATATGCCTTGATTCCAAGCGTTTTTTCAATACCCTGACGCATTTCCTCCGTCCACGGCTCAGCACCGAAAATGCCTGCTTTAAGCGGAATGTCTTCGGGCTTGTATCCCTGTTCCTTCAGAGTTTCACCGATATATGCCGCATAAGATGGGGTACAGCAGATGATCGAAGCGTTCAGATCCATCATGAACTGTATCTGACGGTCGGTGTTTCCTGACGACATGGGAAGCGTAAGACAGCCTACTTTGTGAGAACCGCCGTTAAGTCCGGGACCGCCTGTGAAAAGACCGTAGCCGTATGCGACCTGACAAACGTCTTTTTTCGTTCCGCCTGCGGCAGTTATTGCACGTGCACAGCAGTCTTCCCAAAGATCAATGTCGTGCTGTGTATAGAACGCCACAACACGCCTGCCTGTTGTGCCCGATGTTGACTGAATACGCACACAGTCCTCAAGCGGCTTTGCCAAAAGTCCGTAAGGATATGCATCTCTTAAATCTGCTTTTGTTAAAAACGGGAGCTTGTGAAGATCGTCAATTCCTTTGATATCTTCGGGCTTTACGCCCTTTTCATCCATAAGCTTTTTGTAGTAAGGGACGTTATCGTAAACGTGCTTTACCTGCTTGACGAGCTTTTCCGACTGAAGCTTTTTCATATCTTCGATCGGCATTGTTTCGATTTCCTTCTGATAGTAGTTTTGTGCCATTTTGGACCATCCTTTCTTTTGCTCACTTTTGAGCTGTGTTTTGATAAGTTCGGAAGAGGATATGGCAAACAAAAACGCCCTCCGCATTCCGATAAGAATACAGAGGACGAGAAAATCAATAATCCCGTGGTACCACCTCAGTTCGCCGATACCTCACGGCAACGACCTTTTCAGGTACTGACATACCTTAGTTCTGTGACGGGAACTCCCGTTGCATCCTACTAAAGATTTCTCTTATTCAGCGCACTGCTAACAGAATGAATTCGAGAAGGACATCCGCTTTGCCTCGCACCACCCGGCAACTCTCTCCAGCTTCTTTCCAACCTACTGGTTTCTGATCTTCGCATTTAGTGTTACAACTTATTCAATTGTGTCGTCATTGTAGCACTTTAATTCGCAAAAGTCAAGAGGTTTAAAGAATTTTTTTAATTTTTTTATTTCACGGCAAAATGACCGCTTCTGATTTCCGAAACGGTCATGTTTGCTCATTTAATATAGGCTTTTATTCAGATGCTTTGAAATTATATACAGGCTTCAATTTGCAGATGATGTCCGCTGTCGGCGCAATATTTCCAATTATTTCAGCAATACTTTTGTATGCCATGGGTGACTCATCAAGTGTGTCGGGAACAACACAGGTTGAATATATACCTGCCATTTCAGTTTCGTATTCAGCCATTGTAAGACGCTCAAACGCGGCAGAGCGTGACATAAGACGTCCTGCTCCGTGAGGCGCTGAAAAGTTCCAATCCTCATTTCCTTTACCTATACAGATGAGTGAGCCGTCACGCATATTAATGGGAATAAGGAGCTTTTCGCCCGCTTTGGCAGACACCGCACCTTTGCGGAGAATCATCTCATTTACATCGATATAGTTGTGTATGGTCTGAAATGTTTCAATGGGTGTGAAATTGCAATATTCAATGATCTTCTCCGCTATTTTTGCACGGTTTCTTTCAGCAAATTTCTGACAAATATCCACGTCGTGAAGATAATCATCCATAAACGAACCGTAGAGAAAGCAAAGATCACGGGGAAGTGTGGGCTCTTTTGCATGAAATTCATTTTCAAGCGCTTTCAGCGCACCCTGTATTTCGCACCGTCTGCCCTGTTCTTTGTATGTTCGTATAATTTCATCACGCTGTTTGAAATATTCCTCTTTTCCCGAATTAAGGTCAATGGCAATATCTTGATAAAATTCTGCTACCTGTGTGCCGAGGTTACGGCTTCCCGAATGTATCACGAGATATTTTCCGCCGTTTTCATCCTCGTCGATTTCAATGAAGTGATTTCCGCCTCCGAGCGTTCCAATCGATCTTTCAAGACGCTTTGTGTCCTTGAGATTTCTGTAACAGCAAAGAGTTGTAAGGTCAAATCTTTCCTGTCTGCCTTCCCATACGTTTCGCCCCGAGGGAATTGAATGTGATATCGTATCGACCTTTTCAAAATCGATATCGATGTTTCCGAGGTACACTGTATACATTCCGCATCCGATGTCAACACCGACCATTGAAGGAACGATCTTATCCGTTACGGTCATCGTTGTGCCGATCGTACAGCCCTTGCCTGCGTGAACGTCGGGCATTATTCTTATTTTAGAGGATGCAAATGCTTCTGTATCGCATACAGCCTTTATTTGCTCAAATGCGCCGTCCTCAACAGTTGTTGCAAAGCACTTGGCTGTGTTGAAATTTCCTTTTATCTCTAACATATAATTTTCCTTTCATACTGTACAGCCGGGCGGTGTAAGTGTATACAAAACAATGCGCCCGGCTGATACATTCAGGCATTGTTTGTGCTTAAAATAGCCGTAAGGCTGCTCAGAATATTTCCGTTGCTGTCTACGGAAATATTTCCGACATTTTCGCAAATTTTCTCTATATATTCCAGCTCCTTGAGCTTGTAAAGTGTTTTGTTTTCGTCCATCAGCTTTGCTGTATTTAATAATGAACGTGTGGAAGCGACCTCCTCACGGCGTGTAATTACATTCGCCTGCGCACGTTTTTCGGCAACAAGCACGGTGTTCATTATTTCACGTATTTCACCGGGGAGGATAATGTCCTTTACATCGGCACTTTTGATCTCAACAAACAGCTCTTTTTCCTTTGCTTTCAATTTTTTATATACAAACTCGGATATCTGCTCCTTATTTTCAAGGATTTCATCGAGCTTATATTTACCAACGTATTCACGCAGGAAAAGCTGGGATGAAACGTGTATTTGTTCTGCAAAATCGTCTATTTCCGTCGCTATTTTCACATAGTCGGTAATACGGTAGTTACAGACAAAATTTATGCGCAGAGATACTTTATCCGATGTCAATATTTCCTGCCCCTGAATATTCATCTGTAAAAGACGTGTGTCTATAAGCTCAGCATCAACCTTCACGGGTGTGTTCCAGAAGTAATATGTACCCACATCTAAAATTCGCTGTAGCTTTTTGTTGAAGTAAAGCCTTGCTTTCTGGTATTCGGCAACCTCTACTTTTGTATAGTAAATTTCGGGTATATTTGAAAATATGTATTCGGGTACAGATTCATCGACTGTCGGATCTGAAATGTCAATGATTTTGAATTCGTGACTGTCAAAGACCTTCCAGAAGGCATACTTCCCACTTGTAAGCACGGAATGAAACTTGCCGTTTACATAGTGAAGTGCAAGCTCTTCATCTTTCGCCTCCGTCACTGTCACACATTTTGCTATGTTTTTATCCGACAACAGTGTTTCAAGGGAACATTTATCTGAAACAATAGGATATTTTAAATCCGAAATTTCAATTTCACTGCCGCCGAAAACGGTATATTTACCCGCACCGAGCAATTTTATATATTTTCCGTTTTTAAAAAGAAAGCCTCTTTGATTTTCGTTTATTATAATTCTTTTCATATATTTAATTCCTTTCTAAAACTTAATGGATTTCTGACCTGTTTTGCTGTATCCGAAGCATTCGGAATATAGTCTTGCAAACAGCTTTGACATCGTCTTTAAGCTCACGGGGAAAACCTTTTGCAAGCTCTTCTGTAAGCATGTTCTTTTTTGATCTGAATAAAAAACGCATACCGTTACCTCAAGATTTGTTTGCGTTACCATTTTTGCAAAAGCGGCGGCTGAAATCTTGAGTGATGCCGCAGTACCACGGAAAATTCGGTGATGCTTTGGAAAACACGGTATCTGTTTTCAGACAAGGCACGCTTTTGCTCGATGATAACCAATCTTTAATTAAATATTCTCTTACACAAAAGCGGACCTTTGTGTAATATCTGCGTCCCGAAGGACAAAATCCAAACCGCTGGCATATACCTTTTGAGTATACGGCGGGATTCGAACCCGCGAAATGAGAGCTTAAAAGGCTCAATGCAAAATTACATCAGCATACACTTCGGAATATCCCCGTGCACTGCGGTGAAGAATTGCTCAAACACACGCTTTGTAACCTTGCAAGCATATTTTACCACCGCATTTCATGTTTTTCACGGAAAAAAAGCTGCGAACTTAATTAAAGTCCGCAGTTTAACTGTTTTTTGAGTTTTTCAATAACTGATTTTCTGAATGATTCAGGGGCAGTAACCTCAACCATCGGCCCGAAAGAAAGTATCCTGATTACCATTTCGGGTTCATCATCGTGAACGTATTTTATCCTGACAAGATAATTTTTCTTGTCAAGCTTCTCAGCTTGCTTTTCAAAATGGGCAAAGTGAAGCATAAAGCGTTCAAGTGTATTTCTTTCATCGTGTATCTTCACTGTAACGGTATTATATGCAGCATCACGTTCTTTTCCGACTGAAATTCTTTCACCTGTGTAATGGTTACAAGACATTATTTTTGCAAGATTTACAGTAGGCACGTGGCGGCGTCCTGCTGTTATAACTCTGAATTTGTCGTCCTTTTCGGAATATTCAAGTCTTACAGGTCTGCATCTGACAAACATTGTGTTGCCTTGGCGGTTAATCATTTCAAATTTTATTTGTGACTTTTTCCGTATAGCCTCAAGAATTACCCTGAACTGTCTTATGTATTCTTCATTTTCAAACGGATCGCCGTCACCGTATTTATCGTAGATGTAATAATCCTCGGAAGTAAAAAGAGGTTCAACTCCGTCAAGGTCGGGAAAATCAATATCAAATAATTTTATTCTCGGATCAAGTGAAATTGCTTTAAGCCATCTTTTCTGAAGAGTTGTCAGGGGCATTGTGGGCTTGTGCTCAAGCGGTGTTGTCACGTCACTGTGTACAAGTTGCCATTTTTCGTTTTTGAATGAAGGAATAATAGTCAGCACGCTTTCACCGAAAGCACGGTCATAAACTACTTTTTGTAATTCCTTTTCGGAGCATTCGCCTTCAATGATCTTGGATATGATATCGGCAACTGTGTTATAATATGCAGAATAAAGCTCGCTGAATATCATGCTTCATCCTCCTTTGTGATGCCGTAAATACGGTACATTTCTTCAAGATCCTTTTTAAATTCGTTTTCGACTGTGCGGTTTGAAAAATTAAGCTGTACTATACGGCAGATAAATGTTCTTATCCACGGCTTCATTTCGCTCGTGTCATATACGTCGGCAGAAAAACGGTATGTGTTTTCATCAAGCTTTTCAACGGTGCCTATGCGTTTTTCACGTTCAAGACGCCTTATTATGTAGTCTTCTCCGTCTTCGATTTTCACGGTAAATTCCACGTGCTCAAGCTGTTCGTTACCCCATTTGTTGCGTTTTACGCTGACACCCCACATTTTGCTTTGCATTCTGTCAAGCTCACGCCTGAGCTCGTCAAATCTCGGTGTCGGTTCTTCAAGCTTTACATTTGATAAATAGTCAATACGGTAACTGTTAAATGAATTATAATCGGGTAAATACGCAAAAAGGTGCTGTCTGCCGCTTTGCACGCTGATAAATATACGTAATGGCACTATTCGGTTTTTCTTCGGAAGGTCTTTACGTCTGCTCATATTGGATACTGTCACGGCACGTTTTTCTCTCATAGCTGTGAAAAGCGTTGCAAGCACACCGCTGTCAATTGCACTCGTTATATAATGGTGCTTGAATGTGAAAGTATCTGTGTCAGATTCCTGCTTGTCAAGTATGAACGAACCTATGACACCGCAGGGTGCAACCTCGGAAAAGTAATGAAGAGCATCGTTGATCTTCGAAATATCGGTGCTTTCCGTTCTGCTGTAATATACATTTCTTCCTTCTTTTTCTGCGGTTATGATACCTGCTTCACAGTATTCCTTCAGTTTCTTGCGGACGGTGGATTCATCAAATACCATTGGATGACTGAATCCCGAAAGATATTTTTTATCAATTTCTTTCAGAATTTCGGAAACGGTGCGCTTTACAGAAGGTTCATACAAAATATCAAAAATTATAAAATGGAGTGTTATATCCCCATCGGTAAAGCTTTTCGCTTTCCAGGCATTGTATAAAGGGTTATGTCTGATCGTGCGGCTGTCAATTGAGATGAAAACGTTTTTTCCCTCCTGTGTGCGGACGAATCCCATGTGATCGCCGAGCCAGCTTTCAATACGTCTTCGCTCATCATCATATGAGCGTGCGCTTTTCGTCTGATATTCCTCACGGCTTTTAAAACCGTAAACGTAAAAATCACGCATGTAAGCCCTTATCTTTTCAAAATTCTTAATAAGCTCGCTGTATGATGACATTTTTTCACCCCATATATATAATACATATATTATAACGTCACCGTCGGATAATGTCAATATCGTTTGTAAAACAATGCTGTTGACATTACAATGAAAAGTATGTATAATAAAACAGCAAAAATATTAAAGGCGGGGAATTATGGATAAATTTTGTGATCTTCATATACATTCAGTCTTTTCCGACGGAACTTGTAAACCCGAAGAAATAATAGACGAGGCTTTGAAAATGGGGCTTTCAGCCGTAGCACTCACTGACCATAATACGGTTGACGGTCTTTACGATTTTACATCTTATGCTTCCGATAAGAATATCGATATTGCACCCGGTGTGGAATTTTCTACAGACTATAACGGGGTTGAGCTTCATATACTCGGACTTTTCATGAAACAGAAGTATTTTTCCCAAGTAACAGAGCTTATGGAGAAGCTTCACCTTGAAAAGGAAAAAAGCAATATCCGACTTATAGAGTCTTTGAGGCGTGAAGGTATCATACTCGACTATGATGAAATGAAAAAGTTGACACCCAAAGGAATGATAAACCGTGCTCACGTTGCAGAGCAGATGATGAAAAAGGGTTATACCTCATCCATCAAGGAAGGGTTTGAAAAATATCTCGGTGTGTCGTGCGGACATTATAAAATTCCCAAAAGACTTACCGCTTCGTATACTATTGATTTCATACATTCCGTGGGTGCGGTATCGGTTCTTGCACATCCGTTTTTAAGTCTTAACGAAGACGGCGTTTTACGTTTCTTAAACTCACCCGACAGCAAAGGACTGAGCGGTATGGAGTGTTATTATTCAACAAATGACGATGAAACGACCGCAAAATCCCTGTGTATAGCCGAAAGATTCAGTCTTATACCAAGCGGCGGAAGCGATTTTCACGGGGAAAGAAAGCCCGATATAACTCTTGGCACAGGAAAAGGAAATCTTCAAATACCTTATGAATGTTATATCAAATTGAAAGAAAAAGCAGATAACTATTGATATCAGACAAAATGCATAGAACAATGCGGTGTGAAACCGGATGCTAAGATAAATATACCGTTTTTTTTGAGTGAATAAGAAAGTATACAATATATGCATATTTATTCTACTGTAATGTGTGCGGTATGTTGAATTTTGCCATTTTTATGCTATTAAAACCGCACGTTTTACAAATTTTGCGTGAATAAATACTCGTAATATGGTAATTTCATAGTTTATTAACACTTTGTAACTTTTGCAAAATTTCATGATAAAAAAGCAAAAATCTCTTGTAAATTTTTCATAAGTGTGATAATATCACCATTGTGTGGATTTTAAATAAAATTTATTTTTACTGTAAATTAAATCCGCATCTATTTTAAAAAACGTTGATTTTCATATATTTCGGGGGAATTATGACAGATAAGCAGCTAAAAAAGCTCACTCGTGGAGAACTATTACAGATGCTTATTGCCCAGACAGAGAAAAATGATATTTTGACCGAGCAGCTTGAAGAGGCAAGGCGCCAGCTGAAAAACAGAAAAATAATATGCGAAAATGCAGGTTCGCTTGCGGAAGCATCATTACAGGTGAGCGGTATTTTCGAATCGGCACAGGAAGCTATCAAAATTTATTACGAGAATATTGAGCGCATGAGTGCGGAATGTGACAGAGAAAAAGCACGCATAATCAGCAAGGCGGAAAAAGAAGCGGACGACATAATAAAAGAAGCTGAAAAATACAGCAGTGATGTGCGAAAAGAAGCAGATGATTATTGGAACTATGTTTACGGAAAAGCACAGGCTGTATTGCAAGATGCATCAAAGTTGAAAGGAAACGATTCATGAACTTCAACGGACTTCAGATGATGGCTCAGGATTCTGCGAACGAAGAGTATGATGAAGATGATTTTCCGAGTGTCGAGCAGCTGCAGACTGAGTTTGAAAGGGTAAGATATAAAAGACGTTATAAGCGTGTTTTGCGCAGTACCGTGTACATACTTATAGTTGTTGCGGCTGTGGCGGTCCTTGTAGCGACACTGTGGATGCCTGTTCTTCAGATATACGGCTCATCTATGGATCCTACACTTGCTGAAGGTGATATAGTAGTATCTGTGAACAGCTCAGCCTTTGAAGCAGGCGATCTTATGGTATTTTATGTCGGAAACAAGATCCTTGTAAAACGGTATATAGCAGGTCCCGGACAATGGGTCAATATCGACGATGACGGTAATGTTTACGTTGACGGAAAACTGTTGGATGAGCCATACATTCAGGAAAAGGCACTTGGCGACTGCAATATAGAATTGCCGTATCAGGTTCCCGAAAATAAAATATTCTGTATGGGTGACCAGCGTGATACTTCGGTAGACTCAAGAAATACCGCCGTTGGCTGTGTTTCGGAAGAGCAGCTTGTCGGACGTATAATTTTTAGGATCTGGCCGCTTAACAAAATAAGCAGTGTAAAGTAATTTTTTCCGCACCGTGCGGAAGCATCACTTAATAAATAATTCGGAAGGAGGGTATGTGATGAATAATGATATGACATTACAGCAAGTATCGGAATATTCAAAAAGACATAGGCGCAGAAAACGTTGGCAGAGCGTTGTTACTGTGATGGCGGCTGTTGTCGTGTTCGTCACAACGTATGCCCTTATACTTCCTGCCATAACATTGGTTAATGATCCCACATGCGGATTTTCAGAGCATGTACATACAGACGAATGCTTTACTGTCGCCGATGACGGCGAAAAGACACTTTTGTGTGAAGTTAAAGAGCATACACATCACGAAATTGCATGTTATGCAGATTTTTCAGCCGATGTTGAAACGAAAGAGGATTGGGAAGCAACACTTGAAGATTTGAATCTTATCGGTGAATGGCACAGAGATGTCCTCGCAATTGCAAAATCACAGCTTGATTATGAAGAAAGCCGTGATAATCTCATTCTTAACGATGAAGGAAAGCTTTCAGGATATACAAGATACGGTGAATGGTACGGCAATCCTTACGGTGATTGGTCTGCGATGTTCGCATCGTTCTGCTTGAATTATGCGGGTGTTACAAATATGCCGCTTGACAGCGACGTAAACGCTTGGATATCAACACTTTCTGAAGAAAAATATGACTTTTACCGTACAGCGGGCGACCATGTACCGACATGCGGTGAGGTAGTATTCCTTGATAAGGATAAAGACGGAACACCCGATGAAGCGGGAATAGTTGCACAGATCATCCCCGACATTGACGGTAAAGGTGCAAAGATAAAGGTAATTGAAGGCGATTCCTCGAATAAAGTTCAGTATGTAATATATGAATATAATTCCGAAATGATAATCGGATATTCGATCTTACCCGACGGTCTGTATAAGGATAAGACGGTTACAGCGGAAATATTCACCGATTCATCATACGGAAGCATATTAAATGAAAATAATGCAGTAATCACTGTAAGCGGTGTAATGCCGAAGGACGGATATGTGTATGCATATCCCGTTGAAGATGAAGACGAAAGCACATTGTGCGCTTACGATATAACTGTGTTTGACGGTGACGGTAATGTCTTCCAGCCCCTTGGCGGCGACAGCCTTAAGGTTTCAATACAGTCCGATGTACTGAAAGAGGAGGCGATCGGTGAAGGGTACCATGCCGAGGCGTTCCACATTCCTGAAGATGGCGAGCCGCAGAGAATGTTGGCAAAATACATAGAAAGCGGAATAGAGTTTTCAGCAGAGCATTTCTCAACATACGCTGTGCGCGCTGCCAATAAAACATCTGTGAAAAGCAAAGAAGAGCTTGCCAATGCGATAAACAACGGCAGACAATACATTGAGATAACATCCTCATTTGAAGTCGCAAACAGTTTTACAATAACAAATGGTAAAAATATTAAAATAGATCTCAACGGTAACACGCTGAAATATACCGGCGGAAGTGCCATGTTCAGTGTAGGAGATTGGAATTCAAGCGGCACTTTGACGATATGTGACTCCAAACAGCCCGACGAGACGGTTACAATGGTTAATTCAGAAAAACCGTTATACGGAAATCTTGCAACGCTCTCTGTGTCAGGCAATAATGCCACATTGACTTACTATGTTACCGAAACAGCAATAACGAATGCACAGACAGGTGCAACGGTTGAAACGCTGTACAAACACACAATTACGACGACAGGTGCCATTGTCGGTAACGGACAGCCGATCGTCAGTGTCGGTAAAGGTGAGTTCACGCTTGAAAGCGGTATGCTCAGAAGCGGAACTAACAGAGCCGTATATCACGACTACGCTGGCGGTACGACGAATTTGAAGGGCGGATATATCTGCGGTTTTACAAAAGCATTTGACAGTGGATGGTCTAATCAAAATGAGTTCGGCGGTGCTGTTTTTACTGAATCAGGAACGCTGAATATCTCGGACAATGCAGTTCTTGCAGCAAATAAAGCAGGGAACGGCGGCGCTATCGGTGTAATAAATCAATCTACGCTGAAAATGAGCGGCGGTATCATAAGCGGAAACATTGCTCAGTCAAACAACGGTGACGGAAGCGGCGGTGGAGGAATTTGCACACAAGGCGCAACAGTGAACATAACAGGCGGTTACATAACGAATAATGTTGCAACCGGAAGTGAATATCTTACAGGCGGCGGCGGTATCTTTCTAAGGGGCTCGGAATGTAAGTTCGAGATCTCGGGCGGTTATGTAACGGCAAATAAAGCCAATGGTGGCGGCGGATTGAAAACAAAATCCGGTGATTATGCAAGTTTCACAATGACAGGCGGCTTTTTCTCCGGTAACATGGCTACAGCTTGCGAGGGCGGCGGTGTTGCTATTGAATATAACGGAAGAGGCAATCTTTCGGGCGGTTACATAACGAACAATATTATCGAAAAAACAGAACACTGGGGCGGCGGAGGCTTCTTCTGCGCCGACCAAGCGGTTATCTATATGACCAACCTCCTTGTCACAGAAAATACAGCAGGAGGCTTTGGCGGCGGTATTTCAGGCTGTCCTACAGGTAAATTGACACTTTATATTGACAGTGGATGTGCCGTATTCGATAACGATGATATTGTATACGACGGTGAGGTAAACTGGGTTTCCGGCGGTACAAAGGACGGTAAGGACTTTGAAAAATGTAAAGAAGTTTTCCAAAGCCACGGACATGCGGACTATTTCTGTGCGAACCAGAGTACGATTTTCGGAACGATGCTCGGTAAAGGCTCAGCCGAATGGGAGGGAAGCGCCGACGGTGTTCCCGTAACTGCAGGCAAGGGAGACATAGTCACCGCAAACAATGTAATGGGACTTCAGTCGCATGCGAGCGAAGAGGATAAACAAAACGCCATGGCTCTGTCGAAGCTGTATATAAACGGCAACCACTCCGACACGCACGGCGGCGGAATAATGTGTAATGGATCGCTCGTCATTGGTGAAGCGGTAGACTTTGAAGTTTCCACCCAAGCACAGATCCAAGCACAAAAGGTTCTTTATAAAGGCGGAACCAATGTGGAACTCCCCCTTGATAATTATGACTTCAAATTCCAGCTTATACAGGGATATCTCAATGGAGAGGTTATTGAGATTTCAAAGGCTGATAAGGACGGTGTGATATCGTTCATCAACGGAATGAAGTTCTCCGAAAAGGGCACTTACGTGTATTATATAAAGGAAGTTCCGGACGATAAAACGAACACGATACTGTTTGATAATTCGATATACGAAGTGAAGTTTACCGTAAACCGTGACAACGGTACGGAATTCAACGGCAAGATTAAGTATGTATATCAGATCACAAGCATGTCGATCAATAAAAGTACTGACGGCGGCAATACATGGTCAAATGTTAGTCAGACTTCAACTCCGCAGGGTGAATCTGTCATAATTCCTCTTGCAAAGGGAAATGCTTTTGTAAACCGCACAATGGAATTTACAAAGCTGACTGTTAAAAAGGAATGGGACGGCGGTGTTGTTGGTGCAAATTCAGTCACGGTTTTGCTCAAGCAAAACGGTGTTGAATATAACAGAGTGACACTTAATGCTTCGAATGGCTGGTCATATACGTGGAATAATCTCCCGGCTGGATACAGCTACACTGTTGAAGAGCTTCCCGTTGCAGGCTACAAGCCAAGCTATAATGTAGTGCCGGGCAAAACTTCAATTGTACAAAAGCAGCTGGAGAAAGGAACGTATTGGGTTCCTGCAACGTCTATCAAAGCAAATACAAAATATATTATCGTAAGTCCTGACGGTAAAAAGGCACTGTGCGTTACAAGTGATCATGTGGATTCGGCGTTTACATCGGATGATACAGCAAATATTAGCGCACAGCTCAGTCAGATATCACTCAATGGTACTAAATATGATGTTTGGATGAACAATATAACTATTCCAAAAGGAGCCATATTTACACCTCAAAGCAGACCTAATAACGGCGGTTTTGCTTTAAAGAGTGACATCGGAGATTCATGGCTGCTTGCACAGACAGCGGGCGGAAATGATCTTAAAGGTACAACCGGTATTGACTGGTCCTCGCTTGTTTCTTATAAAAACGGAATTTTGAGGCTGAATTACGAGTTTGCTAATACAGAAACTGATTTGCGTACCGTCGTATTTGAAAGCGGAAAATTCAATACGGTCAAAGCGGATTCGCCGGTAAATGCGGCATTCCTTTTAACACAAGTAAGCGGTAGCCCGACAGTATCCGAAACTATTCTTGAGGACGCAACGATAGTTATCACAAACACAGGTACCCCCGGATATAAGTTACCTGAAACGGGCGGGGCCGGTACATTTATGTATATTGCGGCAGGCATGGCGCTCATAACGCTTGGAGCCTACCTTGCATATAAGAAATTAAAAGGCGGGAAGGAGGACAGCGCATCCTTCTGATGCCCAAACATTTTAAATCAATAAAGTACAAATTTTCGAAAGGAAAAAACAAAATGAAAAACATGAAGAAACTCAGCGCAATCGTTCTTTCGGTTGTAATGATCCTTACAATGTCGCTCTCGACATTTGCATTTGACATTACTCTTGAAAGTGCCACACAGACTCCCACAAAAGATCACACATACGATATCTATCAGATATTCACAGGTGATCTCGAAGCAGGTGTTCTTGCAAACATCAAGTACGGTGCAAACTACGGTGCAACAGGCACAGCTGTTCCCAAGAGCGAACTTGATGCTATCACAGATGCACGTGCATTCGCAAAGAAGCTTGTAAACGAAGAATTGCTTAATGGCGATGCTGTTGCAACTCTTAACGAAGCAAACAACTGGGCTGCAAAGGATCTTGCAGCAGGTTATTACCTCATCGTTGAAAAGACAACACAGGAAAACCTTCCCGAAGGCGAAACACTTTCCGCTTACATAGTTCAGGTAAAAGACGATGTTGTTATGAGCCCTAAGTCCGGTATAACATCCATCGATAAGATCATCTCTGACGATGACAACCAGATTCCCAACATTCTTGATATCACAGCTGACGGTAAATTCGACAACGTAAGTATCGGTTCAAATGTTGAATTTACACTTACAGCTCCCATCGTATCTAACGCTGATGATTTCGATTTCTGCTACTTCATCATCAACGATACTATCTGCGAAGGCTTTACATTCAACAATGATATCACAGTAACTATCGGCGGACATCCTGTTACAGAAGGCGTTGATTACACAGTATTCACAGGCGCAGAAGCTGACGGCTGCACATTCCGCGTTGCACTTCTCAACGCAAAGGATTATCCCGGCGAAGAAGTTGTTGTTAAGTACACAGCACTTCTTAACGATAAGGCAGTTATAGGCGAACTTAAGGGTAACCCCAACAAGGCAAACCTTACATATTCCAACAATCCCGAATTTGATTACGAAGGCACACATGAAGACGGTAAGCCCAAGGAAGAATTCGAAGGCGGCAACAAGAAGCTTCCTCTCGGTGTAACAGTTGATATCTGGACACGTACATATACAACAGGTATCAAGGTAGTTAAGGTTGACGAAAACGGCAACGCACTTCCCGGCGCATCCTTCAAACTCGAAGGTAAAAACGTTGTAGGCGTTCTTGTTAAGCGCGAAGTATTTACAGAAGCTGAAAACGGTGAATACTGGCTTTTGAAAAACGGCTTCTATACAAAAGATGATCCTGCTACAGAAGGAATGGATACATCATTGTATGCAGACGTAAACAAGAAGTACACTAAGACAATCGAAATAGTTCAGGATACAAACGTAACTGACATGCTTGTTGAAGGTCAGGTTGGCGCAAACGGCGTTATCATCTTTGACGGTCTTGGTGAAGGCACATTCACTATCACGGAAACAGTTACACCTGCAGGTTATAACACTATCGCTCCTTTCGACGTTGTTATCGAATGGGATGCACCTGTTGCAGGCTCCATCGACTGTGATTGGACAGTAACAGTAGCTGATAAGGCGATCGACGTTAACGAAGAAGGCGTATTTGAATTTGAAGTAGTAAACCACTCCGGTATTGAACTTCCTGACACAGGTGGTATCGGTACAACTATATTCTATGTTGTAGGTGCTGCTTTGGTAGTATTTGCTGTAGTAATTCTCGTTACGAGAAAGCGCATGAGCAAGGATAACTGATCGTAATTTATACAAACCGTTTGTATCCGTCTTGGAAAAACCGAGGCGGATACAGCGGTAAGGAGAACCCTTCATGAAGAAAAAAAATAATCGATTGACAACAATTCTCTTGATAATTATCTTTATTGCAGGGCTGTCCTTACTGCTGTATCCGAGCATAAGCGACTATTGGAATTCGTTTACGCAATCTAAGGCTATTGCAAGTTATGTGCAGAACGTATCTGACTTGAATAAGGAAAATTATGATGCTATCATAAATGATGCTTTGAAATATAATGCTTCTTTGAAAAGCCGATATAACAGTTATGTACTCAGCGAACAGCAGCAAAAGGAATACACAAGCCTTTTGAATGTATCGGGCGACGGTGTTATGGCGTATGTCGATATACCTACTATAAAAGTAACTCTCCCGATTTATCACGGCACATCAGAGGAAGTGCTCCAGACAACTGTGGGACACCTTGAATGGACGAGTCTTCCTGTGGGCGGTATAGATTCACACTGTGTTATTTCAGGGCACAGAGGACTTCCGAGTGCAAAGCTTTTTACAGACCTCGATAAGCTTATTGAGGGTGATATATTTATGATACGTGTGCTCGACGAAGTGCTTACTTATGAAATTGATAAAATACGTATCGTTGAACCTACAGAAACGAATGATTTGAAAATAGTAGCAGGGGAAGACCTTTGCACACTTGTCACCTGTACACCGTACGGTGTAAATTCACACCGTCTGCTTGTAAGAGGACATAGGATCGAAAATATTGAAGAATCCGAGGTAGCACGTGTTGTGGCTGATGCCATGCAGATCAAACCGCTTGTTGTGGCACCTGTTTTGGCAATGCCGGTGTTGCTTGTGCTTCTTATAATACTCATGGTGCCGAAGAAAAATAAAAATGGAAACGGAGATGATACCGATGATGAATAAAAAAACGGTCGGCGTTTTGCTTGCTGTGATAATGCTTACAGCGTCGCTTTTTACTGTTTTTACGTCGGCATTCACTGTTGATCTTAACCGCGGAGTCAGCCTTGAAGTAACTGATCTGCCGTTTGCGGGAATGACATTCAACGCATATCTCGTGGCAGAGTTTAACGAATACGGCGGATTGACTCCGAGCAGTAGTTTTCCGTCATTTAATTCAAAACTGAATAGCAGTACAGATTATCCTGCGCTTTACGATACACTTCTGAAGGAAATATTTGCAAGATCAATTACGCCCGATGCGATAGCATCAAGTGATGAATACGGTAATGCATTGTTTAATTCGTTGGATCTTAAGCACGGCTTGTATTTTGTCACAGGTGATAAATTTGTAAGGGACGGAAATGTATACAGCATGGCTCCGTTTTTGACAACGCTTCCGTTTGAATATGATGACGGCATCAGTTACGAAGTCGTCGCAAGTGCAAAATTTGATATTTTACCCTTGGTTGATAATTATACAGTATGTAAAGTCTGGGATGACGAAGGTGCCGAGGAAAAACGACCGTCTAAAATAGATGTTGTTCTGTATTGCGACGGCAGTGTGTACGACGAAATTTCTCTTCCGCACGACGGAAGCTGGGAATATGAATGGAAAGAACTTCCGTCCGACCATACATGGTGGATAGAAGAAAAAGAGATCAAAGATTATAAAAGCGTTATAACACATAACGGAACAGCATTTGTGATCAAAAACACATTTACAGGTACCGTACCGCCTGTGGTGGACATACCTTCAACAGGACAGCTTTGGTGGCCTGTTCCGATTTTGCTTTGCATCGGTTCTTTCTTTGTTATTCTCGGTCTTATAAGACGTAAAAAAGCATAATGAAAAAGGGAACTGTATTAATTATTGCAGGACTTTTGATAATTCTTTCGGCGGTATGCCTTACCGGGTATAATCTCTACACGGCTGATGCGGCTTACAAGGATGCATCTGACGTGCTTGATCAGCTGCAGGATCTTATTCCTGATGTGCAGACAGTGCCATCTGAGGATAAAAACGACGGCACAGACACATCAAATACGCATGAGGGTGAAACTGATTCGGATGGAGTGACTGTCGAGGACGGAAGCTCCGATGTGCAGATAAAACCGATAGCACCGCAAACACCGTCATACGTTCTTAATCCCGATATCGAAATGCCTGTAAAGACATTAAACGATCAGGAATACATAGGTGTTCTTGAGATCCCGGATATTTCTTTAAGGCTTCCCGTTATATCAAAAATGTCATATCCGAAGCTGAAAAAAGCACCGTGCCGTTACAGCGGTTCGGTTTATAAGGATAATTTGGTAATAGGTGCACACTGCTATGAGCATTTTTTTGCAAAGCTTAAAACGCTTACAATGGGGGCTCAGGTCAAGTTTATTGATGTTGACGGAAACCTTTTTGTGTATGAGGTTATAGCAAAGGAAACTATCAGTAAAAAAAGTCCGTATGATTTAAAAACGGGAGATTGGGAGCTTACGCTTTTCACCTGCCCGATCTTGGCAAATACCGACACACGTATTGCCATGCGCTGTGAACGTACATATCCCGACAAATCCGTTTTTAATAATAAATGAAAATGAGTATAGTAAAAGCAGACTTACAACAAGCCTGCTTTTTCTTGTTTTAAAATATATGTGTATCCTTGACAAAACGGTGTATTGTGTGCAATAATATATATGCAGTCGATTAAAAGGAAGCGTGATGGATGAAAAAGGGAAAATTTAATATTTTGCTTGTTCTGACGGGTGGGACGATATGCTCATTTGCCGATTCGAAAGGTGAGAGAGCATCAAAAACCAAAGAAGCGCAAGCGCTGATAGTGGAAAATTTCAGAAACAGTAATTCTGTTTATAAAAGCGAGGATCGCGCGACATTTACACCGAGCTTTTTGCTTGATATTTTGAGCGAAAATATGACACTTACGCATTGGAACACTTTGATTAGTGGGCTCAAAAAACAAGATTTTTCTTTATATGACGGTGTGATAATACTTCACGGAACTGATACGCTTGCGTATACAGCATCGCTTTTGTCGCTTTTGCTTGCAGGAATAAAAATACCTGTGTTTCTTGTTTCGAGTCAGTTGCCTATATACGAGAAAGAAGCGAATGGAAACGATAATTTTAAAACCGCTGTTGAACTTATAATAAACGGAATAAAACCGAATGTTTATGCTGTATATAAAAACAGCGACGGCAAAATGTATGTACACTACGGCTGCCATTTACTGCAGTGTGCCAATCATTCAAATGATTTTTACAGCTGTGATATGACTGAAATTGATGAAAATACGGCTGTATTTGAAGGTGAAAAAACAAAAGCCGAAACGATGCTCCTTGAAAAAATCGATTCACTTTCATCACGTGTTATAAAAATTGAGCCGTATGTGGGAATTGATTACAGCACATTCAACCTTGACGGTGTAAAAGCAGTTTTGCATGGCACATATCATTCAAGCACCCTTTCCGTCAATCCGTATAAAGAGGAACGTGAGTCACCGGATTCTGTTATGTATCTCAAAAAACTGTGCGATGATGTAACACCTGAAATACCGATATTTATACACCCTTGCGATGAAAATGCTTATTCATACGAAACAACAGGCATCGCCTTGCGTTCAGGCATCATACCGATAGATGGTATGACTGCAGAAACAGCATACACAAAGCTCCTCATTGGCACATCTTTTGGATATCAAGGCTGCGAGCTTATAAACTTTATAAATACAGATATAAACAGGGAAATTGTTTATAATTAGTAATATGTTGTAATCTGTAAAAGGAATAAAGATATGTACAGGAGAATAAGGGATTTAAGAGAGGATGCGGGGCTTAATCAAACAAAGGTAGCTCAACATTTGGGTATGTCGCAAACGGGATATTCAAAATATGAAACGGGCGAAAATGATGTGCCGACGGCAATTTTGATAAAGCTTGCAAGATTTTATGATACAAGCATAGATTATCTTCTCGGTGAAACAGATGAGAGGAAAAGATATCCCAAAAAGTAAGGCAGATATAATGATTTTTTTCTTACTTTCTATTGACTTTTTTACTGTGTTGTGATATACTTCACCATAGATTAATAGGTTATGATGAAGGCAGTACGGTAGGATCAATGTTTACAGAGAGCCGCATAATGGTGCAAGTGCGGTAACAAATTTTACCTGAAGAACACTTCGGAGCCTGCGGAAGAACGCCTTTTGGTTATTAGAACCGCACGTTGATCGCGAAAAGATTTAATGAAGAGGGCCGTTTTACGGTCAATTTGGGTGGTATCGCGGAAGAGGAGCCTTTCGTCCCATATTATGGGGCGGAAGGCATTTTGTTTTTCTTCCGTATAAAATGATTAAAAAAGAAAATATTTTACTAAAAGGAGTACAATATATTATGCTTAGAACACACACTTGTAATGAACTCGGTATAAATAATATCGGGGAAAAAGTAACCCTTACAGGCTGGATGGATACTGTGCGTGACCACGGAGGCGTGCTCTTTGTTGACCTTCGTGACCATTACGGAGTAACACAGATCGTTCTTTCCGATGATTCGCTTATCGCAGGCATCGCAAAGGAAACAGTTATTCTTGTTGAGGGTGTTGTTTCCAAGAGAGATGAAGAAACAGTAAACCCCAAGATCGCAACAGGTCTTATCGAAGTGAAGGCTGAAAAGGTTGAGGTGCTTGGTCCCTGCCAGCTCGGACTTCCTTTCGAAATCGATACATCAACACAGACAAGAGAAGAGGTAAGACTTAAGTACAGATATCTTGACCTTCGTAACCGCAAGATACACGATAACATCGTGCTTCGTTCAAAGATACTCAGCTATCTCCGTTCCCAGATGGAAGATCTCGGATTTTTGGAAATACAGACACCTATTCTTACAGCTTCATCCCCTGAAGGCGCAAGAGACTATCTTGTTCCCAGCCGTAAGCACAAGGGCAAGTTCTACGCTCTGCCTCAGGCTCCTCAGCAGTTCAAGCAGCTTCTTATGGCATCGGGCTTTGACCGTTACTTCCAGATAGCACCTTGCTTCCGTGATGAGGATGCACGTCAGGACAGATCACCCGGTGAATTCTACCAGCTCGACTTTGAAATGTCCTTTGCAACACAGGAGGACGTATTTGCAGTTGCTGAAACTGTTGTATATAACACATTTACAAAGTTCTCTGACAAGAAGGTATCAAAGCCTCCGTTTAGAAGGATCACATTTGCTGATGCAATGCTGAAGTACGGTACGGATAAGCCCGACCTTCGCAACCCCCTGGAAATAAAGGATCTTACAGACTTCTTTGCAAGACATGAATTCCTTGATATCAACGGCAGAACAGTTCCGTTCAAGAATAAGCTTGTACGCGGTATCGTTGCAAACTACCTTGTGAAGAAGGACGGTGAGGGCGACGGTAAAAAGGCGTTTGAAAAGGCTATCGACACATATTCAAGAAGCATCGGAATGAAGTTCGGATGCGGATATATAACACTTGAAGGCGATGATTTCAAAGGTCCTATTGCAAAATTCCTTACAGACGAACAGAAAAAAGAGCTTTGCGAGATATGCGGCGTAAAAGAAGGCGACTCCATCTTCTTCATCAGCGACAGCGCTTCTGTTATCGACCGTCTTTCCGGCGAAATGAGAACATGGATCGGTAACGAGCTTGGACTTATCAAGGACGATTCCTTTGAATTCTGCTTCATTGTTGACTTCCCGATGTATGAACTCAACGCTGAAACAGGCAGAATTGACTTCACACACAACCCCTTCTCAATGCCCCAGGGCGGTATGGATGCACTTCTTAATAAAGATCCGCTTGAAATATTTGCTTATCAGTACGATATCGTATGTAACGGTGTTGAGCTTTCTTCAGGTGCTGTACGTAACCACAACCCCGAAATAATGAGAAAAGCGTTTGAAATTGCAGGTTACGGTGAGGAAGACCTCAAGGCTAAGTTCGGCGCGCTTTACACGGCGTTTGCATACGGTGCTCCCCCTCATGCAGGTATGGCGCCCGGCGTTGACAGAATGATAATGCTTATTGCAGGCGAAGAAACAATAAGAGATGTTATCGCATTCCCGCTTAACGGAAATGCACAGGATCTCATGATGGGCGCACCGGGCGAGGTTACGGAGCAGCAGCTTCGTGAGGTTCACATAAAAGTTAGAGATTGATTTTAAGGAGTGGAAATATGGATAGAAACACACTCAGAAGACTTGAGCTTCTCAATCAGCTCAGTTTGACAGAAACGCAGAAAGATGAAGTTATATCGTTTTTTCAGGACAGAGAAAAAGACGCTGAAGTTCTTGAAAATATAGACACCGCCAACGTGGAACGTATGGTACACGTAATGCCTATTATGACGGTAGTGCGTGAGGATATCCCCTCACAGCCGTTTTCACGTGACGACCTTCAAAAGGGTGCACCCGAAACCGACGAGGGATATTGGTGCGTTCCCCGTGTTGTAGAATAAGGAGGGTATTCAGATGATATATACAGCGAAAAAAGATGTTAATTCCGCTTGCAAAATAGTGGCGGAGGATATGCTCCTTACAACTGATATGCCTACAGCAGCAGGCTCAAAGATGCTTGACGGTTATATGAGCCTTCTTGAAGCAGAAGTGCTGACAAGACTTAAAAATAAAGGTTATGGTGTATGCGGAAAAGCTGACGTAGGTGAATTTGCCATTGACCTTTTAGGTGAGACTTCATATAACGGTGCAAATACAGCGGACGGAAAAATTGTAAATTCATCTGCTGAAATACTGAAGAAAAATGAAGCCGATGCGGTCATCGCACTTGATGTTAACGGTGCAGTACGCCGTGCCGCAGCGCAGAACGGTCTTGTAAGTGTCAAGCCCACATACGGAACTGTTTCACGTTACGGAACAATTCCCGTTGCTTGCTCAGGCGAAACAGTGAGCGTTATGGCAAAGAATGCCGATATGTGCCGCAAAATTCTTGATGATATTGCAGGACACGATAACAAGGACGGCACAAGCCTTCCCGAATGTGAAATAGCTAAAAAGGCTGATGTGAAGTCTATAAAACGCATAGCAATTATAAATGATATGATGGCTGATGTTTCCGATGACATCAAAGCAAACATTGATGATGCTTGTGCAAAGCTCGGAGTTGAAACGGTGAAGATCGACAGTTCTGTAATTGCCGCATCACGTGCTGCCTGGAACATTCTTATGAGTGCGGAGCTTTGCAACAATGTTTCAAGATATGACGGTGTAAAGTACGGACACAGAGCCGAGAAGTTCTTAGGAATTGATGAGCTTTATACAAACAGCCGTACAGAGGCTTTCGGCGAACTGCTTAAAACTGCAATAATTTTCGGTTCGGAAACACTTTCGACAGAAAATTATATGAAGGTATATGATAAAGCACTTCGTACACGCCGTGTAATTGCAGAGGAATTTGCAAAGATATTTGCAGAATTTGACGCTGTGATGATCCCCGCTTGTTCAAAGGCTTTCTATACGGAAGATGATGTAAAGGCGGATAAATACATTTCTTACAAAGAAAACTTCTATACAGCACCCGCATCGATCACGGGACTTCCTGCGGTCGTCGCACACGGTGTACAGCTTATAGGCAAGGCTTTTTCCGAAAATGCATTGCTTGAGCTTGTATCAAAGCTTTAAAGGGAGGTATAACGGCTATGAAATACGAAACAGTCATAGGACTTGAAGTACATGTTGAGCTTGCAACACAGTCCAAAATTTTCTGCTCATGTTCGGCACATTCATACGGTGCAGAGCCTAATGAGCATGTATGCCCCGCTTGCTGCGGTATGCCGGGTATGCTTCCCGTTGTAAACAAAAGAGTTGTTGATTACGGTATGAAGGCAGGGCTTATGCTCGGATGCGATATTAACCGTGTAACGACATTTGACAAAAAAAGCTATTACTATCCCGACCTTCCCGCCGCTTATCAGACAACGCAGTGGTTTGCGCCGGTTGCCATAAACGGTCTTGTTGAAATTGAAACTTCAAAGGGCAAAAAGGGAATACGCATAAAGCAGATCCATATGGAGGAAGATGCAGGTAAGCTTGTACACGATATAAGAGAAGACACAACACATGTTGACTTCAACCGTACAAGTGTTCCGCTTATTGAAATAGTAAGCCAGCCTGACCTTTCCTGTGCGGAAGAGGTTGAAGCTTATCTTGAAAGACTGAAAAATCTGCTCCGTTATGCAAGAGTTGCAGAGTGCGAAATGGCACACGGAACGATGAGATGTGACGTTAACCTTTCCGTCCGTCCGGAAGGAAGCGATAAGCTCGGTGTGCGTACCGAAATGAAAAATATGAACTCAATTGAAGCTATCAAGAGAGCTATTGAGTATGAAACGGCAAGACACATAGATGCGCTTGAAAACAACACAGAGGTGCTTGTTCAGGAAACAAGACGCTGGGATGATATCAAGGGCAAGAGCTTTGCTATGAGAACAAAGGAAACAGCAGGCGACTACCGTTATTTCCCCGACCCCAACGTAATGCCCGTTGTTATCGATGATGCGTGGTTTGATGAAATCAAGTCATCGCTTCCCGAATTCCCTGAAGTAAAGCGTGCACGCTATACAGAAGAATACGGACTCGGCGAATACGATACAGAACAGATCACAAAGAGTATTGCGCTTTGTGAATGCTTTGAAGAAGCCGCAAAGGTGTGCGGCGACGCCAAGAATGCCGCAAACTGGATAATTTCCGAGGTTATGAGCATTCTCAACCTTCGCCAGATGACGTATGATATGCTTACTGTAAGCGGAAAGTCACTCGGTGAGCTTATTGTGCTTGTAGCGGGCGGAAAAGTCGGACGTGCAAATGCAAAGAAGATACTTGCCGCTATGTTTGACGATGCAAGCATCAACCCTGAAGAGTATGCAAACGCAAACGGATTTATCATATCAAATGATACAGGACTTATCGATAAGGTCGTAAAGACGGTTGTTGAGTCTGATCCCAAGTCCGTTGCAGACTATAAGTGCGGTAAGGAAAAAGCACTTATGGCACTGTTCGGCAGATGCATGAAAGAGCTTAAAGGAAACTGTGATCCGCAGGTCCTCAGAAAAATACTGATCGACTATATCGATAAAATATAAATTAGATGCAAAAGGGGTTGGCTCATTTAAGTAAAATATATATTACATTTGTAGGGGCGACCATTGGTCGTCCGCTTCAAAATGTATAAATATACTAAAAGCGGGAGTGCGCAGTTCGCATACGAACTGCTTGCACCCCCCCTACAGAATAAATATTCAAAAAGTACACGGGGCGACTTATTTTGGAAGTTATTTCCATAAATGAGCCACCCCCTTTTATATTTGTGCAACACTGTATTACTCATATGATCAACGGTCTGTTTGCTTATCTTGTGGGGCGTCACAATTCACATTCGTGAATTTGACGGATGCGCATAGATAGTCTTCAGGGCTTACGTGTGCATTTGTGCGCACCGTCAGTTTCGCTTATGCGAAACGTGACGCCCCCGAAATATCAATCCCGCAAAAGCATACTGTATTTTCACAATTTCTATTGACAAATAAGTGATATTATGATAAAATAACATATGATATATAACATCAACTATATTACGAGGAAATTATGCCGCCTAAAATTAAAATAACAAAAGAGAATATTATAAATACGGCAGTTGAGCTTGTGCGAAAAGAAGGTGCCACGGCGATAAATGCACGTTCCGTTGCGTCTTTTCTCGGCTGTTCAACACAACCTGTATTTTCTAATTTTAATACTATGGATGAGTTGCATCTGGCTGTCACAAATAAGGCGATGTCCATATGCAGAGAATATATGGAAAAAGAAGTGCAAAAGGGCGAATATCCCGTTTACAAAGCATACGGAATGGCTTATATCGGATTTGCCAAAGAAGAAAGGGAGCTTTTTAAGCTTTTGTTTATGCATGACCGCAAGGGATCATATGACGACAGTACAGGCCTTTTTGATCGGATGACCGGACTTGCACAGGAAAATGCGGATGTGGATGAAAGCAAAGCACAGCTTTTTCACCTTGAAATATGGGCGTGTGTTCACGGTATAGCTTCGATGTGCGCAACGGGATATCTTGAACTCGATAAAGAATTTGCCTCGAAAATAGTTACAGATGTTTACCAAGGACTTAAAAAACGTCATAAAATGGGGTAATAATATGATTGCTATAAAAACAGAAAACTTAACCAAAAAGTACAAAGATACCGTGGCGGTCGATAACTTGAATCTTTCCGTGTTCAAGGGGGAGCTGCTGTCTTTGCTCGGCGTAAACGGAGCAGGGAAAACAACGACTGTAAAAATGCTGTCATGTCTTGCAAAGCCGACAAGCGGTGATGCTTTTTTGAACGGTAAAAGTATTTTAAATGACAGTGACTGTGTGAAATCGTTTATTGCTGTGTCACCGCAGGAAACGGCAATCGCCGAAGGGCTTTCCGTATATGAAAATCTGGAATTTATGTGCGGTGTACACGGTTTTACAAAGGATAAAAAAAGTGAAAAAACAGCGGAGCTTTTGAAGCTTTTGTCACTCGAAGATATAAAGAATAAAAAAGCAGGGAAGCTGTCCGGAGGTCTTAAACGCAGATTAAGTATTGCCATGGCGCTTATAAGCGAACCTGAGATACTTTTCCTTGATGAACCCACACTCGGTCTTGATGTTATTATAAGAAGCGATCTGTGGGATATTATCAGACTTTTGAAAGGCAAGGTCACTATAATTCTTACAACACATTATATGGAAGAAGCTGAAGCACTTTCGGATCGTGTTGCAATTATGAAAAACGGAAAGCTGATCGTTTGCGATACAGTAAGTAATATTAAGAAAACTGCTGAAACTGACAGCTTCGAACAAGCCTTTATCAAATTCGTAAAGGAGGCATGAAAATGAAAATGCTGACTTTTGCACAAAGAAATACAAAGGAAATATTGCGTGATCCTTTAAATCTTGCATTTGGACTCGGTTTTCCGCTTGTTGTTATTTTGCTTTTGAGCGCAATACAGGCAAATATTCCCGTGCCTCTTTTTGAAATACAGCACTTGACACCTGGTATTACGGTTTTCGGTCTTTCTTTTATGACTCTGTTTTCGGCAACTCTTATTGCAAAGGACAGAAAAAGCTCATTTTTGCAGCGCCTTTACACAACACCGCTTACACCGTTTGATTTTATTTCAGGCTATACACTTCCGATAATACCTATTTCTGCCGTGCAGTGTGTTATATGTTATGTTGCCGCTGTATTTCTCGGACTTGATATTACAGTAAACATTTTATATGCTGTCCTTTTCATAATCCCCGTATCACTGATGTACATTTCGCTGGGGCTTCTGTGCGGAAGTGTGTTTAATGACAAGCAGGTCGGCGGTATATGCGGAGCTTTGCTTACAAATCTTTCGGCGTGGATGTCAGGTGTGTGGTTTGATCTTGAGCTTGTTGGAGGAACATTCAAAAAAATCGCTTATGCGCTTCCGTTTGTTCACGCAGTTGAGGTTGAGCGTGCGGTCCTTGACGGAAATTTCAGTAATATTTTCCCGCATTTATTCTGGGTGCTCGGTTATACTGCGGTACTTATTTTGCTGTCGGTATTCTTTTTCTTAAAGCAAATGAAAAATCAGTGAGGTATGTATGAAGCTTTTGATAAGTGCACTTACAAAATTTATTTTCGGACTTATTCTTGTTGGTGTATTGCTGTTTTTGCCCGCAGGGACGTTTGATTATTCAAACGGTTGGCTTTTTATATCGCTTCTGTTCGTTCCGATATTTATACTCGGTGTTGTTCTTTTTATAAAAGCCCCTGAACTTCTTGAAAAAAGACTTAATTCAAAAGAAAAAGAAAATGCACAAAAAGGTGTTGTAGCCGTGTCGGGGGTGCTGTTTATCTTCGGATTTGTTATCGCAGGACTTGACTATCGTTTTTCGTGGTCAAGCGTTCCTGTACCTGTTGTAATTACCGCGTCTGTCATACTTCTTGTTTCTTATGCACTGTATGCCGAGGTGATGCGTGAAAACGCATATCTGTCAAGAACTGTTGAGGTTCAAAAAGGTCAAAAGGTAATTGATACAGGACTTTACGGCATCATCCGACACCCCATGTATGCTGTGACACTGTGGCTGTTTATATCAATCCCGATAGTGCTCGGTTCTTTTTGGTCGCTTATTTGTTTTTTACCGTACATACCGTTGTTTGTCATAAGAATAAAGAACGAGGAGAAGGTTTTAGAAAACGGTCTTGAAGGATATACCGAATATAAGAAACGTGTAAGATACAGACTTATACCTTTTGTATGGTGACGTTGTGTTAATTATCTTTTTACAAAATCATACAACAAAAAACAGGAAAAACTATTGACAAATTTGTTTTCGTGGTGTATAATTCGCACATGTAAACACTGTGAAGAAAACGGCAGAAAAAGGTTTTCGCAGAGAGTCGGCGGCAGGTGTAAGCCGATAAAACTGATTTCGGTAAGCCACATCATTTCTGAGTGGGAGAGGTGAAGACAGTAGCTTCTCACGTTAAGCCGCGTTAAGGCAAAGGGCTTTGTGATGAGTCCGAAGTGGCATTTTTATGCAAATTGAGTGGTACCGCGGATCATTCCGTCTCAAGGTTGTTAAAGGACTTTGAGACGTTTTTTGTTTTCACGCCGCTTTGAACGCAGAAAGCGATCATCAAATCTTTATGAAAGGTAGATTGAAAAATGGAAAAAACAGATTTGAAAACACAGCTCTCAGAGGTTGCACAGCGAATTAGAACACTTCGCGAGATCATGGGCATTTCTGCTGAGGACATGGCGGTTAAAACAGGAGTTTCAATAGAAAACTATCTTAAATACGAATCAGGTGAGCAGGACTTCAGCTTTACCTTTATTTATAAATGCGCAAAGCATCTCCGTGTTGACCCAACGGATCTTATAAAAGGTGAAAGTCCGACTCTTTCAAATTACACACTTACAAGAAGCGGTGAGGGACTTCCCATCACACGCCGTGAGGGTTTTAAATATCTGAATATGGCACCGCTTTTCAAACAGAAGACGGCAGAGCCGTTCTTTGTTGAAATGCCGTACTGTGCGGAAGACGCCGAAAAGCCTATCAAAACGTCTACACATGAAGGACAGGAGCTGGATATTGTTATATCAGGCAAAATGAAAGTTCAGATAGGCAACCATACGGAAATACTCGGCGAAGGGGACTCAATATACTACAATTCTTCAGCACCTCATGGCATGGTATCTCTTGATCCCGAAGGCACAAAATTCTATGCAATAGTACTCAAAAGTACCGAAGAAAAAGCAGAAAAGGATAAGTTTGAGCAGATCGTTTCACAGCGCAAAGCAAGACGTGATGCGCACAGAACAAGCGTTGCGGCGAACTTCATTGATACTGTATGCGACGAAAACGGTGTTTTGCAGTCTATATCCTTTAAAAATGAAGATAAATACAATTTTGCTTTTGATACTGTCGATGCAATTGCCGATAAATCCCCCGACAAGCTTGCGATGCTTCACATTTCAAACGATAAAACGGAAAGAAGATTTACGTTTGCTGACATGAAAAAGTATTCTGCAATGACAGCAAATTACTTCGAATCGCTCGGAATAAAGAAGGGCGACCGCGTAATGCTCGTTTTGAAGCGTCATTATCAGTTCTGGTTCTCAATTCTTGCGCTTCATAAGATAGGTGCTATTGCAATTCCCGCAACAAACCAGCTTATGCAGCACGATTTTGAATATAGATATAAAGCAGCGAATGTAAATGCTATTGTTTGTACATCTGACGGTGATGTTGCAAATCAGGCTGAAATAGCATCAAAAACAACGTCCCCTGACCTTATCAAGATCATTGTAGGCGAGAAAAAAGAAGGCTGGCTTGATTTCAACGAAGGCTTTGCAAAAATGTCTGACGTTTACGAAAGAACTGCAGATTCTGCCTGCGGCTTTGATCCGATGCTTATGTACTTCACATCAGGTACAACAGGATATCCGAAGATAGCAACTCACGACTACAGATATGCAATCGGTCACTATATCACAGCAAGATATTGGCACAATGTCAATCCCGAAGGGCTTCACTTTACCATTTCAGACACGGGCTGGGGAAAAGCTGTCTGGGGCAAGCTGTACGGTCAGTGGCTGTGTGAAGCGGCAGTATTCACATATGATTTCGACAGATTTGATGCAAATGAAATACTTCCGATGTTCGCTAAGTACAATATAACAACATTCTGTGCTCCCCCCACGATGTACCGCTTCTTTATAAAAGAGGATCTTTCAAAATTCGATCTTTCAAGTATTGAATATTCTACAACTGCAGGCGAAGCACTTAACGCGGAAGTATTTGAACAGTGGCATAAGGCAACAGGTCTTACAATAATGGAAGGCTTCGGACAGACGGAAACAACGCTCAGTGTTTGCAATCTTGTCGGTACAATGCCGAAACCGGGTGCTATGGGAAGACCGAGCCCTCTATACGACGTTGATATTGTAGATGAAAACGGAAAATCGCTTCCAGACGGTGAAACGGGTGAGATCGTTATCCATACAGATAAGCACATACCTTGCGGACTTTTCAAGGGCTATTATCTGAATGAAGAAAAGACAAACGAGGTATGGCATGACGGACTTTACCACACGGGCGACACCGCTTGGCGCGATGAAGACGGATATTTCTGGTATGTCGGAAGAACGGATGACGTTATCAAGTCATCTGGTTACCGTATAGGTCCGTTTGAAATTGAAAGCGTTATTATGGAGCTTCCTTACGTTCTTGAATGTGCCGTAACCGCAGTCCCCGACCCGATAAGAGGTCAGGCTATAAAAGCATCTATCGTGCTTGTAAAGGGCAAAGAGGGAACGGACGAACTCAAAAAAGAGATACAGACATATGTTAAGGAGCATACAGCACCCTATAAGTATCCCAGAGTTGTTCAGTTTATGGATTCACTTCCCAAGACTATAAGCGGAAAAATAAAGAGAAATGAGCTCAGATAAGCTTATAAAATAAATAGAATCACCTGTGATGTGCTTTACACATTGCAGGTGATTTTTTGCGGATCTTTTTATTTAAAGAGAGTAGACCCACAGCATAAATAACTCACAGTATTGTTCTTTTAGAGCTATTTATAGTCCGAATTGTATCATATATAGCCTATGTTGTCAAGTATCAAAGGGTATAATAATAAAAAAACTCGGAGAAATTATGGATACTTGTACGGCTGTAAAGAACAGAATACTGCATTTGTGCGGAGAAAAGCAGATGTCAATTTATAAACTTGCAATTGAATCTGCTGTACCTGCATCTACAATAAAAAATATTTTGTACGGAAAAAGCACAAATCCCGGTATCGTTACGATAAAGATGCTTTGCGACGGCTTTGGAATATCGCTTATTGATTTTTTCAATACAGATGATTTTCTTTCTCTTGAGCAGGAGATAAAATGAAATATCATGCCATATTTAAAGATCAACCGACGGGAATATTGTCGGTTGATTTTTCATAGAAATGGAAAAATCATTTTCTGACTTGCTTTATAAGTCTGTTTAGGGTTGACATTTTTATGTTTGGGTGATATAATTGTAATGTTAAAATATTGATATTATGAGGATATAAAATATGAAACTTGGTATAGTAGGACTTCCGAATGTAGGTAAAAGTACTTTGTTTAATGCAATAACAAAGGCAGGGGCTGAATGTGCAAATTATCCTTTTTGTACGATTGAGCCTAATGTGGGTGTTGTTCCCGTTCCCGATTACCGCCTTGACGTACTTGCTGAAATGTACAATCCGCAGAAGTACACACCTGCAGTTATTGAATTTGTTGATATCGCAGGACTTGTAAAGGGCGCATCACACGGCGAAGGTCTCGGAAATAAATTTTTGTCGCACATAAGAGAGGTTGACGCCATCGTTCACGTTGTCAGATGCTTTGAAAATGAAAATATTATACACGTTGAAGGCGATGTTGACTCTATCCGTGACGTTGAAACTATAAATACAGAGCTTATTTTGTCTGACATGGAAATTGTACAAAAGAGAATTGACAAGGACGAAAAGCTTCTTAAAGCGGACAAGTCGATACTTCCCGAAATAGAATTTCTCAAAAAGCTTGCAGTACACCTTGATGTGGGCAAAACAGCACGCTGTATTGAAATGACGGATGATGAAAAAGAAATAATGGCAACGCTTCCGCTTCTTTCCGCAAAGCCCGTTATATATGCGGCGAATGTTTCCGAAGATGAGGTGTCGGGTGAGCCGCTTGATAACAAGAATTACATTGCACTCAAGGAATATGCAGAAAGCGAAAACTCGGAGATAATTCCTGTTTGTGCTTCTCTTGAATTTGAAATTGCAGCCCTTGACGAAGAGGAAGCAAAAGCATTTTTGGAAGAGCTCGGAATGGGACAAAGCGGTCTTGACAGACTTATCAAGGCAAGCTATAAGCTTTTAGGACTCATCAGCTTCTTAACGGCCGGTCCCCAGGAAGTACGTGCGTGGACGATCAAAAACGGCACAAAAGCGCCGGGCGCTGCGGGAAAGATACATTCCGACTTTGAACGTGGATTTATAAGAGCTGAAATTGTCGGCTTCGACGATCTTGTTGCTTGCGGAAAAAATATGGCAACAGCAAGAGAAAAAGGACTTATCAGAAGCGAAGGTAAGGAATATGTAATGAAAGACGGCGACGTAACGCTGTTCAGATTTAATGTTTAATATACAAAATAAAAACCCGTCGGAAACGACGGGTTTTACGACTATTGACTATAAAAAATTCTGATGTTTTGTGTATAAATTCGAACCTTTGGGAATTCAGTGAAATCGTTCACTTTCACTCACGGCGAAATAATTCACTTGGTGAATTGTGAATTTGATGCTGCCGCATCAAGTGAAATTAAATCCACCAACTCGCCGTCGAGGCGAATTTCACACGCCGCAGGCGTATTTCATATTGCAAAGCAATATTTCATCCACCCGTAAGGGTGGATTTAATTGAAAATGACAGATTCCTGTCGGAATCTGTCATTTTCTGGAGCTGCTAGACAGAGTCGAACTGTCGACCTCATCCTTACCAAGGATGTGCTCTGCCAGCTGAGCCATAGCAGCACAACACTTGTATAATACCAAAAACTTTTAGTTTTGTCAAGTGTTTTTTGCTAAATTATTATTTTAGGAGAAAAAAATGAAAAAAGAATTTGTGTGGGCGTTTGTCGGCTGCGGCTGGGCATCATCTGATATGGCAGATGCATTTATAAAAACGGGAAGAAAAATACACGGTGTATATTGCCGCAACACAGAGAACTGCGAAAAATTTGCGGAAAAATATGGGATTTTGCATGCTTATAAAACTCCCGACGAGTTGTTTGCAGATAAATCGATAAATGCTTTGTATATCGCAACGCCTCACCATATACATTATGATTATATCAAAAAGGCTGTTGAATGCGGTATACACGTGCTTTGCGAAAAGGCGATAACCGTAAATGAAAAGCAGTATGACGATGTGTGGAGCGCTAACAGCAAAGATGTCAAGCTTGCCGAAGCCATGACGGTTTATCATATGCCCCTGCACAGAATGCTTTCACGCCGTGTTATATCGGGTGAATTCGGAAAAACCAATCTGATACAGGTGAATTTCGGAAGTACAAAGCCATACGATATGGAAAACAGATTTTTTTCCAAAAAAACTGCCGGCGGTGCACTTCTTGATATCGGTGTTTACGCTTTAGCGTGTGCGGAGATGTATACGAATAAAAGTATAGAGTCGGTAATTTCAGATGTTGAATTTGCCGAAAGCGGTGTGGACAAATCTTTTGGTGCACTTATAAAGAGGGAAAATGGGCAAATCGTGACCGTTACATGCTCGCTGTGCTCAAAGCTCCCTAAAAAAATAGTCATTTCATGCGATAAAGCGTATATTGAAATTGAAAATTATCCGAGGGCTGACAGCGCTATAATAGTATATAATGACGGACGTACAGAGCAAGTACACGAGGGAAAAAGTGATAATGCTTTGATGTACGAAATTGAAAATTTCGAAAATGATATTTATTTATATCAGGTGCATACTAAAAATGTTATGCATACTGTAAGTGTTTTAAAGGATTCATGGGGACTTTATTATGACTGCGAAGGCTAAAGCGTGCTTTCAATTTCTTCTTTAAGCTGTTTTATAATTTTCTTTTCAAGCCGTGAGATGTACGATTGGGATATCCCAAGTGCATCCGCGGTTTCTTTTTGTGTCAGCTCCTTTGTACCGTTGAGTCCGAAACGAAGCTCTATTATCGTGCGTTCACGCTCATTAAGTGATGAAACGACACGCTTTATCATTGCACGTTCTTCATCCTGTTCGATGTTTTGCGATACTGTATCACCGTCGCTTCCCACGATGTCGGAGATAAGAAGCTCGTTGCCGTCATAATCGACATTCAGCGGTTCATCAAGTGACATTTCAGATTTTATGTGGTTGTTTTTTCTTATATACATAAGTATCTCATTTTCAATACATCGCGAGGAATATGTGGCAAGCTTTATGTTTTTGTCGGGTTTATACGTGTTTATTGATTTGATAAGCCCTATTGTGCCTATAGATATAAGATCTTCTATACCGACCCCCGTGTTTTCAAACTTTTTTGCAATATAAACAACAAGACGCAGATTTCTTTCAACAAGTGTACGTTTGGCATCCGCATCATCCGGAAGACGAAGCACTATTTCCGCTTCCTCTTCGGGGGAAAGGGGCGGCGGCAGAGTCTGCGCACCGTTTATGTAAAACACGGAATTTCCGTTTGAATGTATTGAAAAAATTTTTTTGATGAACTGTGTAAGCTTCATAATATTTCCTTTCTTTGTTTTAAAATCAGTTTTTTATCTCGTACAGACAAAGCGGAACAACTCCGTCAAACTGTGCAAAATCCGTGTTGTCGCACACGGCAATAACGGCTTTCATCGGAATCTTTTCCTTTTTAGTGCCGATATACACCTGTTCGGGTACGATACCGTAAAACATTGCATCGCCCCCTGCTGAATGTGCGGGTATGAACCGTGTTTTTGAAAGCAGCCTTTCATTTTCAAGAAGAGTTTTTGACGTGCATCCGGTAAGCTTTCTGAATTTTTCATTTTTAATTAATATCACGGGCGCACCGCTTAAAGGCTCGTGCAAAAGATTTCCGCTGTCGATAAGTACATGCATGTCAACCTTTTTTTCTTCAAATATGACGGTTAAATAAGCATCCTTGATATCTGCGCTTTTTGCAAATATTCTGCCTGTTATATATGCTGTAACAGCGCACAGGATAACAACTGCAGCAAATACATAAAACGGTATTTTTTTCGCTTGTGCAACAGTTCCGCTTACCCACATATTTCCCATTATGCTGTCAATGAAAGAATACGATGCTGTCACAGCACCGCCCATTAAAAGGGAAACGGAATAAAAAAGCAAGCACAGCTTTATATACTGTGACAGAACTATGTTCTTGTATGCGGTAAAACACATAAGAAGATATACGGCAATATTGAAAACTGCCGACGGCAAAGCGCCTTGTATGAACAAAGAGGCAACGCCGTATACACCTCCCATGGCAGATGATAAGAGCAATCTTCTTTTCTTCATATCAAGATGAAGAATTTTTCCGCTTATGTATAGTGACAGAAAATCCATTGAAAAATTAATTATAAACAGTATGTCACCGAAAACAGTAGTTTTAATTTGTATCACATCCTTTGGCTTAATTGTATACCTAAGGATGTGTTTTTTTTGTCGCACTTTGGTATCTGTATAAAAAATATCATATGGGAAATAATTCTTATATTGAAATGAAAGAAGGACCGCGCGATATGAAAAAAGCTCTTCATATAAAACTTAAAAAACGTGATGGATTTATAAGGGAAAACTGTTCGTTCAGCGAAGAAATATCAAATAATTACTATTTTATAAATGAAAAAATAAGGTATGCGGAAAAAGAAACAAAAAGTGCGTTTTTTCCTCCTGTTTACCATATGAAGAATATTTCATCGCTTCTTAAAAGATACGAATATTCAATATCGGAAGGCGAGTTTTATGCGGAAATAAAGCACATGAACTTATCTGACGGCGAGCTGAAAAATCTTTACACCCTCATAATATGTGCATGCGTGCGAGAGCTTTTTGAAATATGCCGAAAAAAGAACACCACTTCGCTTGACGGCAAGGTAATATCATTTATGCGAAGGAGTGAGTTTTTCGACTACAAGCGTTTTTTTATTTCATTAAGCGAAACCGAAAAACTGCTTTTAAAGTACCGAGATTACGATATAAGCGACGAAAAGACAAAAGCGCAGTACCGCTATTATCTTGAAAAATATGCAAACAAAAAGAAAATGTCACCGTGTGATGCACTTAAAAGTCTGTCAGGCTGTGATATTACAGAACTGCTTTTAAAGGATCAGCATCCGATAGCAAAAGGAATATATTTTCCTGTAATATTAACCGTCTTTTTCTTTTTTGCGTTGGCTTTGTACTGCCTTGTTTTAATTCCGTTTTCGTTTTTTGCGCTCATTCCATACGCTTTATGTCTTTTTCCGCTTTACGAATGCAGTGTTTATCTTGTAAATTATTCGTATTCAAAGCTGTTTGTTCCGTTTTCAAAGCCGAGCATAAAAAGACAGGAAATTCCCGAAAATGTCAGATGTACGGTCGTTATAACCTCGCTTTTGGGATGTGAGGACAAAGAGCTTTTTTCCAAGCTTGAAAAATATTATCTTTCAAACAGACGTGAAAATCTCACATTCGGTATACTTGCCGACTTGCCCGACTGTGATTCACCCACATGTGAAAACGATGAAAGGATATTGAATTTTGCTGAAAAAGAAACAAAACGGCTGAACGAAAAATACGGTAATGTTTTCTATTTTTTCTACCGTGAGCGTGAATATTCCGCAAGCGAAGGAAGATTTACAGCGCCCGAAAGAAAGAGGGGAGCTGTTGTTGAGCTTTGTAAGCTGTTAAACGGAGAAAAAAATAAAATAATCACGCTTTCCCAGGCGGTGGAAAATAAGCTTCACGGCACAAAATATCTTATAACACTTGACAGTGATACACAGCTTCCACCGTATGAGGCTGAACGAATGATATGCACAGCGGAGCATCCTGCAAATCTTCCCGTCTATGATGAGGAAAAACACAGAGTTATAAGCGGCCACGGAATATTACAGCCGGGTGTGGAAACTTCACTGGAGTCATCGCTTAAAAACGCTTTTTCGCTTCTCAGCTGCGGCGGTGTCGGAGTTCAGATATACAGATACGCAAGGTTTGATATATATGAGGAAATATTCAAGCAAGGCATATTTTGCGGCAAGGGAATAATAAATACATCTGTTTTTTGTAAAGCTGTCGAAGGAATGTTTCCCGATGAAAAAATACTGTCGCACGATGTACCCGAGGGGTGCTTACTTAATTCGGGAATGATTCCTGATATGACATTATACGACAGTACCCCATCTAATGCCGTATCATATTACAAACGTCAGAACAGATGGATAAGGGGAGATATACAGACTTTTCTTGCTTTTTGCGGGAAATATATAAAACACAAAAAGTTTAAGGTGAAAAATCCTCTGACACCGCTTGACAAATATAAACTGTTTGACAACGTAAGACATGATATGACACCTGTTTTTGCGCTTTTTGCAATGATATCGGGTGTGTTTTTTGACCGCCGTATTTGTGTGGGCACCTCTGTATTTTCGCTTTTTTATATAACAGTGCCGTTTCTTGTGTCATCTTTTGAATGTGTCGTGTCAGGTGCTTTTGGGGTAAGACGTAAGTTTTATTCTTTTACACTTTCATCGTTCTGGCATGGATTTCTCAGCTTTTTAACCCGCCTGTCATCACTTGCCAACGAAGCGTATACATCACTTTGCGCTGTCATCACTGCGGTGTGGAGATATAAAATAAGCGGTAAAAATCTGCTTGAATGGATAAGTGCCACGGGGGCGGAAAAAATATCCGCAGGCGGTATTTTAAAGTACTGCTTATGGGGAGCTTTTTCGATTTTGACAGGCATTCTGTTTTTGTTTGTTCCTTTCGGTATTTACAGATCGACGGGTATTTTATTTATTTTATACCCGTTTGTTATGTATGCACTTTCAAACAAAAGAAAAAATGCAAAAAAGACGGTGAGGGAAGATGACAAAAAGAAAATTTATTCATATGTCCACGATATGTGGCGGTATTTTTCAGACAATTTAAACGAAAAAAGCGGATTTTTACCGCCTGATAATGTTTCGTTCTCCTCGGGTGTAAAGGTTGCGGAAAGAACATCACCTACAAATATAGGGCTTTATCTCGTAACACTTCTTGCTGTATACGATTTCGGACTGATCGGAGTGGAAGAACTGTATGAAAAATGCGAAAAAACATTAAAGACAGTCGAAAAACTTAAAAAATACCGTGGAAATTTATATAATTGGTATGACACGCAAACGCTTAACACACTTGACGGTTTTGTATCTTTCGTTGACAGCGGAAATTTTTTATGCTGTCTTGTTTGCCTGAAAGAGGGGATAAAAGAGCTTCCCGAAATGCTTCCCTTATTACCTGCTGTCGAAAAGCTGATAGAAGAAACGGATCTTTCGTGTATGTTCGATGAAATCCGAAATATGTTTTATATCGGACTTGATGAAAACAGCGGTGTTACAAAGCAGAATCATTATGATATTTATATGAGCGAGGCAAGAAGTGCCGACTACTATGCAACTGCAAAAGGAATGACAAGCCCCGGGGCTTTAAGCAGTACTTCAAGAACGCTGATAAATAAGTCGGGACACATCGGACTTGCATCGTGGGGCGGTACAGCGTTTGAATATTTTATGCCTCCGCTGTTTATGCCGACACCTGAAAATTCTCTGCTTTACGAAGCGCTTGAATTTGCATATCTTTCGCAGATTTCATACAAGGCTTCATCAAAAGGCGGGGAAGAGGTTTACGGCATATCCGAATCGTGTTATTTTGAATTTGACACAGAGATGAATTATCAGTATAAAGCACACGGTGTACCGTCATTGGGACTGAAAACAGGACTTGCCGATGATCTTGTTGTAAGCCCGTATTCATCATTTTTGATGCTTTGTATGGGAAGGACACCGCTTGAAAATCTCGAAATGCTTAAAAAATATAATGCATACGGCGTATACGGATTTTACGAAGCCGTTGATTTCACCAAAAGCCGTGTCGGTGACGGCTATGCTGTAGTAAAGTGTTTTATGGCGCACCACATAGGTATGAGCATTATAGCGTGTGCAAACTTCATATTTGACAATATATTTGTAAAAAGATTTACAAGCGACGGTTATGTAAGGTCTTCTTTGTGTCTTTTATCTGAAAAAATACCGACAGATACAGCGCCGTACAAATCACAGAAAATATATGAAAAGCCTGCACTTCCCACATACAGAAACACATGGGAGAATAAAACACCGCAGTCGGGCGTTATATCAAATTCTATTCTCCGATGTGACATAACAAATGACGGTGATGTTTTTTTGCACTACGGCGATGTTATGCTGTTTGATGACGGCTTCGGTAAACTTAAAATAGATGCTTACAAAAACGGAAAATTCTATAATCTTTTGGGTGAAAATAAAGGTGTATGTGACGGAACTGTAGGTGAGTTTTCAACGTTTGACACAGAAAAATATATTGCAAGTGCAAGAGTTACCGTATCAGATGACGCAAATGTTTTTTGTGCCGAGTGTGCATTTGATGACGATACAAAGAGCCTTATTTCATTTTCTCCCGTGTGTACTTCCGAGCGTGAGTATTATGCACATAAAAGCTACGCAAGGCTTTTTATAACGGCAAAAATGAGTGACGGTGTGCTTATTTTAAAAAGACAGGGAAAACGCCGTTTTTATACCGCTGTGACCGTGTGCACAGAAAAGGGCATATGTCCGTTTGAATATGAGATCTCAGGCGACAATGTTTTACCGTATGACGGTGAAAAATATATGCTTGACAGTCTTGAATCGTCTTTGATAAATACCGAATATGTATGTCCTGTAACGCCGTTTGTTATCATAAAATCACAGAAAGACCGTATAAGGCTGTTGTTTGCAGCAGGTAAAGACGAAGAAAGTGTGTTACAAAGTATTCGTAATGCGGTTTTTCAAAACACGCTGACACAAAAAAATAAAGACGGTATAAAGAAATTATATTCTTCCGTGTTTCACAGCACATATTACGATGAAAGTATCGTTTCCTCGCTTTTGTCACGTCATAGCTTTGAAAGTGTAAGAAAAACACGCTCACATCTTGATATAAGCACGCTTTGGAAATACGGAATATCGGGTGATCTTCCCATTTTAACGCTTGATATGACAGATGAGGTAATGCTCAAAACTCCGCCTGAAAAGCTTTTAAAAGCACTATATACGCACAGAGCTATGCTTATAAGGGGGCACAGATATGATACGGTAGTTCTATACAAAGAGGAAGATAAATATCATCGAAGTGTGGAAAAAAGGCTGTTTGAGATATTCAAGCTTGCAGGTGTCATGCCTCTTGTGGGGCGGTATGGCGGTATATTTGCATTAACGTGCAGTACTGAGGAAGAAAAAGCGCTGTTTTTAGATATGTCATTTTATCCGGAAAAGGAAACAAAAAATGTTTTACCGGGTGAGGAAGTGCCTGCGTTATTCAGCAACGAAAGATCATATAAAGTCAGCGATGGCGGTGTGGAGATAACAAACGGCAACGCAGTCTTACCCTGGAGCTTCATATATGCAAATGAAGGCTTCGGCATACTTCTGACACAGAATTCTTTAGGGTTTACGTGGTATGAAAATTCCCGAATGGGAAAATTGACACATTTCGAAAACGATATTCTGAATATGAACAGCGAAGAAGTATTTTTGGAAATAAACGGCAAACTATACAGCCTCACAAAATGGGCTGAAAAAACGGTATTCGGTTTTTCACAGGCGCAGTACAAAGGATGTATATCGGGTATTTATTACTGTGTTTATGTCACGTGCGACAAAGAGGGGGCAAAAAAGCTTGTAAAGGTTACTCTTACAAATCACAGCGGAAGAAAAATACCGTGTGAAGTATCATACAAAGCAAATTTTGTTCTTGGTGAGTCGGAAAAGAAAACAGGCAGACTTTTTGCAAGAAGGGAAGAAAAAACACTTAAGGTCATAAATGCTTACGGCGGCGAGATAAGAGAATGTGTCCTGCATTCTCCCGAAGGCAAAATATCGTCGTTTGACGGCACAAACGGCTGTGTAAGATGTCCCGTTAAGCTTTACCCCGATTCATCGGGAATTGTACACTTTTCCCTCGGTACAGGTGATGCAACGGCGATTTTATACAACAAGGCACTTAAAAAATATAAATCAGCAGTTGAGGAATATCTTAATGTGTATGAGTTGCATACAGATAATAAAAGCTTTGATGTTATATTCAATAAATTTGCGAAATATCAGGCACTTTACTGCCGTGTATATGCAAGATGCGGATTTTATCAGAACGGCGGTGCATACGGCTTCCGTGACCAGCTTCAGGATATGATATCGGTGATGTACTCATCCCCCGAAACCGCACGTGAGCATATACTCAAATGTGCATCTCATCAGTATGAAGAGGGCGATGTCACGCACTGGTGGCACACAGGACAAGCGGAGAAGGGAATACGTACAAGATGCTCCGACGATATGCTGTGGCTTATTTATGTTTCTGCAAGATATGTACGCTTGACAGGTGATGACTCGGTGCTTTTTACACCCGTCACGTATTTAAGATCTCCTGCGCTTAAAGACGGAGAAGGCGATAGATATGAAATCCTCACACGTTCAGACATAAAAGAAAGTCTTTATATGCACTGTGTCCGTGCGCTTGAATGTGTACGGTACGGCAAAAACGGACTGCCGCTTTTCGGTTCAGGTGACTGGAATGACGGAATGAATGAAAACGGCGGCGAAAGCGTATGGCTTGCGTGGTTTTTATACGGCGTGCTTCTTGATATGGCGTATCTTGCAGAAATAAGCGGTGATAGCGAGGGGGAGAAAAAATACCGTGAAAAAGCAAGAGTTCTTTATGAAAACACAGAAAAATTCGCATTCAACGGAAAATATTATATAAGAGGGACATACCGTGACGGTACTGTGATAGGCGACGGAGGCGGATGCGATATTGACGTTCTTCCGCAGGCATTTGCCGCAATAAACGGCGCGGACGGAAAAAGGGTACAAAGTGCGCTTAGTACCGTTTGGGAAAGACTGTATGATGAAAAAAACAAACAGCTTTTACTGTTTGCACCGCCTTTTAATGAGGACTCAAAGTATATAGGATATATTTGCGATTATCCCGAGGGTATACGTGAAAACGGCGGACAGTATACACACGGGGCTGTGTGGGGTGCTATCGGTTTTTTCAGAGGGAATATGCCTGAACGTGGGTTTGAAATACTGCGCAGTATAAATCCGCTTGTCAGATGCGAGGATGATGAAATATTTAAAAAATACAAGGGTGAGCCTTATGTATTTGCAGGAGATGTATACAAAAACGAATATACTCCGGCAAGATGCGGATGGAGCTGGTATACAGGAGCCGCAAGCTGGTATTTTACAGCCGTGCTTGAGGAGCTTTTGGGATATAAAGAAACAGAAAGCGGTTTTACTTTATCCCCGAATTTATGCCGTGGCGTTGAAGATTTCACCTTGACGGTAAGAAAAAAGGGCACAGCATATACCGTGAGTGCAAAGAATTTGCAAAAAGGCAAGCTGTACCCGTTTGACGGATGTGATCATATTTAATTAAATTCCGTATTTTATCTTTATACGTTTCAGCCGTGAGGAAAACGACGGATAAAGCAAAAACAGAAAAACAACATTTGATACGGTATAAAGAAGTGTGTGCGGTGCGGAGGTTATAATGGCGGCTTTGTATAAAGTCAAATTAAATTCGCCGTTGTACCAAAGCACCGTCCATACGTCAAGTATCAGGGAATATAATATTCCGGAAAGACCGCCGTATACAAGCAAAAACACACGGCTTTTTTCAAGCGGTTTATATAAAAGCCCCGAAATAAAACCGATAACACCCCAAGCGAACATTTGATGAGGTGTCCACGGCCCTTGTCCGAAATAAAAGTTTGATATAAGGGCAGACAGTGCGCCGACTGTAAACCCCGACTCAGGACCGAGATAAAGGGATGAGATGACCGTCAGTGCGGCGGTAGGTTTTAAGAACGGAATAAATCTGCCTATAACGGATAAGCACGTCATAACAGCACACAGCACGAGTCTGCGTGTTGTTATTTTTTTCTTTTCAAAGCTTATAAAGAATAATAAAAGCGTTAAAATGCTTACTGCTGTTATTATATAAATATGGTGTTTTTCTTTGAAAAGAAATATTCCCGAAACGATTACCGAGGGGATGAGGAGAAATACTATTACAAATTTCAAAGCCGACAACAATTTATTTTGCACGTTTGTTTTCCCCCATAAGCATTACGGCATCATCAAACGTCACGGCATTTTTGTATATTCCGCGTGTCAGCATATTGATCTTAGTTGAGTAAAAAGTGCTTTCCGAGAAAAATTTATTCGGATCTTCGGGCTCACCTGCTGAGCCTGCAAACAAAAGTGTACATCTGTCGGCACATTCTGAAGCAAAGTCGAGGCTGTGGCTGACTATGATAAACGTAACACCTTGATTTTGTAATGATTTTATTACATTTGTTACTTGCTGTGTCATATGTGCGTCGAGTGAGCTTGTAGGCTCATCAAGTAAAACAATGCGTTTTTTACCTGATACAGCCTTTGCAAGTGCCAAAAGCTGTGCCTGTCCGCCCGATATATCATACGGATGCATATTCATTATCGGTGTAAAATCATACGGAAAGTCCGATGGGGTAAAGTCAACCTCATCAAGCTCTTTTTTTACGGTGTCATATGTAAAGATACAGCGCGGATTTTGCGGAAGATACGCAAGTGTATCGTAAAGACTGCTTTGACAGTCCTTTATTTTTTTACCGAATATCTTTATTTTTCCCGAATACGGCTTGTGTACACCCGAAAGAACACCGAGTGCGGTTGATTTTCCCGAAGCGTTTGCACCGAGAAGAAACAAAATCTCCCCCTCGTAAACGGTAAGCGAAAAATCTGAAAGTATATCCTTTGAATTTTTGGAGTAACGGAAATATACTCCCTCAGCTTCAAGTGCCTTGTTTGTACGTTTAACTTCTGTGCGGGTTATTTTTTTATCGCTTTTTTCAAAATGCTCTTTTATATAATTCCGTCCTTCTTTTATGGTAATCGGAGGAGGACATTTTATGTCAAATGCGCCGTAAAGTCTTAAAGAAACGGGCACGGCGTTCTGCAAGGGCTTGTATTTTGACAATGCTTCAAATGCCTCATTTCCGCAACCTTCGAATATTATTTTTCCGCTGTCCATTATGCAGATCTTTGATGCTGTGGGAAGCAAGTCTTCAATATTATGCTCAGCAATAATAACGGTCGTGTCAAAATCATTTTTAAGCTTTGTCAAAACCGAGAAAAACTTTTCACGAGATACAGGATCAAGCCTTGATGTCGGTTCATCGAGTATAAGCACGTCGGGGTTTTGAGCCATAGCAGATGCAAGGTTCAGTATTTGCTTCTGACCGCCCGAAAGAGATGCACAGTCTTCAAAAAGTATACTGTCAAGTCCGAAATATGACGATACCTCCGCCGTGCGCCTTTTTATCGCAGATGTGTCATATCCAAGGTTTTCAAGCGTGAATGCGATCTCATGATAGACTTTGTCTGTCACGATCTGTTCTTCGGGATTTTGGCAGATATATCCGTATGTGATCTCATCTTTTATTTGTGCTTTTCCCGAAAGCTCACCCGAGGGACGTATTTCAGGAATAAGCATGCGCAGAAGCGTGGATTTTCCGCCGCCTACCTCACCGCACAAAAGGACAAATTCGCCTTGATTTACAGAAAGCGAAACACCGTCAAGTGTCGGTTTTTCTCCCTGAGGGTATGTGAATTTTAAATTTTCGACAGTAATAATTTCCATCTTATACCCTCCGTGATCTTTATAAACGTCGGTATCATTATCAAAATACCGTATGATATATAGCCGATTGTGTTTGTATAAAGTGCAGCAGAGTCCGACATTTTGGGATAAAACTGCATATCCTTAACGAAAATGAATGAAAGTATGCCGAGAACGATGAATGATATACAAAACAAAGCATCAAGTCTTTTAAATGTGAACAATGAAAAAAATGTTCTTTTGCCTTTTCCGTATCCACGGACTTCCATGCTGTCGGCGGTTATTATTCCGTCTTCTGTGCACCGTGTCAAAATTGATGAAAAAGCACGTGACTTCAAACGAAGAATGCCTAAGAATGTATCCGTTTTATAAAGCCCCAGACATTTGAGGGCATTTTCCGTTTCTGTATAATTCTTCAAATAAAGCGGAACAAAGCGCAGTACCATTGATATAACAAGTGCAATTTTCGGAGATATCCTTCCGAAAAGATACATTATTTTTTCACTTGTCATTATGCTTGAAAATGTGAAAAACCACACTATTACCGCTGATATTGCGCATGATGAAACGATACCGTAAATGAGCGATTCAAGTGTTATCGGAATATCGTTTATGAAAAAAAGCGCAGTTGTACCTTTTTGGTTGAAAATCGGATTTATAAGTGAAAATACGGCGAATAAAACGAAAACAAATATATATTTTTTGCCGAATTTTCCCGATGATACAACATCAAAGACAATACCGAATAAAAGGGAAGTGGCGGCAATTACAGGATCAAGCGTAAACATCGGTATGCCTATTGCAAAAACGTAGAAGATGAAAACTGTTATGGGATTGAATGTATCAAGGGTTTTCATTTTTCATCCCCCTCATGCAAAAATGCATATATTGCCTCCGCAGTTGTGCGGTTGATGCCGTTTACTTCTTCGATTTGTTCGACACTTGCCGCTTTAAGCGCTTCAAGCGTTTCAAATTTTTCAAATATTCTTTCGGCTTTCTTTTGTCCTACACCCTTTACGTTTGTTAAATGAGATGACTTAAGTGTTTTGCGCTTTGCGTTTTTCATCCTGGTTATTGTAAAACGGTGTACCTCTTCCTGAAGCTTATATAAGAAAACAAAAAGTGCATCTGTTCTGGAAAGCGATATTTCATCGTATCCGTTTGTGACACCTCGGGTTTTGTGAAATTCATCTTTAACCATTCCGAAGATGGGAATATCGTAATCAAGCTCACAAAACAGCTTTTTAACCGTATTTACGTGTGCTTCTCCTCCGTCAAGCAGAATAAGATCCGGTAGCTTTTCAAATCCGTGAGTCTTTTCTTCATAGTTTCTCATTCGCCTTTCAAGAGCTTCACGCATTGAAGCGTAGTCATCCTGACCTGTGCCGTTTTTGATATTGAACACACGGTAATCGCTTTTTTTAAGCGTTGCATTTTCGCACACGATCATACCTGCGGTTATATTATCATCACCGTAGTTTGAAATATCGTAACATTCAATTCTTTCGGGAATTACCTGCAAAGCAAGCGTTTTGGCAAGATCAAAAAGAATCGAATCGTTTTTAACAGCTTCTGCTTCATACTGTAAAGCATATTGCCGGGCATTGTCTGAAACAAGACGGCAAAGTTCTTTTTTTCTTCCTTTTTGCGGATATGTTACCGTGACGCTTTTTCCCCTTATCTTTGCAAGATATTCGGGAAGTGCCACGGCGGTTTCTTCAAAAACACCGTCAGATATCAGAACTTCACGCGGTACAGCGCCTCTTTTTTCGTATATACCGCCGAGGAATGATTCTATTTCGTCATCACTGTCAATGGCAATAGCGCCTATGTTGAAGCTTTCTGTGTCCGAAATAATACCGCCTCTGACGTAAAAAAGCGATATTGCGCTCACAGGATCACCCCTGTAGATGCCTATGATATCATAATCTGCGTCGGGTTCAGCCACTACCTTCTGCCTTTTATAAAGCGACTCAAGCGCTGAAATTCTGTCACGGTATTTTGCCGCAGCTTCAAACGCAAGGTTTTCGGCGGCTTGCATCATTTTTTCTTCAAGTATACGCCGTGCGTTTGTGATGTCGCCTTTTAAAACGGCTTGTACACCGTCTGTCAGCGTTCTGTATTCTTCGGCGGTTATATTGCCTGAGCAGGGGGCAAGACATCTGCCTATCTGGCTGTTAAGGCACGGACGTGATTTTCCGATATCACGCGGAAAAACTTTGTTGCAAGAAGGAAAACCGTATATTGCCCCGACGGTTTTAAGTATTTTCCTCGCTGTCTGAGCACTTGAGTAAGGACCGAAGTACACACCCCCGTCCTGCTTCCTTTTTCTCGTTATTATAAGCTTTGGAAATTCTTCCTTTGTAAGCTCAATATAAGGGTAGTTTTTATCATCCTTGAGCTTGATGTTATATTTAGGCTCATACTGCTTTATTTTTGTGTTTTCGAGTGCTAAGGCTTCGATCTCCGTGTCGCACAAAATATAATCAAAGTCGAAAACGGAGCGCACCATTCTGTCTGTTTTTACTCCGTGTGTGCCCGAATGAAAATATTGACTTACCCTGTTTTTTAAAACCTTTGATTTTCCAACGTAAATTACTTTTCCCGATGCATCCTTCATCAAATAAACACCGGGGCGTTTAGGAAGGGAAGATGCCTTCGATAAAAGATATTCAATTCTTGAATTTTTCATTTCCATCCTCCTTTACAAAAACAAAAAGGCAAAAATCGCAAAACGGAGCATTTGCAGCCATAGACTGCAAATCTCACAAAAAATTACGATTTTTGCCTGTAAATTCACATCACCGAATCAGTCGGAAAGACCGCTTTCAATAAGTTCCTCAAGACCGTTAAGTGCTTCAACTTCGTCAGCACCGTCTGCAATAAGAGTTATAACGGAATCCTTTGTGATGCCGAGAGAAAGTACACCAAGCAAGCTCTTGGCGTTTACACGGCGTTCATCCTTTTCAACCCAAATAGAACACTTATATGAATTAGCCTTTTGAATGAAAAATGTTGCGGGACGAGCATGCAGACCCACACAAATACGTACTGTAATATCACGAGATATCATAACTTTAACTCCTGTTCAGAATATGCGTTTGTTTTCAACACGTTGAAATAAATTATCATTTTGCATAATTATATCAAACAATATCGGAAAAATCAATACTTATTTTGCATTATTTTTATTTTTTTTTAGTTTTTTTTCACTTTAAAGGTTTTTAAAAGGAATAATATACCATTATTGTACGTTGTTACCATCTAAAGTGTTCTTAACTTCCGTAACCTTTATGATACAAACCGCATCGGATGAATGTAATTCTATTTCCGAATTTATGAATATTTTTTCCACACCGCAAAGAAAACCGTTGCTTGTGAATCTTCCGTTTGAAATAAAACGTCCGGTAAGATCAAACTTTTCGGTGTTTTCCGTTTTTTCAAAAGCTCCGTCTTTATTTGAAACAAATACCTCTGTATTTTTGTAAGAATACCCTTCTAAAAGAGTTCCGAATTCGGCACCGTTTTCAAAATAAAATTTATCTCCCGGTTCTATTGCGGAAATGAAATTTTCATCAGTTTCCTTTATGACAAATGAAATTTCTGCCGTGTCATTATATACCGTCTTGGAAATACCGTCAGACAGCGTACCTCTGTATATTATACCCAGAATACAAAGAATTACCATTATAATTATAAGAATGTCATATATGTTGAAGTTGTATTTTCTTTCCATTATTTTTCGCCTCCGTCATAGTATGCGAATTTAACATCGGAGCAAATACCGACAGCCATCGCACCGTTTGATGTGAAGGATATTTTTCTTCCTGCGGCAATCATTTCTCCGTTTATGCTTATTTGGTTCTTACTCTGCACAGCCTCCGATTTTATCACAAGCGTTACAGTATATACTCCGTCATATTCAACGGTATCAAAGTTTCCGCGGCTATCCATGAAAGTATCAGACTTTTTGGAAATTGTTACACTTTGCACAGTTCCTATGAGCTTGCCGTTTTCTCCGAAAACATCATATCCTTCATCAAAAGCATATGCGGCATTTTCGTCAATGTCATTGACTGTTACGGTGTAAAACAAACTGCCGTTTTCTTTCGGCGCGTTTGTGTAAATGTATATCTGGAAAACAACGAGTGCGGTAATTACGGATATTACGAAAATATCAAATATATTAAATGCGTATTTCTTCATATCATTCGCTCCTTCCGTATTCGGTAAGAGTTTCGTTTTCGCATATGACGTAATCGCAGACTCCGAAGCCCATACCCATCGTCATAAATAAAAGCAGTATTCCCAAAGGCGAAAGCATGGAAGATGAATAAAAGGAATATATCAGCATTGCAAAAACAGATGCAAGCGGTGCTGAAACAGAATAACTGTATTTGCTGCTTGCACGCTTGAAGCACAGATACGTCACACACTGTCTTATGAACATGAAGGAGATGATAATAAAAACGATAAGGCACGGTATACCGAGCTCGGAAGAAAGTGCCGTGTAAAACGGTGTGAAAATATCCCTTTGCGTGTTCAGTCCGATACCGCTTAACGGGTATTTAAGTGTTGTTTGCAAAGACTGTTCAAATGCATCGGAAATAAGCGGTATGTTATCTGAAATGTTGAACAGTGATATCCTTTCAAACTGTGACACTATAGTGTGTACCGTGATGACCGGCAAAACAGAAACGAATGCACAGGCAAATGTTTTTTCACTGTATATGATGAGAAAAATGTAAAATGTGAGAAAAGCGGCAAAGTATGCACCGTATGATACCGTAAACATAAGAGAGATCACAGCGATAAATAATACAAACGATGATGTGCGCCTTTCAGACACGTTTTTTCTGTTGTACATCGTGATGAACGAAAAGGGAATCATACAGAGCAAATAAAGTGCGAAATGCTCCGTTGTTTCAAAAAACGAATCAACCCCGTTTTCGGATGCATAAAAAAGAGATTTTACAATACCGCCTGAGTGACAGGTTACAGCTTCAAACAAAGCGTTGAGCGAAACGCCTGCAAGAGAAAACGCACATGCCATGAAGCATCTCTTTATCCATTCAAATGTCCGTATAAGATTTTTTGTAAGGAAAAAAGCAAGAATGAAAAACGATGAAAGAAACAGCTGTGTGGATATATTTTTATCGGATACAAGACCTGTGAAGCAAAAAACAGCAGAGAAAAGAATGACCCAAAAATCAATAAATCCGAATTTTCCTATTCGCTTCATTTGCAAAAGCTTGAAAATATAAGAAAGTAATGTTATAAATACAGCAAGTGCGGTATACTTTATATCAAAAATAAAGAAAACAAAGAAAACTGTCACAACCCCCGCCTCAGGCATACGGAATATCCATAATGCAAGTGCGGCAAACAAAATTATAAATACTATTACCGATATGTCGGTAACAAATGACATAAGTCCAAGTCCCATGCCTAAAAGCAGTGCAAGCCCTGCAGGCGCATGTAATGCCTCGCTCGGAATATCATATTTTCTTACACCGAGAAGGTCGAAAAAGATAAAGTGCAGAAATGTATTTTCAAGTGCAAATGTACCTAATGCACATCGTTCCTTCAATAAAATGAAGGAAAAAATGATACACATAGCTGCAATAGCGACAGAAATGGGACCTTGTTCCTCAACCGATAAGAAATATTTTCCGACAATACTTCCGAGAATTGAGTATAAACCGAATGAAAGGAAGAATATTCCGTAATCTCGGCTTCTGCATGAAAACAGAGCGTCAAACAGCTTTTGTACATATGTCTGTACAGAATTGTTGCACAAAACAGATGATATGCGTCTGCGTGTTTTTAAATATGCTTGCTTCGGGAAAAGCTTGCAAAAAAAATCTGTTATTCCGCTTTCGTGCACGTTGCCTTTGTCAGCACCGAAAAGCTTTGCCGATAAACTGTTTTTTGCTTTTTCTGCAAGAAATGCGTAAAGGGCGAAAAGTGCAGTTATTATGATGCCGTATCCGCCGCTTTTCTTTTTCTTGATACTTTTCATTTTTTAATCCTTTTTATTCTGAAGTAGATCGGGGCGCACCTTGAGTGTTTTTTCGTATGCTTTGTTCTTTCTGAATTCCGCTATTTTTGCGTGGTTTCCGGAAATCAGGACTTCGGGAACGGTTACACCGTGAAATTCAAACGGACGTGTGTATTGCGGATATTCAAGCATACCTGTTGCAAAGCTTTCATCTTCAAAACACACCGAATCTGATAATACCCCCGGCAAAAGTCTGCACACACAGTCTGTTAAAACGCATGCAGGAAGCTCACCGCCTGTTAAAACATAGTCGCCTATCGATATTTCCTCGTCGATTATTTCATCTATTATGCGCTGGTCAACACCCTCGTAATGACCGCAAAGGATAATGAGGTTTTCGTATGTTGCAAGCTCCTTAACCTTTTCGTGGTCAAGCGTTTTACCTCCGGGCGACATATAAACAACATGCCGTTTTTCATCGGGGCGGTCCTTTGTTATTGCCTCGAAGCAGTTATAAATAGGAGGAGCCGCCATGAGCATACCCATTCCGCCTCCGTAAGGAGTATCGTCAACACGTCTGTGCTTGTCCTCGGAATAATCTCTTATATTGTGAAAATTTATTTCCACCGCACCCGATGCACGTGCACGGCCTATGATGCTTTCGGAAAGAAAAGCATCAAGCACCTCGGGAAAAAGTGTCATTATATCTATTCGCATATTTTTACCTGTCAATCGATAAGCCCGGGAATGACGTTTATGTATATTCCCTCGTTTATATCGACCTTTTTAATAAATTCTTCAACATCGGGCACCATAAATTCACCGTTTTCGGTTCTTACGGTGTAGACAAAAGATGCAGGCTTTTCAAGTATGTCGCAGATTTCGCCTATTCTTTCACCTGTTTCAAAATCGAATACGGGAATACCCATAAGATCGGCAATATAGTATCTGCCGTCAGGTAATTTCAGATCGCTTCTTTTTGCATAAATACATCTGCCTTTTAATTTTGCACCCTGTTCGGGATTTGAAATGCCTTCAAATTTTACCACAGCGATTCTGTCTGCTCTGCGTGATGATTCTATTTTTATTTCTTCGCCTTTTTCGTTGTAAACAGAAGTAAGCGAAAGAAATTCATTTATATCGTCAGACCATACTTCAACCTTCATTTCACCGTGAATACCGTGTGTGTTGTTGATGCGGCCGATCTCAATATATTCAGATAATTTTCTCATATCATGTGCCTTTCATTAAGTTATACACGATCATTATATCATAGCCGATGTGATTTTTCAATATTTATTTTAAATATTGACCGTTTGAAAATTATAAGGTCGGCTCTGAGAATGAACCGACCTTGTAATTTGGTATAAAGCAAAATTATTTGAGCATATCTAAAATTGCATCCTTCGGCTTTGCACCGACACTTCTTTGTACGATCTGTCCGTTTTTGACAACTACAAGTGTCGGAATGCTCATAACTCCGAAAGCACCTGCCAATTCGTTTTCTTCATCCACGTTGATCTTGCCTACTTTTATGTCGCTGTTTTCTTCTGCAATTTCGTCGATTACAGGCCCTACCATTCTGCAAGGACCGCACCACGGCGCCCAAAAATCGAGCAAAACGGGAACTGTTGACTGCTTTACTTCTGTATCAAAATTTTCTTTTGTTATTTTAATTACTGCCATTTGATTTGACTCCTTTCGTTTGGATAATTTTATTCTACATGGAAATAATGAATTTTTCTACCGTTATTTTGCAAAGCTTCTCAATGCCTCAAGTGCCGATGAAATTCCTCCAAGCTCGTCAATAAGACCGCATTCCACAGCCTGAGTTCCGCTTATGATAGTACCTATATCCGCAACTATATCAGACGTATCGAACATCATTTTTTCAAGCTTGGCGATATCAACAGATGAATGCTCACATATGAAGGTGTTTACACGCTCTTGCATACGCTTGAAATATTCGAAGCTTTGTTCGACTCCTATGACGAGCCCGTTCATCCTGACGGGATGAACTGTCATTGTTGCAGACGGAACGATGAATGACCGTTTTGCGCTTACAGCAAGCGGTATGCCTATTGAGTGACCGCCACCGAGAACAAGCGAAACGGTTGGCTTTTTCATTGTTGCTATCAGCTCTGCAATTGCAAGTCCTGCTTCAACGTCACCTCCGACAGTGTTAAGAATAAGCAACAGACCGTTTATGTTTTCGTTTTCCTCACATGCGATTATTCTCGGTATAAGATGCTCGTATTTTGTTGCTTTTTGCCCTGCAGGAAGGGAATAATGTCCCTCGACCTGTCCTATGACCGTTATGCAGTCTATGACAAATCCGTCGTGACCGACATATGCCATTCCATCATTTTTTTCATGTGTCTGTGATGTTACGTCTTCGCTCATAATAACCCCCCGTTTTAAAGTAAGTATATAAGGATTATTATACGATTTTGTTTTTTTATTCGCTGTATTTTCTCATATCAACTGTTGTTATACTGTTGAATATCTTTACGTTTACACATTTTTGATATTCTTCAAATTCCGGTATGAAAAATAATTCTTCTTTTATTTCCTTCGGCACAAGTGCAAGCTCTGTATTTTTTACTGGTATTACAGCAGTTTCGGAAATATCGGAAAATGTTCCGTATATAAACACAGGGATCGTACTGTATGTATCTACATCCAAGGTTCTGCCCGATGTGTATAAAGCGCCGTTCCAGTTTATCGTACATCCCCTCGGTTCGCCGAGATAATATGACGGTGAAATTTCAAGCTTTTCGCTTTTTGAAGAAAATCCTGTTTCGGCATCATAAAATGTGTACGGTATTTTCAGTGTTTCGGCTGCAACTGAAACGTGCATCGTATACTGATCTTTTTCGGGAAGTATAAGATTTTTTATTCCGTAATCGGCGTGGAGATTTTTTATAAGCTTCGGGTGATCTATGCCGCATCTTGTAAGTATAAGAGTGTCGATGTTCAAAATTCCTCGCTCATAAAGCTCATTGAATAAAAGAATGTATGAAGATTCCGAACCGTCGGTAATATCAACGGCTACGGCACGGTTGTCATTAATGCGGCAAAGCACATCATCCGTAACGCAGGAATATATCATGTCGTCAGTATTCTTGCTTGTGAAATGGTACATTCCGACAGATATAAAGTAAACAGATGCCAGAACCGCACATAAACCTGCATACACACGCTTTTTCCTCGCCCCGAAGAAAATTAAAATTATGGTGACGGCACATGCGGCAAATATGATGACAGATGAAAAAGCATATTTAAGAGATACTTCAAAATTCAAATAATGTGCGCCTGAGGACGCCAAAAATGCGGATATCTCAGCACATGAGTCGCATAGCTGTCCTGCTAAGTCTGCAAGCGCATCGGAGAAGCTGAATATTACCGTAAACGGCGCGGCATATAGAATTATAAGTACAAACGGAGAAATTATCAATGTCATAATCGGGCTTGCAAGTGATATTTTGCCGAAATAATATGCGCTTATCGGCACAAGCGGAAGTGTTGCACATAGCGAAATGATCAGCGATTTTGCAGAAGCTCTTAACAAGTATTTTGAAAATGAACCGTTCTTTTTCCTCATTTCATCAATACGCTTACACAAAGGTGCGGCGAAAACAACTATACCGAATGTGGAAATGGCTGAAAGCTGCAGAGAAACATCAAATAAAGCGTAAGGCTTAAATAGTAATATTATGTATAAAGAGATGAAAAGGGAAGTCAGTGAATCGTTTTTTCGAAACAGTACTACAGATGAATTCAATATGATATACATAAGTGCTGCACGCATAACAGAATACATACAGCCTGTTATAAGGGCGTAAAACAAAGCGGCGAAAATAAGTATGAGGGCGCGTAGGCTTTTCAAAGGAACGGACTTGTCAAGAATGAACGAGAGCAGTGACAAAGCAGCAATTACGTGCAAACCGCTTACTGTGATTATATGCGATATACCCGTCTTTGAAAAATCTGATTTTACCGTGCTCGGTATGTCAGCCTTGTTTCCTAAGAATATTCCCGATATAAGCCCTGCATTTTCGTCGCAATGCTCATATAATGATGAACGTATGTAAGTGTTTATCTTGTAAAATTCTGCATGAGGGGTTTTGGAAAGCTTTCCGCTTTTGTGTATTTCATCGGCTTTTAATGTAAATGAAATGTTGTTTCCTATATGGTATGTGCTGCCTGAAAAACTGTTTGATTTTACTGTGTTAAGCTTGCCGATGCATGTGAACTCTTCGTACGGATCGGGAGTATATGCGCCGTATAAGACAGCGTAGTATGAAACATCCTCACCGTTTATGTTTGTTATCTTAATGTATTTTGATTTGTTAGGTATGGCATAGGCGGTTATTTCGGCACTTTCCGAAACGTATTTTTCGCAAGAGGCACCCTTTATGTCAAAATGATATACAGTGCGAAATGATAACAGTAAACACATAATTGCACCGATGATGTATATAATTCTTGTGTAAGTGCCGAATTTACTGTAAGACCTTTTGAATGTTAAAAAGAAAATTCCCGCCATTAAGGATAAAACGGCGGAAATAATGCGAAAATAAATATTTGAAAGTAAACATATACCGAGGATAAGTATTGATATGCAGGCGCAAAAAACAAACGGACGACCTGCAAAGACCCCCGCATTATTCAAAAGAGAGTTATTTTTCAAATTGCGCAAGCTGAATTTCATACCACACCTCAAATTGTTTAACTAAATTATATCTTATTATCAGCGATGTGTCAATATAATTTTTGATAAACACGAAATATTTTTCCGCTTGGTATTGACAAAACAGCTTTTATGTGTTATTCTAATAAGGTATTTGAAGACTTTTTAAATATTCACTATTGCTTAATAAGCGGGTGTGGCGGAATTGGCAGCTTCGTAAGCGAGCGCACCCGGCGGGTGAAGAAGCGAGTTTGCGAAGGCGCACAAACAAGGAGAATTTCTTGCGGCAGCAAGAAAGGCGACTATGTTTGAAGCTGTCACGCGATAGCGGATGCTTCGAATTACAATTTAATAAGCGGGTGTGGCGGAATTGGCAGACGCGTAAGATTCAGGTTCTTATGTTCGCAAGGATGTGCAGGTTCAAGTCCTGTTACCCGCACCAAAAAACGACAGATTCCGATGGGGGTCTGTCGTTTTTAACTAAATCCACCCTTACAGGTTGCTTTGCAAATCAGTATAATCCGAATTTGATCTTCCATTTGAAAGATGAGTTCGGATTATTTGTTTATTCAAGTAAGATTGAGGGGGCTTATTTTAAAAGATATATACAAAAAAGCCATGGTGCGGATTTCAGATGGATCCTGCACCATGGCTCTTGTTATGCTACAGATATGTAAAGCGGTATTTAGGCTAAAGCTACCATACTGAATACGAGTGCGAACAACGCAACGGTTTCACAAAGACCGACAACGGTGATATACTGTGAAAAGCCTTTGCCTGTTTCAGCCAAAGCATCAGCGCCTGCGGCACCTGCTTTACCCTGAGCAACAGCTGAAAATGCCATTGCAAGTCCCGATGCGATTCCAAGTCCGAGCAAGAATGCGGAGTCAGCGGAAGATCCCTTCATCTGCTGCATCAAAAGAAAACCGTAGATCGTCTGTGTAAGGGGCGCACCTGCAAAAACCGTCAGTATAAACGGTGCCGCCTTATTGCTCATATAACACTTTTTCCAAGCTCCTATTGATGCCTGACCTGCAATACCGATACCGATAGCAGAGCCTATAGCGGCAATACCCATGGCAAGAGCTGTTCCCAATAATCCGAAATCCATAATATTTCTCCTTTATAATTAATTTATTCTTCAAACGGTTTGAATTTATGTCCACTCCATGACATTCCCAGATGGGAGGAAAATTCCAGTGTGTTAAGTCTTATACCGTGAACCACAACGGACAGAATATTAAGTATCATATTCAATCCGTGACCGAACACCAGAAGCGCTATTGCCAATATGATGAACATAAAATTTCCTAAAAACGGACTTACAAGCTCATTTACCGTTGCGGATATAGCCGCACCTGCGAGCCCTACAGCCCAAAGACGTATGTACGAAACAATGTCGGAAAATACATTTACCACGCCGAGTAACACAGACACGATATTTGTAAGACTGGAAACAACGGATTTTAATATACTTCCTTCATAGTTTGCAAAAATAAATCCCATAACGAAGCCTATTCCTATAAGCGCGATCGCAACCGTACCTACAGGAATGCCTGCAAGCTTCAGTCCGAAGCCGAACACCTCAGAGTTTACAACAAGGTTAAGCACCATATAGTACATACCGATAAGCTGTAATACCATACCTATATCACCGAGAATTTTGAGTGAGCCTTTATTTCTCGCAGCGGCTTTGATATGTGCCGCCGTGAGCTGAATAAGCGCAAGCGTAAAGCATAGTATCTGCAGATTTTGCGCTGTTGTAAGCCCAACACCTTCGGGTGTCCATGGCAGACTCCATATTTTATCGGCATACACGTTTGAAATTACGGGTATCGATAAAGAACTGAGCCATTGCGGGATCTGTTCTGTGGAAAGCCCGAACCATGTACACGTGAGAAGCCCCCAGAGCATTGTAGACAATCCGAAAAGTCCGATGAGCAGAAATGCGGGCGCTACGGGCTTTTTCTTGATCAAAGAGCGTATAACGGGGACAGCTGCAGCGGCGGCTATCAAAAGTCCGTATCCGCCGTCACCGAAGATAATTCCGAAAAATATGAGTATAAACGATAAGAACCAACCTGAAATGTCATATTCAAAATACCCCGGCACTGTTCCGAAGAAATCTGTAAGCGGATATATAAGGCTTACAAACTTGTTATTTTTGAGCTTTGTGGGAACGTCATCTTCCTCAGTCGGATCCTCTGCAATAAGTCCCCATGAATTTTCTTCAGCTGCTTTTTTGAGCTTATCAAGGTTTTCAGCCTCGATATATCCTTTGAAATATGCTACTGTAACAGCTCCGTCGCATGAGATATCCTCCGTTTCCATACCGGTAGAGTACGTTTCGAATTCAACTTCCTTACGAAGCTCGGTTATTGCATTTTTCATGCTTTCGGTATAGACCGAATACGAAGATATTTCTTCATCTGCTTTAACGATGTTCTCGTTAAGATTGGTGATCTTGTCAAGCATTTCATCGGCAGACATTTTCGGCATAACTAATTTATAGCTGTTAAGAAATGATGTATCCTCTTCACCCTTGACAAGTAAAAATTTAACAGAAGATTTATCAGAATCTATCCGTACGGTTTTTATGCTGTCGGGCAGGGAATTATATTCAGCTTTAGGCATTTCATAAAGCTCTATTTTTATTCCCTTTGAAAGCAGACCGTTTATGCTTTCCGGATCAATATTGCCCCAGCGCTTTATACGCTCAAGCTCTGCATTAAGTGCACTGCGTTCTGATAAATACGAGTTTTTCTTTTCGACGAGTGCAATAATATCACCTGCAACGGTAACAGCTTCAGCGGTGCTTACTTCCTTTTTTTCTTTATCCTTACTTTTTCCTGCAGTGAAAACCGCACTTTCAAGCAAAGATATCTGCTCATTCAGCTTGTTGAGCTTTTCGCCGGAGCCCTCAGATATTTCTATCTGAACCGTTCCGAGCTTTCGCAATTTTTTCAGCGTTTCTTCTTTTTTATCTCCCAAAGTTAAAAGGGAGATTTTTTTCATTGGCACGATCATAACGAATAAACCTCCTCATCGGATGCTTTCCCGTCACGAAGGGCGATCTTGCGTTTTGAAATTTTTGAACGCACTACGGCGCTGACCTGCTGATCAGCCATATAAATAGATATTTTCTTAATGTTTTTTTCTGTTTCAGGTATTTTTACCTTTTCAAACAAGTTGACTCTTTGCGAAGTTGCAAGAAGCTCTGCTTCTAAAAGCCGTACCTGTTCTTCCAACACTTCAGCTTCAAGGTCAAGCAGTATCGCTTTTTCCATATGATCTGCCGCTATATCTACCCAAAGCGGTGTACTGTACAGATCATAACTGCCCCTTGAAAAATCCGCCCCTCCAAACGTGGGAATATCAACGCCTGCAATATTTCCTTTGCCTTTGCGTATATTGCTTACTTTGATTATTCCGTCCGGAAAAGCTTCTTTTTCGCCGAAAACGGCGATCCAATCGAGAAATCCGTTTTCAAGCTCGGCTTTTGCTTTTCTTACCGAATTTGCTTTTTCCTCAACGGTGCGGATCTCCGATTGAAGCTGTTGCTTTTTAAGTGTCAGAGTAGGCAAATATCTTCGGTACATTTTAAGTGCGTCCTTTTGTACCTTTAACTCATTCTTGGTTAATTTGATTTTTGCCAAATCTCAAGTCCTCCTTACTTTTTACACCAGAATTCATCTGTAAGGTCTGACTTTATTCCTGTTTCATCCTTTTCGAAGCATTCGGCTAATATCTCCCAGCCGAGGTCGAGTGCTTCTTCAAGTGATAAATTGACTGAAAGATCCATAAGCTTTTCTTCAAAAAGTCCGCCGTACTTTAAAAGCTTTCCGTCCCAACGGCTCATAGAAAATCCCATGTTCTTTTTTTCGAGAGTTTCCTTGTACGATGAATACATACGTATCATTGCATCCATAAGCGCACGGTGGTCTTTTCTTGTTTTTCCGTTTACGTTCTGTTTCAGTCTGGAAAGGGATCCAAAAGGCTCAATTCTTCCGCCCTTCAGATAATACTGGCCTTCTGTGATATAACCTGTATTGTCGGGAACGGGGTGAGTTACGTCATCGCCCGGCATTGTAGTTACCGCAAGCACGGTTACAGAGCCCGAATCAGCAAAGTCAACAGCCTTTTCGTAACGTGACGCAAGCTGTGAATATAAGTCACCGGGATAACCGCGGTTAGAAGGTACTTGCTCTTGCGTGATGGCAATTTCTTTCATGGCATCGGCAAAGTTTGTCATATCCGTAAGAAGTACCAATACATCTTTGTTCTGCAAAGCAAACTGTTCAGCTACAGCCAATACCATGTCGGGTATCATCATACATTCAACGGTAGGGTCTGATGCGGTGTGGATAAACATAACTGTTTTGCTCAGCGCACCGCCCTTTGAAAGCTCTTCCTTGAAATAGAGAAAGTCGTCGTATTTAAGTCCCATACCGCCGAGCACTATAACATCCGCCTCTGCCTGCATTGCAATACGTGCAAGAAGCTGGTTATACGGTTCTCCCGAAATGGAGAATATAGGGAGCTTTTGCGATACTACCAACGTGTTGAACATATCTATCATCGGGATATTTGTTCTCATCATTCGGTTTGCAAGAATACGCTTTGTGGGGTTTACCGACGGCCCTCCGATGGACTTCATGTTTTCTGTAAGTGCAGGACCCTTGTCCCTCGGCTCACCCGATCCGTTGAATATTCTTCCAAGCAGATCTTCGCTGAACGAAACACGCATTTCGTGACCTAAAAATCTGATTTCATCTCCGGTTGAAACACCCTGACCGCCTGCGAATACCTGTAATGATACGATATCACCGTCAATTTTGTTGACCTGCGCAAGCGATTTACCGAAACGGGTGTTGATCTGTGCAAGCTCATTATATCTGACACCGCTTGCTTTTACAGTAATCACGTTACCGACGATAGATTCGATACGGTTATAAATTTTATTCATTCTCATTCACCGTCCTTCAGTAAATGTTCTGCTTCATTTGTCAAACAGCCGTTTCCTTCATTGTACAGTTCATCGATAGCGGATTCGGCTTTTTTGAATTCGGCACCTTCAAATTCAGTATAATTCCAGTCAATAAATCTCTGACGCATACGGTTGAAAAATACACGTGCATCATCTTTGCTGGTTATTGAATATTCACTGCCCAAAATGCAGATGAGCTTATCTGTTACGTAACGCTGACGCTGTTTTCCGCAATTTGCCTCTATCAGATCAAAAGAGTTTTGCTGCAGATACACTGCATCGAGCATTTCCGATTTCAGATAAATTATATAATCTTCAAGCGTTGTACCTTCTTCACCTATTACCTTCATCATGGAGTCGATCTCACCGCCGTGATGAAGAATGTTTTTACAAAAATCCGATTTCTTACGTGATATAACGCTTTCATATTTTGACCACGATATCATGGGGTCTATGGCAGGGTATTTTCTTGCGTCGGAACGCTCACGTGAAAGACCGTGGAAAGCACCGACGACCTTAAGTGTTGCCTGCGTTACAGGCTCTTCAAAGTTACCGCCCGCAGGTGATACCGTTCCGCCGATAGTTACAGAACCTGTGCTTCCGTCGGGCAGACGGACATAACCTGCTCTTTCATAAAATGCCGCAATATATGATTCAAGGTATGCAGGGAACGCTTCTTCTCCGGGGATTTCCTCAAGACGTCCCGACATTTCACGGAGTGCCTGCGCCCAACGTGATGTGGAGTCCGCCAAAAGGAGAACGTGAAGTCCCATCTGACGGTAGTATTCCGCAAGCGTTACCGATGTATATACCGATGCTTCACGTGATGCAACGGGCATTGATGATGTATTACATATAATTATAGTTCTTTCCATGAGTGAACGTCCTGTTTTAGGGTCGATCAGCTCAGGAAATTCCGTAAGTGTTTCAACGACCTCACCCGCACGTTCACCGCAGGCGGCAATTATTACGATATCTACATCTGCATATTTTGATGTTGTGTGCTGTAAAACTGTTTTGCCTGCTCCGAACGGGCCGGGCGTACAATATGTTCCGCCTTTTGCAACAGGGAAGAATGAATCCATGAGGCGAACCTTTGTTTCCATTGTTTCAACGGGTGCCAATCTTTCGCTGTAGCATCTGACAGCACGTTTAACGGGCCACTTGAATGACATGGTTATGGGAATATCACGGCCTCTTTCGTCAGTTATGACGGCAACTGTATCTTTTACCGTGTACTCTCCTTTTTCGGCGACAGATTTCACTGTGTAGCTTCCAAGCAGATAAAACGGCACAAATATCTTATGTACAAAAGCACCTTCGGGAACGGTTCCGATATATTCTCCCGCACGGACGGTGTCGCCGGGTTTTGCTTCAGGCGTGAATTCCCATTTTTTGCTGTAGCTTAATCCTTCGGCATAATTGCCTCTCTCTAAAAACCAACCTGCTTTTTCAGCTAAAGCGGGAAGCGGATTTTGAAGTCCGTCGTATATCTGACCAAGCAAGCCCGGACCTAATTCCGCAGACAGCATTTCGCCCGTGAACTCAACAATATCACCGCATTTTATGCCGTTTGTCATTTCATAGACCTGTATTTGTGCGATATTTCCTCTTATACGGATAACCTCGCTTTTAAGCGCAGTACCGTCTGTTTTAACATAGCATATTTCATTCATGGAAACATTACCGTCAAATTTTACTGACAGCAAATTTCCGTTAATGCTTACGACCTTTCCTATGTTTTCGCTCATTATTAAGCCTCCAAATTTTCCCCATTTAAAATGGAGTTGTAAATATTTTTATATACGGTCTGTCCGATTTCTGTATCAAAACGTCTTGCTCTTTCCAACAGCTTGAGCTTCAGTGCGTAATAAAATACAAAATCATCCGAAAACGTGTCAGTCGGTCTGAGAATTTCCAAAATTCTTAAACGGTAGTCAAAAAGGAATTTTTCCGCTTCCAAAGGATTTTCGGATTCCGCCGCAGTATTGGCAGTCTTGCTCAGCTCTGCTGTCAAGGATCTGTTGTGCAGATCAAAAGGTTTGTTCATTTTATCAGCTCTTGCTTTTCCGAGTGCAAGACGCAGATCACGCTCACTGCTGTTCCACGCCTGTATCAAAGCCGAGCTTGATTTTTGCAGCTCAACAGACGGAACAAGTGTAAGATGTTCAATTTCATACAGTGCTTCTTTACTCAAAAAACGATGGCACAGATCACGAAAACGCTCTTCTGTAATCGGAAGCGGTGTATTTTCGCTGACACCGTCCAATGAAGGAAGCTGTGATACCAAATAATATACAGACATATTATTCTGCCTCTTTTAAAAGTTCCGTGACTCTCGGGGAAAGATAATTCGAAAGCATATCGATAACGGATTCGGCAGAATAATCATAATAAGCGCTTCCGTTATTCACGGAAATTCTGAATCCGCCGTCAAAATTATCGTTTGCCTTAAGAGTAACACCGGCTGATATTCTTTCTTTCAATGCGGCAAGTAAAATATTCTCTGTTTTCTTTAAGCTGTCGCTGTTGAGAATAACGGCAAGGTCTTCCGCATCGGGATTTTTTGCCCACGCCTCAACAACATTGATTATGATACGGGCAAGCTCCTCTGATGAATAAACAGCGTTGATGTTCTTGCTTATGATGGCATCAAGCTCTCTTGCTATGCTTTCTCTGAAAGAAATGAGCAAATTGCGTCCTGCCTGCTTTATAGCATCTTCACTCGATCTTACCATACGTTCATTTTGTATTTTTGCATCGGATATGATTTTATCAGCTTGTGCCTTTGCATCTGCAATTATTTTTTCGGCTTCTGCGTTTGCATTTTCGATTATGGCTGCTGCCTTTACTTCTGCTGCTTCCACGCCGTCTTTCTTGATCTGATCAATAAGCTCACGGAGTTGAATTTCCATAATATTTTCTCCTTTTAAAATTCGTTTTCGCCTGTGTTAGCTGTAAAAAACAAAAAGAACCCGCATCCTCTTCAGTCAGCTGGCTCCGTAAAATATAGATTTAATATTTGCAAGTCTCATTCATTATATCATAATTTTTCTTTTTCGTCAAGACTTTTTTAGTATAAATATACAAGAAATGCGAATGAAAATCTTTTTGTTTTAAATAAATATGTTGACAACAGCAAAAGCCCCCGTTTTCGAGGGCTTTTCCGCTGTTTTTATATTATTTCAAAATCAAATTCAAATGCTTCATCATCGCTTGACTGACCAATCCAAAGCTTGCATTTACCCGCTTCAATTATCTTTTCCATGCTGAAATTATGGAAAGCCATGTCAGAGGCTGAAAGGGTGAGTGTTACATTTGTGCTTTCGCCCGACTTCAAAAAGACTTTTTCAAATCCTTTCAATTCCTTTACAGGGCGCACACAGCTTCCCACAAGGTCACGCACGTAAAGCTGAACGACTGTTGCGCCGTCAAAATCGCCCGTGTTGTGTACTGTAAGTGTTACTGTGAGCTTTCCGTCCTTTTTCATCTTATTATCCGAAACGGTGATGTTTTCATAACTGAATGTTGTATATGATTTTCCGTATCCAAAGGGATAAAGCGGCGGTATCTGGCAGTCACGGTATTTTGATTCAAAAGGCCAACGCCCTAAAGCGGGACGGCCTGTGTTTGTGTGATTGTAATATATCGGTATCTGACCTGTACATACAGGCAGGCTTGTTGTTAAGTGTCCCGACGGCGATACGCCCCCTGTTAAAATATCTGCCACGGCATGACCTGCAGAGCTTCCCATCTGCCATATAAGCATAAGTGCTGATACCTTATCTTTATACGGTGTAAGTATCAGAGGTCTGCCCGAAGCAACAAGCAGAACGACAGGCTTGCCTGTTGAGATAAGTGCCTCTATAAGCTCATTCTGGTTTCCGGGAATGGTAATGTCGGAACGGCTGTTTGCTTCGCCTGACATGCCTGCCTCCTCACCGACAACAGCTATTATAACATCACATTCAGCTGAAGCTTTTATGGCTTCGGCTATTGTTATATTATCGTCATCTGATGCTGTTATTCCGCAGCCGCGGGAATAAACTATTTCGGAGTCTTTGAGGGCTTCCCTTAACCCTTCTTCTATTGATACTGTATGATTGTGCTCGGAAAGACATGACCAACCGCCGAGCAGATGTACTTTTCCGTCATATCCTGCCAAAGAACCGATCAGCGCTACACGCTTGCCCGCATATTTTTCGGGTGAAAGCGGTAAAATTCCGTCATTTTCAAGAAGTACGGCGCTTTCCTGTGCGGCGATGCGGGCAACATTCATATGCTCTTCACAGAAGAAACAGTCCTCGCCGTCCTCGTCAACAAGCGGCTCGTCCATAAGTCCGCAGAGATATTTTACTGTGAGTATCGAAAGCACGGCACGGTCAACCTGCTCTATTGCTATTTTGCCTTCGTCAATTAACTTCGGCAGAAAATCATTGTACGGATCGCCTGCCATTATCATATCGCACCCTGCATCAAATGCAAGTCTTACAGCATCTTTTAAGTCCTCTGCAAAGCCGTGGGGAATAAGCTCCACAACGCCTCCTGCATCGGAAACGACAAAGCCTTTAAATCCCAATTCATCACGAAGCACGTCTGTCAAAAGATATTTGTTACCTGTTGACGGAACGCCGTTGACATCCTGAAACGATGCCATGACAGTTGCCGCACCTGCATCAATTCCTGCCTTGAAAGGGGGCAGATACACGTCATGAAGCGTTTGAAGTGAAATGTCAGAGGTATTATAATCACGTCCTCCGATACAAGCACCGTATGCAACATAGTGCTTCATGCATGCATAGACATGGTCTTTTCCAATTGTATCTCCGTCGCCCTGATAACCGCGCACGGCGGCTTCTGAAAAGCGTGAACAAAGATACGTATCCTCGCCATACCCCTCCATTATACGTCCCCAACGTGGATCTCTTGCAATATCTACCATAGGGGAAAATGTCCATTTGATTCCTGCACGGTACGCTTCTTTTGCCGATATTTCGCACGTTTTGCGTGTTATTTCGTGATTCCACGAGCAGGACTGTGCAAGCGGGGTAGGGAATGTCGTTCTGTATCCGTGTATGACATCATCTGCAAAAAGTGCGGGAATGGGCAAGCGTGTCGCTTTAAGTAAGTCGCGCTGTATGCTGTTTGTATGGGATGCGCCCTTTATTGTGAGATAAGAACCTACCTTGCCTTCTGCAAAGTGATCTGAAAATGTGTTTTCGTCATCTGAATATATTGATGTGCCGAACTGTGAAAGCTGACCTGTTTTTTCGGTAAGAGTCATTTTTTTGAGCAATTCTTCGGCACGTTCTTGCGCTTCCTTGTATGCCGGGGAGTTGAAAATATTTCCCATCTTTAATCCCTTTCTGCATCCTACGGTGTTTGTTTTTGGAAATTATAACATATCAGATATCGAATTTCAATAGATAATATTACAATATTAAGATGTTCGGGATTTTTTATCGTGCGTTAAAGCTCTGTTGTTTCCTCAACCTCTATTTTGACTTCCTTCAGTGTGTCATCGGGAAGATTGCCGAAGCAGAAGATTACAGTTCGTTTAACGGATGTTGTTTTGCCGTTATCACGTTTTATGTTATACGTTTCGGTGTATGTAAGCACGTACGGAAATTCAAAATCAATGTGGGCTTTTGACAGATCCAGATTTTCAAAAACAAGGCTTGATGTAGCGTTGCTGTACACGGTCATCATCGTGTCAGAGCCTTCATCGGGTGTAAAATCAAAGCAAAGGTTTGATTCAATACCGATTTTTGTAAAAATATCCTTTGGCGTGTCTGTGAATTTTATTCCGTAGGGAAGCTCAAGCCCTGCAAGCTCCGTCCTTGTAAAAAGACTGTTTGAATATTTTGCGCTCTTTCCGTCGTCTGATACTGTGTAGTCATTATGAAATCCGTAAGATTCGCTGAATGCTTGCCAGCCTCCGCCATGTATACCGTCATAGTGCATGCCTCCGACAAAATCCGTAACAGCGGCGAATTTCTTTGCCTGCGAAATAAATTCTCCTTGTGATAATTCGGGGACAAAATTGATGTTTGTCAGATATTCGGAAAAATATTTCAGTATCTTTCGTCCGTTTTCCTGTATAGGAGGATTTGACTGTGTATCTATAGGCGATGATGTTATTCTTTCGCTGATGAAAAGATGCTCATGGTCAATGCCGCATCCGTATTCGGCAAAACCGCCCTCTTCCGTCGAAGCGGTAATGTCGATTTTTTTGATGACCTCGGCGGTAAGGCAAAGATAACCGTCATTTATTTGCAGATAAAATCCCGAATTATTGCTGTATTTTGAAAGTGCATCCGTTATTTTATCTTCTGCATTTTTTACAAGTTCATCAGAAATATACGGAGCGTAAAACCGTTCTTCGTTTTCAAGCATTATTCTTTCACCGCTTTTCGGAAGCGTGAGAATATATGCGCCGTTTTCCTTTGATATGCACGATGCGGTTATTTCAGACGGTGACGGCGGTACATCTTCTGATAAATTATGCCCGGTGCCTTCACTTGTTGAATTACATCCGGATAAAGCCGAAAATATCATAATAAGTATTAAGGTAATAGAAATTATACGTTTCACTTTACGTTCTCCCTTCAGTCTTTGACGATCTCTAAATAACAGCTGCTGCAGCCTTCAAATGTCCTTAGGGCGAATTTTGCTCCGTCTTCAAACTCATACCCCGGCACAGGCTCTGATTCACCCTTTATATAAACATACATATTTTCGTTAAGATGTTCAAAATAATATTGATATACACCGTATGATGTTTTGAAAAGAAATACCATTTTGCAGTCATCTTTAACATAACTTCCGCCGTCGATAACAGCTTTTCCTTGAAACATCAGGGAACAATAATCACCATCCGAAACAAATTTCAAGGCGGCTGTTTCGTTTTCTGTCGGTATATCGGGTGATGGGGTAACAGGCTCATCATTGGCAGGCGGGGCAGGAACAGGGGCATTTGATACACCCATATGGACCATTTCGAATACGATCTCATCACTCCAGTCAAATCCGCCATTCTCAATGGGCTTGGAGTCTTTGGGGATGTAAACATAATTGTCGCCGTTTTTATGGAATACATATGAGTATACGCCGTAATCACCTTCATTTTGGGGATAGAGCTTCAGCACACCGTCCTGCTCGTCAAAAGGACCGATAAGTGCAAAAGACATGTATGCGCTTGCACTCATTGAAAATGTTCTGTTTTCGTAGTTTAAAGAAAATACAGGTCTGTAGATTTCGGCGTGCTCTGATGTGCTGTAAGATGTATTTGCCTCGTAATAAAATTCAAGGTGAGGTTCCATGCTTTGAAGCTCCGTCGTCGGATAAACTGTCTGAACTGTATTATCGGAGTCATATATGCAAAACGTGAATTCCAACGGCTGACGCAAATCGTTTATAATTTTGGTTTTCAATATTTTTGAATTCAACTTTTGGAATTTTTTATCAGGATCAATGTGGTTTGTGTAGTGTTCACTCTCCCACTCTGCGATCTTCGTATATTCATTCACTAATTTTTCTTCGTTTTGGGTACCGCTGAAGTCGGCGCCGTCTATGGCAAGCATCTGATATCCGCCCATCGGAACAGCACCGCTGATCTGTCCGAGATGTGCGTTATAGCGTTCACCGAAGATTTGGTGTTTACCGCTGTAATATGCATGGTGTACCGTTTCAAATCCTGCATCGTGCATATAAATACGGTAATAAATTATTGCATATATCTCTTCTATCATTCTGTCGTATCTGAATTGTGCATCGTAAAATGTTTCAAAGTCGGAAAAGTCACCGTGATAAGGGTAAATACTGCAAGCATTACCGCTTTGTAAGGAAGCGAATGTTAAGCGTAACGGCAAAATATGGTCAACGCAAGCGTTATACAAATGAATTTCATCGTATGAAAAATACATATTGATGGAGTCGTTTATAAGAAAAATTATCTCGTCATACGTAAGCGGTACACGTTTGCCGTCATTACGCATCGATTTAAGTTCTTCATACTGTTCTTTTGAGAAAACCGTGACGGAATTTTCTTCTTCGTGGATATATTCTTTGAATTTTCCTATCAGAGGTGATTGTGCCTGCGGGGCATCTTCGATGATGTGGTCATAGCTTGGAACTTCCTCATCGGGAGATATTATGCCATCGGTCGGAGTATTTGCTTGAACTTGAAAATTATACGGCTTTGCCTTTCCGTTGTCTGCGGCGATAGCCAGCATATAGCCGCTGAGAATGATGGAGGATAAAAGAAGCAAAGATATTATAACTATAATAAATTTAATTTTTTCTTTCATTGTACTGCATCCTTTCGTTTTTAGTGAGTTTTTACCCTTGCATCTGTATTTTAACCGTTCTGTTTTGCCGACTTATCTTCGTATTGTTGTCAACTTGTAAAAGTGACAAATACTTTTGTGCCCTTTGCAGGCTCTGACTCAAAGTGCATATCGGCTCCGTGTGTGTATACTATCCTTTTGCACAGGGCAAGTCCGAGTCCTGCGCCGCCCTCTGCACGGGAACGTGATTTATCTGTTCTGTAAAACGGCTCGGTTATATGTAAAAGCTGTTCTTCGGTCATTCCTTTGCCGTTGTCTTCAATCACAACACGATTTTCAGCACACGATATTTTGACCTTGCCGCCCGATGTGCATGCCTTTACAGCATTTTCGGTGAGATTGTAAAACAGCATGGAAAGTAATGTTCCGTTTCCTTTGATGATTGACGGCTCTGTACTGCATATTATCTCAACTTCTGCTTTTTCGGCTTTCATGCGGAGCTTTTCGGAAACGTCTGTAAGAATTTTATCAAGATCTGTATCTGTCAGCTCAATTTCATTTTCACGTATAAAAGCACCGTCAAGAAGTATTTCGGATATTTTTCTTAGCCTGTCGGCTTCTGACATAATATACTTTGCCGCAATGTGCCTGCGTTCTTCTGAGGTGTTTGCTTTTTCGATATATTCAGCATATCCGTGTATGCTTGTAAGCGGTGTGCGAAGCTCGTGCGCCATGTTGTCAACAAGCATCTGCTTTTTCTCCGCTTCGTCCTCTAAAGATGCCATCTGCTCGTTTATTTTACCGAGCATTGAATTGAAGCTTTTTGCAAGTAACGTGAATTCATCGTTTCCTTTTTCATCGGCTGTTACGGAAAAATCCCCGCCTTCAATTGCCTCTGTCGTCTTTCTCAGTTTTTCAAGGGGCTCGGAAAGCTTTTTGAGAATGAAATAAAGACAAACCGCAAGCAGCAGTGAAACACCTGCTGATGTCAGTATGTATGTGATCATCAGAGATCTGAATTCCGAGTCAAGTGACTGTACGTTCTTTGCAAATATCATTTCGTATTTGCCATCGCATATTTCCGAGGAAATAATGATGTGACGTTCTTTATCAAACAGATCGCTGTGTATCAAAGAATTTTTTTCAATGATTATATCGCTCGGAAAGTTTGTATAAACCGCATTACCGTTTTCCTTGAATGCAAGGCGCACGTTTTTATTCAGATAATAGTTTCCGAATGTATTCATAAGAAGCGACGGACTGCTGTATGCGTTTGATTTCATCATGTCGGTGTAGTCACGCTCAAACGACATTGAAACGTAATACTGTTCGGCTGTTACGGCACTTTCTGCCGCTTCTACGTTCTTTTTGTATGTGTATACTGTGAGCGAAAGAACACCGACGTTAAGACAGATAAGAAACAGCACTAAGGTGAATATATATGTCTTTTGCCAGAACCTCATTTTCATATCTCAAACCTGTAACCCGTTTTGTATACAGTTTGTATTCTTCCGGCTATGCCTAATTTCTGGCGAAGCCTTTGAATGTGAACGTCAACTGTACGGGTATCCCCTTCATAATCAAATTCCCAGACCAAGCGCAAAAGCTTTTCACGTGAAAGAGCAAGGTTGCGGTTGTTCACCAGAACCTCTAAAAGGTCAAATTCACGCGGTTTAAGCTGTATTTCTTCACCGCTTTTGTACACACGGCGGTTGTCAAATTCAATTCTGATGTCGTCAAATTCAAAATGTGCACTGTCGGCTTTTGTTCTGCGAAGTACCGCTTTGACACGCTCTACAAGCTCAATTATGTCAAACGGTTTTGCAATATAGTCATCGGCACCGAGACGTAAGCCTTTGATTTTGTCGTGTGACGATGCCTTTGCGGTTACAAAAATAACGGGGGTTTCCTCAATATATTCCATTATTTCAAATCCGGAATATTCAGGAAGCATAACATCGAGTATGATGAGATCGTATCTTGATTTTATTGCTTCTTTTAATCCCGCATCACCGTCATACACTTGAAAACATTCATGCCCGACAAGCTCAAGATTGAATTTTATAAGATCGTTTATTGCCTTTTCGTCCTCGATAATCAGTATTTCAGCCATGTCCTGCCTCCTGTATTATGATGTATATCCTACCGTAATTAAAGTATATCATATTTATATTGCCAAGTTGTAACCAAATTGAAATATATGAAAAAGGTTAAAGGTAAAAGCACCTGATAATGTTGACAACACGTTTTATTTATGTTAATATGAGATATAAAAAACAAAAACGAGGTAATTTATATGCTTAAAGGTATTCCTAAGATATTATCCCCCGAGCTTCTTAAGGTTCTGTGTGAAATGGGGCACAGTGACAGAATATGTATCGCAGACGGAAATTTCCCGGCTGAAAGCATGGGACGTGACTGTATAGTGCTTCGCATGGACGGTCACGGCGTTCCCGAAATACTTGATGCAATTCTTGAAGTATTTCCGCTTGATACGTATGTTGAAAAGCCCGTGACGCTTATGCAGCTTATGGACTGCGATGTTGGCAAGGTTCCCACGCCTATTTGGGATACTTATGCCGATATAGTCACAAAACACGATGAAAGAGGCAGAGCAGCTGTCGGAAATATTGACAGATTTGACTTTTATGATGAAGCTAAAAAGTGCTACTGCATAATCGCAACAGGTGAGTCTGCGGTGTATGCAAACGTCATACTGCAAAAGGGCGTTGTTAAATAACTGGTGAATATATGACGGATTTTGTTGCTCAGGCGTTCGGTATTGTCGGGCTTGTTATAATCGTACTGTCATTCCAATGCAAGAAAAACAGTCTTTTCTTTCTCATGCAGGGCGTGGGAAGCTTCATGTTTTTTCTGAACTTTATTATGATAGGTGCATATGGCGGTGCGTTTTTCAACTTGACAAATCTGCTTCGCGGACTTTTGTTTATGAAAGATGCGAAAAAGAAATGGAAGCTCGCTTTGGTTGAGGCAGCGTATACGGCGTGCTTTGCTTTCTCGGTGTATATGAACCACGGACTTTGGGATATAATTCTTGTAGCACTTCCTTTTTCTGCACTTCTCATATGCAGTGCGCTTATGTGGCTCGGTAATGCAAAGCACATAAGATATTTCCAGATCGCTTATATGTCGCCCACATGGATCGTACATAACATTTTTAATTTCTCACTTGGCGGTCTTATATGCGAATGCTTCAATATGATATCGAGTATCATATTCTGCTTGCGCACCCGAAAAGGGAACTGATCGAAGAGATACGCAGTCTTTTCGACGGTTTATATGAATTTATTACCGTTTTCCGCCCATTGTCTTTCTTGCAGTGCGCATAACGGTATTGTTCTGAATTGCAACCATATTATTGAATAAATAAAATAAATATAAAACTGCCGCGAACGAGCATGGTCCAGATGACAGTTTTCTATAATGAAGCGAAATTTGATACACAAATTTCCTGCTTGTAACAGTATAAGACAAAAAAACTACCCGAAAAGAGAAAACAAAACTCTTTTTCGGGTAGTATTTTTTATAGTGATATTCCGTGCTTTTCTCACAGAGTTATATTTTATTCGCCGTTAACTGCCGAAGGTAATATCACTCGTCTTTGGCGAATAAAACCGGGGTTGGCTCATTTAAGGAAATATATGGTAAACTTTGTAGGGACGACCATTGGTCGTCCGCCTCGAAATGTATAAATATACTAAAAGCGGGAGTGTGCACCCCTCCCTGCAGAAAAATATCCAAAAACATATGGGGTGGCAAATTTTGGAAGCAATTTCCAAAAGTGAGCCAGCCCCAAGTTGTGCGTCTTTTGCAACGGTTTTTATTATACCGGATCAGTACAGAGGTGTATTTTCACGTCTGAATGCGATGGGCGTTGTGTTCGTAAGCTTTTTGAAAGCCTTGAAGAATAATGTGTGGTCTTTATATCCGCACATCTCACCTATTTCACATGCGGAAATATCCGTTTCCTGAAGCAGCTTCTTTGCGTAATCTATACGCTTTGATGTGATATACTGCATCGGAGGCTTTCCTATATATTTCTTGAAAACATGGGAAATATAATATTTGCTGACGTTGAGATCCTCACATATCTGGTCCATCGACTCTATCTGTGTGAAGTTGGTGTTCAGATACTGATATATCTGAGTGAAGATCGCATTAGTAACAAATTTTGCTTCCGAAGTGTTGGTTATGCGCAGAATGCCTATAAGGATAAGACGTGCCCAATATTTGATTATAAGATCGCTGTACTGCTTATTTCCGTATACTTCATCGACAAGTGACGTAAAATAGAATTTGAATCTTTCCTCATCATTTCCTGTCTTTAACACAGGCGATGCATTCTTGTCAATTATAGAATCCGGGGGGAGGCTGTTAATTTTGAAATTTGTTATTCCGAAAAACGCAAGCTCAAGCCCTGACGAACCTGTGGTTGACTCTTCGTGTGTAGTATTAGGATTATATACGATTATATCGCCTTCTTCTATGTCGTATTCGCATCCGTCAATAACACTCTTGCCGGTACCCGATATTACGAACATTATTTCGCAGAATGGATGGCTGTGCGGCTTTTCGTTCCATTGTTTTATACGCTCAAGTTTTCCTGCGTAAAGGCATTTTGTGTCAAGCTTTATAACGTCTGATTTTGAACAGTTTACGTTTCTTCGTTCCGAAAATGTGCTTAAATCTTTCTCTTTCATAACTATCTCCGAATTAAAATTATTGATTTTTTCCTATACTATGTTTATTATTGCTTTTTAGTGAAAAAACAGTTTTTGGCAGTTTTTCTCGTTAATTTGGTTAAAAAGACCTTATTTGAGAAAAAACAAACTCTGCCCTTGTGCAACTATTATAACATACTTTGATTAAAATTGCAATAGGTTATGAGAAAAATGTGTTGTTTTTTGTGATTTTTTTTATAGTTTGTACTATTGAAAAATTTCGTCTTTGAATGTAAAATGTAAGTGTGATAATGGAAAGGAGGTATTTCATAATGCAAAATGTTTGTCTTGAAATGAACGGCATACACAAGCGTTTCCACGGTGTACACGCATTGAAGGGTGTTCATTTTGACTTAAGAGCTGGTGAAATACATGCACTTGTTGGTGAAAACGGTGCAGGAAAATCAACACTGATGAAAGTACTTACGGGTATTCATCAGGCTGACGAAGGCAGCATCACTTATCTCGGTTCTCCGTATTCAGTAAAGAATATAGGTGAATCACAGAAGCTCGGCATCAGTATGATACATCAGGAACTTAATATGATGAATCACCTGACTGTTGCACAGAATATCTTTATCGGCAGAGAGCCTATGACAGGAAAAGCTTTTATAAAGGACGGCGACATGGTCAAGGAAGCCGAAAAGCTTTTTAAATTAATAGGAATAAAAATAGATCCCAGGGTGACACTTGGAAGTCTCACTGTCGGAAAACAGCAAATGGTAGAAATTGCAAAGGCAATTTCGAGAGAATGTAAAATCCTTATACTCGACGAACCGACCGCAGCACTCACACAGTCTGAAATAGATGAGCTGTTCAAGATAATGTTCGATCTCAAGAAAAAGGGAATCGGTATGATATATATCTCCCACAGAATGGATGAGATCAAGCTTATATCCGACAGGATCACGGTAATGCGTGACGGTGAATATGTCGGAACGGTAAATACAGCAGAGGTCACAAAAGACGAGATCATCAATATGATGATCGGACGTGTCGTTTATGAAGACCCTAAAACACACAGCGAAGTTGCCCCGGATGCGGATGTCGTTCTTGAAGTCAAGAACCTTTGCAGCGGTAAGTCGATAAGAAATGTGAGCTTCAAGCTCCGCCGCGGTGAGATCCTTGGTTTCTCGGGACTTATGGGCGCGGGAAGAACGGAAGTGGCACGTGCAATTTTCGGTGCTGACCCGTTTGACAGCGGTGAAATATATGTAAACGGTAAAAAGGTTGATATAAAATCTCCTTCGGATGCTGTTAAAAACGGTATAGGTTATCTCTCTGAGGACAGAAAGCGTTACGGCTTGATGCTTATGAAGTCTGTTGCGGAAAATACAGCTATTGCTTCAATGGACAGATACATCAAAGCAGGAATTATAGACGACGGAAAGCTTAAGGGAGAAGCCGAGGTATACAATAAAAAGCTCCGTACAAAAACTCCTTCAATGGATCAGCTCTTAAAAAATCTTTCGGGCGGAAACCAGCAGAAGGTTATCATTGCAAGATGGCTCATTCAGGACTGTGATATACTGATATTCGATGAACCTACACGAGGAATCGACGTAGGTGCGAAGAGTGAAATATACACACTTATGAATGAACTGTCAAAACAAGGCAAGTCAATAATCATGATATCTTCGGAACTCGTTGAGATCCTCCGTATGAGCGACAGAATAGTTGTCATGTGCGAAGGAAAGAAAACAGGTGAGCTTGATATTTCCGAAGCTACGCAGGAAAACATTATGCAGCTTGCTACTATGCGAGAGGAGAATTAAGGTACTATGAAAAATCAGAACACACCGTTTGGTGCAAAATTGAATCTGCGCGGAAGCGCACGTCAGACAGGCGTTAAGCTTACCAAATATCTGAAGACAAGCGGTAAACAGAATATCGTTATCGTCTTCGCTACCATTGCACTTTTCGTTATATTTACACTTATAAATCCCGGATTTGCGGATAAGTCAGTACTTCTGACAATGAGCAAGTCGCTCGTTCCTTACGCAATACTCGCTCTCGGCGTTACATTCGTTATCGCAACAGGCGGTATCGACCTTTCAATAGGTACTGTTTGTATCGGTTCGTCGGTTTTGGCAGGTGCTATATGCAGCACAGGTGTTACACAGGATGAAGGTACACTCTGGCTTACAATTCCGATAATTCTTCTGACAGGTCTTTTGTTCGGTCTTCTCAACGGTATACTCGTTGCAAAGTGTAAGATCGCACCGTTTATCGCAACACTCGGTACGATGCTTGTATCCCGCGGACTTACAGCCGTTATTTCCGAAGCAGTCAGAGAAACATCATCCGCTGTTAAGTATCCTACAACAGGTTGGATGCAGAAGATATTCACAAACTACAACGGCTTCCCGATAGGTATAATCTGGGTTCTTGCTCTGCTTGTTATCTGTATGATCGTTATGTACAAGACAAAGGTCGGCAGATACATCCTCGCTATAGGCAGTAACGAAGAAGCAACACGTCTTTCAGGTATAAATGTTGATAAGTACAAGATTATTGCATACGCTATAGGCGGTTTCTTTGCAGGTCTTGCAGCACTTTTCTACACAGCTTCCAACCCCTCGCTTACAATTGCAGGCGGTAACGGTATGGAACTTGATGCGATCGCAGGTGTTTATATCGGCGGTACAAGTACAACAGGTGGTTCTGCATCCGTTGCAGGTACACTTCTCGGTTCAATGATCCTCGTTGTTATCCGTCAGGGTCTTAACATGGCTCTCAGCAGCGGAAGCGTTGTTTCCGCAACTAACATAACATATGCGGTTACAGGCGTTATCGTTGTAGGTGCGGTTCTCCTTGATGTTCTCAAGAAGAAGTCCGCTGCAAGAGTTAAGATAGAAAAAGATTACGAAAAACTCGCTAACGAAACAAAAGACAAGATAGAAGCGCTCAAGGTTGAACAGGACTATGCACTTTCCGCAAAGGATAATGCAGAGGCTGTAAAGAGAGCTGCTGAGATCGAAAAAGAACTTGCAGAACTCAAAAAGGTTCTTAAAGTTGACGTTCCCGCAATGAAAGCGGCAAACAAGAAATAATTACATTAATTCAGAATAGAAGCCGAAAGGTTTTTATAGATAAAAAATTTGGAGGAATTTATCATGAAAAAAATTACCAGACTTTTCGCATTGATCATGGCAATCGCATGTATCGGTTCTCTCGTTGCTTGTAACAATTCGTCAAACAGCACAACAACAGGCGACAACACAACAGATTCCAAAGGCACAATTGCAGTAGTTGCAAAAGGTGAAACACACGCATTCTGGCAGGCTGTTAAAGCAGGCGCAGAAGCAGCAGGTGCAAAGTATGGCTACAAGGTTACTTTCCGCGGTCCTACAGCTGAAAGTGAAGAATATGTAAACCAGCAGCGTGAAATGGTTCAGACAGCTCTTAACAATCCTGATACAAAGGCTCTCGTTCTTGCTACTATCGGTCTTGGCTTCGCTGATGAACTTACATCTGCATTCGACAAGAAGCTCCCCGTTGTTGAATTTGACTCAGGTCTTTACTCCGGCGGCGCTGATATCACAGCAGAAAAAGACCCCACAGTAGGCGGTGTTGCTACAGATAACAGAGCAGCAGGCGGCGTTGTTGCTGAAAACTTCTACGCATACCTCAAGGCTCAGAACTTGTTGGTTAACGGCTACAAGATCGGTGTTATCCAGCACGACTCCACATCAACAGGTATTGACAGAGCTGAAGGCTTTATCGAAAAGATGAACGCACTCGCAGCTGCTGACAGCATCACACTCGACATCAACAAGCAGGTTAAGGCTAACAATGCAGGCGAATACAAGCTCGGCCTTACAGCTCTTAAAGACTGGGGCGCACAGTCCATCTTCATGACAAACGAAGGTGTTGTTAACGAAGTATTCCCCGAAGTTTCCGACAATGCTGCTGCATACAAGGATATCCTCTTCTGCGGATTTGACGCAGGTACAAACCAGTACAACTGGATCAAGGATGCAGGTGCAACATATGCACGTCTTGTAGGTTCCGTTGCTCAGGACTCCTACAGCATCGGTTACAAGGCAGTTGAACTTGCAGCTAAGAAGCTCGCAGGCGACGCAGTTACAGACGTTGGTATCGCAGGTGTTTGGTACACATCCGAAAACATCGATTCACTTAAGGACCAGAACATATTCTATATGGGCTAATCTTTAACCCGCAAAACTTCAAGGGTGAAGGTTTAAATTGAGTACGATCAAATAAAATTTGATTAAATAGGATTTAAAAGTCTCTCCCTACATCAAAATAGGGAGAGGCTTTTAAAAAAACTAAAACTGCAAATTTCCGCATTAACTTTGAAAACAAATTCCGAATTTCGGAATTGTATATAGATAAAACAAACACACAACACGAATAAAAACAGTAAATTTTAAATAAACGGAGGAATAATTATGGCAAAAAACAGACTTATAGGCGATTATCCCGTTATCGGTATCCGCCCTACAATTGATGGCCGCCGCGGTCCCCTCAAGGTTCGCGAAAGCCTTGAAGATCAGACAATGGCAATGGCACAGGCTGCCAAAGAGCTTTTTGAAAAGAACATTTGTTATTCCAACGGCGAACCTGTCAAGGTCGTTATCGCCGATACAACTATCGGACGTGTGGCAGAATCTGCCGCTTGTGCCGCAAAATTTAAAAAAGAAGGCGTTGATATAACCCTTACAGTTACACCTTGCTGGTGCTACGGCTCGGAAACAATGGATATGGATCCTATGACCATTAAGGGTGTCTGGGGCTTCAACGGTACAGAACGTCCCGGCGCTGTATATCTTGCTTCCGTTCTTGCAACACATGCACAGAAGGGACTCCCCGCATTCGGTATTTACGGTCACGATGTTCAGAACCTTGATGAGGTTACAAATATTCCCGAAGACGTACAGGAAAAGCTCCTTCGTTTCGGCCGTGCTGCTGTTGCGGTTGCAACAATGAGAGGTAAGTCATACTTGCAGATAGGCTCTATCTGTATGGGTATCGGCGGATCTATCATTGATCCTGCATTTATAGAAGAATACCTCGGAATGAGAGTTGAATCGGTTGACGAGGTTGAAATTATCCGCCGAATGAGTGAGGGCATCTATGATGCCGATGAAGTTGCAAAGGCAAAGGCTTGGATTTTAGAAAACTGCAAAGAAGGTTGGGATAAAAACCCCGACTTCGTTAAGGCATCTGACGAAAAGAAAGCTGAGCAGTGGGACTTCCTTGCAAAGATGTACTGCATAATCAAGGATCTTTTCAACGGTAATCCCAATCTTCCTGAGGGAAGGGAAGAGGAAATGGTCGGCCACAATGCTATTGCAGGCGGTTTCCAGGGACAGAGACAGTGGACAGACTTCTATCCCAACTGTGACTTCCCCGAAGCACTTCTCAACTCTACATTTGACCATAACGGCGCACGTGAGCCGTATATTCTCGCAACAGAAAATGACGTGCTCAACGGTCTCGGAATGCTCTTTATGAAGCTCCTTACTAACCGTGCACAGATGTTCTCCGATGTCCGCACATATTGGTCTGCTGACGCTTGTAAGAGAGCATCGGGATACGAGATCACAGGTATCGCAAAGGAAAACGGCGGCTTTATCCACCTTATCAACTCAGGTGCAACAGCACTTGACGCTTGCGGCGAATGCCGTGACGAAAACGGTAATCCCGTAATGAAGAAGTGGTGGGAAGTTACTGACGAAGATATAAAGAAGATGACAGAGGCAACAACTTGGCCTGCAGCCGATAACGGCTACTTCAGAGGCGGCGGCTTCTCATCATCCTTTACAACACGTGCGGAAATGCCCGCAACAATGATCCGTCTTAACCTCGTTAAGGGACTCGGTCCTGTGCTTCAGATCGCTGAAGGCTGGACAGTACAGCTTCCCGACGATGTTACAAAGACACTTATGATGAGAACAGACCCCACATGGCCCTGCACATGGTTCACACCTCGCTGTGACGGTGTTGAAGGAAGCCCCTTCAAGACAGCATACGAAGTAATGAACAACTGGGGCGCAAACCACGGTGCTATCTCTTACGGACACATCGGTGCTGACCTTATCACAATGTGTTCAATGCTCCGCATCCCCGTATGTATGCATAACGTACCCATGGAAAAGATCTTCCGTCCTGCCGCTTGGAATGCATTCGGTATGGATAAAGAAGGTCAGGACTACCGTGCTTGCCAGGCATACGGTCCGCTTTATAAGAATATCAGATAATGTAGAAAATCTGATTGTACACCCGAAAGGCAACACCTTTCGGGTGTTTTTTTATCATTTAATGTAACACTGCAAGGAAGCATTTTATAATGCAACAAGACATGATCAAAAAAGAATAATTTGTAAATTGCACAGAACATCTGTTGACAAGTGTATACACTTGTGATATATTATAATTACAGTAGGCATATGTCGACAGATGGAGGTATATATGGGAAATATTACATTATCAGATGGAGAATGGAAAATAATGAAGCTGTTGTGGGCAACACCTTCTCTTTCTCTGCGGGAAATCACAAACGCACTTGACGAAGAAACGGGATGGTCACGTCCGACAGTTCATGTTATGCTCAAACGCTTGATGGAAAAGGGCGCAATAGGGCTTGACCACAGCGAAAAGATACAAAAGTACTATCCGATTACAGAACGATGTGAAATAGCACCGAGGGAAACAGAATCTTTTTTAAACCGAGTATATGACGGCAGTATCGGAATGCTGTTTGCGTCACTTACCGAAAGAAGAAGGCTTTCAGAGGAGGATATAGCAGAACTGCGTGAGATCCTTAACGATGCTGAAAAAAAGAAAGAGGAATGATCTATGGCAGAATATCTATTATCAGTATCATTTTTAATAGTTGCCGTTCTTTTGATAAGGGGGATTTTTCGAAAAACTGTGTCACCGAGGGTGATATATGCGCTGTGGCTCGTTGTGGTCATAAGAATGATATTGCCTGTCAGCCTTTTCGAAGTCAGTATTACAGTTCCGAAATTTTTACGCACTGAACAAAATACGCAAAATCAACAAACA
>JBGVLZ010000091.1:0-31845 GCA_045124505.1 Eubacteriales bacterium
TAGGGGGTGTAGGCAGGAGTAAAAGGAAGGTGATAAAACATGAGCGGATTTGCAAAAACAAAGAGGACTGTAAATGCCATGCCGGACGGAGCCAAAAAAGAGCTGCTGACAAATCTTATACGCAAGGCAGAATTTATTCACGGTGAGCTTATCAAGCTGCAGGACATCATAAAAGAAAAAGGTTGGGTTGAAGAATATCAGAACGGAGCCAATCAGAAGGGACTTAAAAAATCTTCGGAGGGTGATACATATAATCAGCTCATCAAAAATTATTCTATGCTGATGCGGCAAATTACGGATAACCTTCCGGAACCAAAAAATGAGCAAGATGCATTCGATGAATATATGAAGAACAAAAGGAAGGTGCCCGAATGACAGCATTTGAAGAATACTTTACTGCTGTATATGACGGCAGAATAACAGCGTGTGAAAAAATGAAGCAGGTATCAGATATTCTTCTTAAACAGTTTGCCAAACCTGAAAAATATCATTTTGATCAATGTTATGCAAATGCTCCTATAGAGTTTATCGAATTGTTTTGCAAGCAGCCGACAGGAATGATCGGTGTACCGCTGAAATTGGAATTATTTCAGAAGGCACGATTACAGGCATTGTTCGGCTTTGTTGATGATAACGGTATCAGGCAATATAATGAGTGCCTGATCGTTGAAGGGCGTAAGAACGGCAAGACAACGGAAATAGCGGCTCTTGAAACATTTATGCTGTTAGCAGACGGTGAGGGTGCTCCTCAGGTTTACAATTTGGCTACAGCGAGAGATCAGGCTATGTTAGGCTTTAATGCGTGTATGAGAATGATAAAACAAAGTCCTACACTCTCCAAGCGTATCCGTAAACGCAAGAGTGACCTCTACTGTAATGCTAACATGGGATATATTATGACTCTATCAAGTGATACAAAGCATCTTGACGGTCTGGATGTACATTGCGCTGTTGTGGATGAGTTGGCAGCTATTACAAACCGTGATACTTACGATCTTGCAATACAGGGCATGTCTGCACGTTCTCAGCCGCTTTTGTTTACCATTACGACAAACGGTTTTGTTCGTGGTGGCATTTTTGACAAGCAGTATGAATATACATCAAAGATTCTCAGCGGCAAGGCAAAGAATGAACATTTTTTGCCTTTTATTTATGAACTTGACAGTCTGGAAGAATGGACGGATGAGAGCTGTTGGATAAAGGCGAATCCCGGACTTGGCACGATAAAGAAAATTGATATGCTCCGGCAGTTCGTACAGAAAGCAAAGGACGATCAGAGCTTCAAGCCGACAGTACTTGTCAAGGACTTCAATATTCCTCAGACTTCTGTATCTGCATGGCTCAAATGGGAGGATATCGTTAATACAGAAACATGGAATACTGCCGATTTTGATTACTGTATCGGTGGAATGGATGCAGCTGACAGTGTTGACCTCAACAGTGCAAAGGCTATTTGTATGCGTCCGGATGATGATAAGATCTATGTACTTTCTATGTACTGGATACCTCAGAAAGTTATTGATGAGCAGGAAAGAAACGGAGACAGAGAAGGCCGTGATAAAGTTCCTTATGATGAATGGATATCAAGAGGATTTATGAGAGCAGTTCCGGGCAACAGAGTTGATAAAAGAGTATTTCTTGAATGGTTTCTGGAGCTCAGGGATAAAGAAGATCTTTATGTTCTTTGGATAGGATATGATCCGTGGCATATTGATGACAGCCTGTTAAGAGATTTCCAAGCAAATTTCGGTGAAAAGTCAATGATCCCGATACGTCAGGGAACATTTACGCTGAGTCAGCCCATGAAAGACATGAAAGCTGACTTTGAGGCACACAAAGTTGTATATAACGATAATCCTATAGATCAATGGTGTCTTTACAATACAAAGGTAAAAACAGATGTCAATGGAAATATTCAGCCGGTAAAGGGCATTGACAGAACTCAGCGCATTGACGGTTCAATATCCCTTTTGTGCGCTTATGTAGTATTGCAGAACGAAAAGGATAATTACATAAACATGAACAAGGGAGCAGATGAAATGGATGAAATGGATGAGTAGATTTAAAGATAAAAAAATAGAAGAAGCACTAAAAAATTATTTTGCTGTGATATCTACCTATCAGCCGGTTTACAGTACATACGCAGGCGGCATATATGAGATGGAACTTACAAGGGCAGCAATACACTGTTTTGCTACACATTGCAGTAAGCTTAAACCCGAAGTTATCGGCAATGCTGCGCCGGGTCTGGAGAGAGTTTTACAATTCAAACCCAATCCACTGATGGATACAAAAAAGTATCTTTACAGGCTTGCTACAGCTTATATGACGGACAATAATGCAGTAATTGCACCGCTGATAGAATTTGACGAAATCAAGGGCTTTTATCCGCTGATTGTAGGTAAAATGGAGCTTGTAGATCATGGCGGTTTTACTTATGTGCGTTATGACATGGGCAATGGTGAATTTTTTGCAGTGGAGTTTTCAAGATGCGGTTTAATAAATCAGTTTCAATATAAATCTGAATTCTGGGGAGAATCAAACCTGTGTCTGCGTCCTACTCTTGAACTTATTGACGCTCAGAATCAGGGAATTATCAACGGTATAAAAAACAGTGCCGTTATCCGCTTCATTGCCAAGCTTGCAAACTCACTGAAACCGAAGGATGTCAAAGAAGAACAGGAACGTTTGAAGGAAATCAATCTCGGCATAAGCAACACTGCGGGTGTATTCCTGATAGATCAGAAGTATCAGGAAGTCAAGCAGATCGACAGCAAGCCATATATAATAAATCCAAGTCAGATGGAGTACATCAAGCAGAATGTGTTCAACTATTTCGGTACGAATGAGCATATTCTTCAGAACAAGTTCACTCCGGATGAATGGAATGCATATTATGAGGGCAAAATTGAGCCTTTTGCACTTGAGATTGGTCTTGTACATACGAACATGACCTTTTCAGAACGTGAAAAGGCATTCGGCAATCAGATATTTTTCAGTTCTAACCGCTTACAGTATGCGAGCATATCGGATAAGATCAATTATGTCGTACAGATGGGCGACAGAGGGCGCACAAGCATCAATGAGGACAGAGAGGTATTCAATCTTCCGCCTATCGAAAACGGTGACAGACACTTTATCAGAGGCGAATACCGTCCTGTTGACAGCTATGAAGAACCTGTTGAGCCTGTGGAGCCGCCGATCAGCGGCAATAAACCTGTTGACAAGTCTGCCGACGGTGATATAATTGAAGAAAGAGGCTGGGTTACGATAAATGGCAAGCATGTTTTCATAGGCGAGGACGGCGGCGGTTCGGGAGGATCATCTGAAGGATTAAGCAGCGGAGCTGTTAATGTTGAAAAAAGTGGAGCATTAAATCCTGACAGTAAGAAAGCACAAGAACATGCGGAAAGATATTATGAAGCAGTCAGAAAAATGAAGAATGACCATAAAAGAATTGCAGAAAATACGAACTTTTCAGTAGAAGATGTAAAACAAGTCAAAAACTATATCTTTCTGGAAAAGCATGATTTGGGCGGTTCTGAGTTAGAATATTTTTATCCGAGTTATGAAATGGCTCAATCATGGCAAAGATTGATTGACGGAAAAAATATTCAAAAACATGATATAACACTTTTAAAGCATGAAATAATGGAAAGAGATTTAATGAAAAAAGGTTATTCACAAAAAGAAGCACATAAATTAACGGAGCAAAAGTATGATTATGGCAAGGAGAGTAAGGAGTATTATGCTAAAATTAATAAACATAAAACATAATAAAGATGTAATTGAAGCTGACTACGTTCCTGAGGATAGTAACATAAAAGGACATGTTTCGTTAAATAAAACAACAGGTGATAGTCATGCAGATGTTATAGAAAAATATGGTACCATGTACAGCAGAATGGCTGTCAATGGTTTAAGAAAAACATTAGACGAGTTAAAAAATGGTTCTATAAAAGAAGTTCCAAAAGAAAGATTGGTTATGTGGTACTAAAAAATGACTAACCATTGAGCCTTTTGCACTTGAGATTGGTCTTGTACATACAAACATGACCTTTTCAGAACGTGAAAAGGCATTCGGCAATCAGATATTTTTCAGTTCTAACCGCAACTTGTTCGGAGTTTCCGAACAGTTGCTTTATTTCTTCAAAAAGTTTGCAAAAACATTGAAATTGTTGCTTTAATCCTTTAAATTTGCAGAATTTCTGCAAAAATGTCCTTTAAAATTTAAAAAATCGGCACTTTAGCTGTTCTTCGTGAATAGCTGAGGTGCTTTTTTATTGCCCGAAAGGAAGTGAAATCATGGTTCCGATATATGAAACTATGTCGTATAGAGAGTATGTTAATAGAGTTCTGTCTAAAAAACATTACGGTAAAATGAGGAGGTGCAGACCATGAGCCTTACTGAAACAATGCTTTTCAGCACAGAAGCTCTTTCAGGCTATTACTACTTTACGGAATGATCTTAAAAAACAAATTAAAAAAGGATGGAGTGATAATGAAATACAGTGAGTGGTCAAAGGAGTATTCGGATGAAGGAAAAAAGATAAAGGAACGCATAAACGAGCTTAAAGCTCAGCAGGAGACAGCTCCGCCGTCAGAAATTACATCTATCAAGAACAGGATAAATATACTGCTTTCGATGTATCATGACTGTATGGAAACAGCCGCCGAGCTTATGAGAAAAGCACGGAGAAGGGATGTTTGCTTTGAAAACTGAAAAACTTTCCCTTTCCGCATACGGACTTCTTGAAATTTGTTCGTATGAGAATTATCTGACAAAAGGCGACGATAGCAGCAATATCAGAACCCGCATGAAAAAGCTTATTCATATCTGCATGGAGGATGAACTGACAGACAGACAAAAGGACTGTCTTACTATGCGTGTGTACCAGAATATGAGCGTTGAGGATATAGCCGCCAAACTCGGCATCAGACCGAAAACAGTATATAAGCATATTACAAAAGCAAAAGCAGCACTTAAAAAGTGCGTGAAATATTTATGAAAGGAGTGGCTGAATGCCTGTAAAGACGGAAAGACAGTATCGCAGTATGAGTATGAGTGCCGAACCGCAGAATGAAAAACTTATCGACACAGAATACTATGTCGAGGGTTATGCTGCCAATTATAAGCGCTATAAGCTATATGACGACTGTAGCGGTCCTGTATATGAACAGTTTACAAGAGAAAATTTCGAGAGCGTTGACCTTTCGGATGTTATCATGCAGTATGACCATTCGGGCGAGGTTTTCGCCAGAGTAAAAAACGGCTCTTTGATTGTCAGGATAGACGATCAGGGACTTTTTATTGCTGCCGATCTTGGACGTACTCAGAGAGGCAGAGAAATCTATGAAATGATCTCTAAGGGTATGATCGACAAAATGTCGTGGAGCTTTATACCCGACAAAATGAATTTTGACGCTGTTACCCGTACAGTTACCTACAGCGGCATTAAAAAGATATTTGATGTATCGGCAGTGTCGATACCTGCCAATGATACTACAGATATACATACCCGAAGTCTGATTGACGGAGAGATCAAAAAGACTGCGCAGGAGCTGCGCCGGAGGGAAACACTTAAACTTCAAATAAAAATCAAAACCAAAACAGGAGGAATATCAAATGCATAAAAGACTTAAAGAAATTGAGAAAAGACTTTCAGCTATTGCTGAAGAAGCAGAAACAGACGGTGCAGATCTTGAAGCACTTAGCAGAGAAACTGATGAGCTGATACAGGAGCGTGATGCTGTCATTGCCAAAGAAGAAAGCAGAAAAAGCCTTCTTGGCAAGATTGCCAATGGATCTATTGGCTCACCGTCAAATCAGCCGCTGCCGGAGATTGGCGATAACGCAGAACAGAGAATAGCAAATGATTTTGTTGCCACTAACCGTATGACAATGGATGCAGTACAGATGCGCTCGGTACTTCTTTCCGGCGGTACTATTGCAACACCTACAAAGGTAAGCGGTATAAACGACCTTCCCGGCGGTGTGTCAAGTATAGTTGATATGGTAACAGTAGAGGACTGTACCGGAATGAGTGCCGACAAAGTTGCGCTTGTTACCGCTGACAGTTCTGCAAGTGCAAATACTGAGGGCAGTGCGGCATCAACATCAGAGCCGACATTTGCGTATGTTACTATTTCACCGTCCGACTATTCGCTCATAAGCTATGTTTCAAAACAGATACGCAGACAGTCGCCGCTTAATTATACTCAGAAAGTAAAGGCTTCTGCTGTAAAGGCTCTCAGACGTAAAGCGGCAAAGGTAATTACGGATGCGGCTCTTTCATCGGCGTATGCAGATGAAATCATAATGAGCAGTATTGACGCTCAGACACTTCGCAAGATAACCATGAACTACGGTGCAGAAGATGAAGTGATCGGAAACGGTGTACTTTTCCTTAACAAAGCTGATCTTATAGCTTTCGGAGATGTACGTGGTACAAACGAGAAAAAAGCAGTTTATGAGATCACACCGAACCCGTCAAATCCGAACACCGGTATTATCAAAGATGGCGGCCTGAGCGTTATGTACTGCATTGATCCTGACTGCTATGCACTCACAGGCGGTACCAATTCAAGTACTACAGCAACCAAACCTACAATGTTCTACGGCGTGCCGGCATCTATCAAGCTTGATTTGTTCGGAGGTACGGAGATCAGTACAAGCGAGGACTACAAGTTTGCAGAGGGACTTTTATCCGTCAGAGGTGATGCAAGCTTTGGTGCAGGTCTTGTTGTCAAGGGCGGCATCATCAAAGTAAGCCTTGCAAAAGCAACCTGATTAAAAGGGGCGAAAAAGCATGTGCATTGAGGCAGTATTGCAGCGTATAAAGAATACGCTGCATATCACTGATGAAGAAATAGAACATGAGCTTATGCCAGAAATATTATCTGCTATTGAGGATATGCAGCGTGTAGGTGTAACAGCTGCTGATATTGGTTCCAACAGTGGACTTATTATCAAATGTGTAGAGTTGTATGTGAAATGGCAGATAGATTATCTGGGGCAGGCAGAGAGATTTCAGAAAAATTATGAAAGACTGCGTGACAGTTTAAGTCAGGGAAGTGATTATAATTCCGAGAGTTGAGTTTAACAAACACGTCACACTCCAGAAGCGAACACAGGAATACGGCAGAGCCGGGCAGACAATAACTTATGAAAAAAGAGTTTGGGGAGCTGTTGAGGATGTCAGCCTGAGCTTCCGCACCAAAGCGGAAGGTTCGGGCTTTTCACCTTCCCTGTTTGTGCATTTGTGGCGGAAAGAATTTGAAACAGACAGCTTTACACACTGTATCGTTGACGGTACGGAATACAGGATAAGCATGATCGGTACAAGTTTTAATACGATGTATGTCAAGCTTATGCTGACAAGGGGGTGATATTTGTGGGTTATTTTTCAGATTTGAATATGGATATGAACAGCTTGGAAGCACTTGATAAAAAGTCTGTACATATCAATTCAAACAGAGGATATGCTTCCGAAGCATGTTTTACAACCGATATACCCGATTTACAAGGATTAATCAGACGGTTAAATATGTTCAATAAAGAAACCAATACAGCATTGCGGAAATCTTTGCACCGCTGCGGTGAAAGAACAAAAAATGCACAAAGACGTAGAATATCAGGGCGTAAAGTAGGTAAAAAGCTTGTCGATCATATAAATTGCGGTAGTATTTATACAACCAAAAAAGGCGGAATCGGTATTTCAAGCGGTTATCAGGCAAATGCTTTTAAAACAGACAGTGAAGGTTTTAATCCTGGTATTGTTGGAATGACTAATGAATTTGGCAGACCAGGAAGCAGTGTATTTGAGGCTTTTGGGATAGACCGTACAAGTGAAACTATGTTGCAGGAACGCAATGGAAAAGAGGTCGAAGTAAAAAAAGGCGCTATACAGCCGCTATCACATATCCGAGCAGGCTCTGATGAAACATTAGAGGAAAATATCCGTGATGTTAAAAACACTGTAAATAACTTGCTGGATAAATTAGGAGGTGGAACATGAGCTTTTTGGATTTGCTTAATGGTTTGCTGACGGAACTGAATGTTCCATTTTATGAGGGTGCACCTGATTTCGGGCAGGATCCAGCTCCGCAGGCTTTTATATATTACAGTGCACATGATGTACCTAAGCTGCGTGGATGCGGCGAAGAAATGGTCACGACATATTATGTTACGATCAATATTCTTGTTGCAGGAAGCGGTCAGAATGCCGATGATATCGGACATGAACTGACGACTTTACTGATAAATAATGGATTTATCCGCATGAGCGGAAATTACAGGTTTGATGATAGTTTCCCGAAATACTATCACAAAGCGATAGAGTTTAATTATGATTACGATTACGAGGAGGAATAAAAATGAATAACAGAAGTAGAAACAAAAGGCCTTTTAAAAACTGCAAATGGCTGAAAATGTGGAAAATGACAAACGAGGAAGAGGAGACATATAGCCCCATTCCCCTTGATTTCACAAAACGTCTTACCACATATAGAGACAATGTTACAACCAACAGCACACCGCTTTACGGAGATGGTGAAGATATAGAGGATGCAATAAGCGAAGGACCGGGTTCCTTGCAGATAGGAATACATCATCTTGAAGATCTCGAAAGAGTTGATGTTTATAATGAGACCGCAAATACAGACAATGCCGTTATCTCGACCGGTGAAGAGATACCGCCTTATTTCTGTGTTGCACTTGCCGCTGAAAAGCGTAACGGTATGCTCAATCTCAGAAAGTTCTTCAAGGTTACGTTTGCAAAACATGAAGAAAGTGTCAATCAGCAGGAAAGCGGCGGCATTTCTTACAGTATGACAACACTTAACGGCACTTATTCCAAGAATACAAGGCTCGGAATAAAGTCTGTACGAGTTGAGGTTGATCCTTCCTCTCCGTCCGGTCAGAGTTTCATAAGGAACTGGTATAACAACCCTGAATTTGTCGGTTATAAAGTAGAAGTAACTTCTGATGTCAAAGTCAACGGTGTATCCGTCAGCGGCAGAAATATCGAAGAAAACAACACTATTACAATAAGTGCTTTGGCAACCGGCGGTGATGCACCATATACTTATACTTATGAAGTCGCAAATTATCTTGATCCAAATAATCCCGGTACATATGAGCCCGTTGCCGGCAATACATATACACCTGATGAGGAAGCTATACTGTGGTTCAGGATAACAGCAACAGATTCTTCCGGTGAATCCGCTGTGGCATATCATAATGTTATAGTAAATTCCTGATGACGGGAGAAATCTGAATGCTGAAAAATATAGACAAGCATTACAGCATAATACATATTGCAGGCAGGGAGTATCGTATAAGATACTCCCTTAATGCTTTACTATGCCTTGAGATACTTTATAAGCCGCTTGATGAAATACTTAAAACAGATTTCAGATCATGGGGAATTGATGATGTTATACAGTTAGTACATGCGGCAATGTGCAGTGTATCAAAGAATTTCAAAGCTGTGAACAGACGTGATTTTGAATATGTCCGTCCGACTGTTGCCGAGCTTGGAGAGCTTATAAATACATCAGATCTTCCGCTTTTAAGACGTGAGATTATAGATGCAGTACTTGATTCAATTCCGGAGTCACAGGAAAATGATGATAAAGAAAAGCCTGTCAAAGCTTTTAATGAAGGACATCAGCGGGCATTATATGTTGATGTTATGGGCAGACCTGAAAGAGAATACTGGAGCAGTACCAACAAGGAAATAGCAGATCGTATAGATTATTACATGGAAGTCAGGGGCATGAAGGAAACCCCGGAGCTTGTACAGGAATTTGATGATGATTAAGGAACTGTTTCCGGAAAGGACGGTGATGAAATGGCAATGAGAGAAATGACCGTCAATTTCAATGCCAACACAAGCGGTCTTAAAAAAGGTACAGATGAAGTTATCAACAAACTCAACGAACTTAACAAAAATCTTGTTGATAATCAGTATAAACAGCGTGAATGCAATACTGTTATTTCCGATGCTCAGAGAGAAATCAAAAAAATAATCAAGGCTGAGGAAGATAGAGCAAAGCAGCTCGAAAACGAAAAAAAACGCACAGAAGAACTTAATAAAATCATCGATAATGCAAATAAAGAGTTAAATTCTCTTGATTTAATTAAAACAAAAGACGGCAAGCTTACAGAGGAACAGGAAAAGCTGTATAAATCTTTTTCTAACACAATAATAAAATCATGTCAGGAATTAGATAAGCTTACAATGACCGAAGATAAAAAAGCGAAGCTTGATGAAGATGGTCAAAAGAAAATTAAAGAGCTTATCGGCAGTATTGAAGAAGAAAAGCTTAAACTTTCACAGTTAAAAGTTGAACACGCAAGTATCAAAGATGTCATTTCCGAAACGAGCAAGGAAATATCCGGAAACAATAAGGAATGGACGGTTCTTAAAGCCACACTTGCAAATCTTGCGAGTGATACGCTCGAAAAGCTCGGTTCAAAGCTTTTGTCTATCGGAAAAGATATAATTCAGACCGGTGAGCAGTTCAGCAGTTCAATGTCAGAGGTTGCGGCTATTTCCGGAGCGACTGCCGAAGAACTGAACAGGATGGAAGAAGCCGCAAGGCTCTACGGCTCAACAACAAAGTTTTCGGCAACGGAAGCCGCAGACGCACTGAAATACATGGCTCTTGCCGGATGGAGCGCACAGCAGTCCATAGACGGACTTCCTGCCGTTCTTGACCTTGCCGCCGCATCCAACATGGATTTAGGCAGGGCAAGCGATATTGTCACGGACTACATAACAGCATTCGGGCTTGAAGTCGAGGATGCCGCACACTTCGTTGATATAATGACGTATGCGCAGAACAACAGCAACACGACAACAGAGATGCTCGGTGAGGCATATAAGAACTGTGCAGCTACGGCGGCGAGCATGGGCTTTACCGTTGAGGAAGTCACAGCAGCATTAATGACAATGGCTAATGCCGGAGTAAAGGGCGGCGAGGCAGGTACAACGCTTAATACTTTGATGACTCGTCTTGCAACCAATGCAAAGAATTGTGCTGACGAACTTGGAGAACTGGGAGTTGAGATATACGATTCTCAGGGCAACATGAACAGCCTTTCCGATATTTTGAACAAGATGATCGGGGCATGGGCTGATCTGACGGAAAAACAGAAAAATAATCTTTCAAAGGTCATTGCAGGAACAAATCAGTACTCAGGCTTTCAGACAGTCATGCAGGGACTTTCCGATAAGGCTGTAAAAGCAGGGATGTCATTCAATGATTATTCAAAAGCTCTCGAAGACTGTGACGGCACGGCAAAGGATGCCGCAAAGACCATGAGCAACAATCTGACGGGCGACCTGAAAGCTCTTGACAGTGCACTTGATGAGCTGAAACTAAAGATATATGATGATGCAGAAACACCTATCAGAAATTTGGTAAAGCTTATCACTAAGGATGGTATAGCTGCACTTGACGGTATTATTCAAAATCTGAGAATAGTTATTCCTATTGTGGTAGGTGCAGCAACCGCTCTTGCTACACTAAAGCTTAATCTTACAATAGGTAAAATCGTATCCGAACTTACTCATAATACAGATGCACTAAAAAATGCCTTAAAGGGACTGACAACTGCAACAGAAGGTGCAGCTGCTGCTCAGCAAGGTCTTAATGCTGCTCAGAGTGCAAATGTTATAGGTCTGGTTATCACATTAGTAATGTCGTTGATCAGTGCTTTCGGAACTTTGGCAGTTATGACAAATTCCAATGCCGATGCTGCCGAAAACGCTAAAGACAAAGCTCAGGATTATCTTAAATCCTTGCGTGATCTTCATCAGCAGGAAAATCAGAACATAGAAAATGCCGAAAATGAAAGCCGGATTCTGAAAGATCTGCAAAACGAATATGATACCCTCAAAGCTAAGACAAGCCTTACAGCAGATGAAAAATTAAGGCTTGATTCAGTTGCAAATGAGCTTGCAAAAACACTCGGAGTTACAACTCAGTCGCTTTTGACAAAAGACGGTGCTTATAAAGATATCACAGACGATATTGATAAATACATTGAAAAGCTTAAAGAACAGGTAAAAATTGAAAATGCTACTGAAGCTCTTAAAGCTGCTTATACAGCGTATGATAAAGCAAGCAAAAGTGCAGAAGAATATACCGAAAAAGTAAGAGAACAGAAAAAAGCTGTTGATGAAGCAGCTATAGCACTAAAAAAACACGAACGAAAATTTGATCTGATAGCTCCGGATGATACTGAGCAGGAAACTAAATGGATAGAGACAAACAGAAAGCTTACAAACAAGCTTAAAGAAGAAAAAGAAGCTCTCGAAAATGTTACTCATGTTTGGAGTGTTTATTATAATCAGACTTCAGCGGCAGCATCTTCTATAATCGAGAATCGTATTGCATTAGGACAGACGGTTGATGAAGACAAAGAGCTTGAAGAAATGCTTGGTCATCTGAATCCGTATATTGAACAAACAACGCAAAAAATTGAAAGTAATACATCAAATATAAGGAAAAATTCCGAAAGCGTTGAAAATTCCGTAAAAGAATCAGAAATTGCCGCCCGAAGTGTGGAAACTGTTTCTGAAAAATATGCACGTCTTAACGGACTACTTGAAGAAAACAAGAAGGCTGTGGAAACTGTCAATAATGAAATAGAACAGGCTATGGATAGCGGTGATGAAGAACATCTTAAAGAGTTGCAGGATAAGCTTAAAGACTTGAACTCTGAACAAACTATCCTACAAAATCGTATAAAAGCCGTTAAGGAAGAGATAGACAAAGATTCAAATGCAATTGCCGCTGCCATAGAAAAGGTTGAAAGTTCCGCTCAGATGCTTGCTAAAGCTCAAAAAGAAGTTGATAATAACGGTAAACTGTCACTCAGCACTCTTTTACAAATTCAGAAAAAATATCCTGAATTGACAGACTCCGTGAATGATTATATAAGCGGCATCAAGACTGAAAAGGATGTTATTAATCAGCTGAAGGATGTCTATGAAAAAGATGTTGAAAATTACAATAAAGCTTTGTCCGTCAAGCTCCTTAAACAAAATGGTTTTACACAAGATACTGCTGAATCGGTTGTTGAGCTTGTAAATAATCTTAAAGATCAATACGGTATTGATGTACAGAATTTTGCCAACGCATCCGAAGTCAAAAAAGCGGCATTGGAAAGTCTAAAAGCCAAAGCGGAAGAAACTCAGAGAATTTTCAATGATTTCTGGGCTGAAAATAATTTTGATGTCGGAATGTCAAACGGCAGTATGTATTATATGGCGAAAGATCCTCGTACAAATCAGTGGCGTGAAGCAACACAGGATGAGATCGCAAAATATAAGGCAATTGTCGAAGCAAGAAACAAAGCTTATGACAACTATTATTCATTTGATACCAACGGTGTACAGAAATACATGGATCTTTATAAATCCGTTAGTTCTGGTGCAGATGCCAACAGACTTCTGGATTTGTCTGATACAAGTTCGAACAAAAGCAGTTCAAAGAAAAATACAAAGACCATTACTTATACAAGCCGTTGGAAAGATGAGGTATACAGTTCGGATTATAGCTATGAAGAGGGGGCTTTTGATAATGTAAAAGCCGCTGATGCACAAATAAAAGCTTATCTCGGAGTAATAGATCGTGCAAAAAATCTTGGTAAGGCAACGCTGAATGAAGAAATACATAGTCTGAACGAACTTTTGAAACGTGAAACTATGAGTGCAGACCAGCGCTATGAAATACGTCTAAGATTGTATAAAGCACAGGAACAGCTTGCAAATGAAGCCGCAGAAAAGCAAAAAGAAGCGGCAGAAAAAGCCGCAAAAGCTGAAAAAGATGCCGCCGATGCACTTCTTGAACGTCAGAAGCTTGCACTTGCCGCTTATAACAGGCTTGTCAACAATAAAATAGACAGCCTGAAAGCAGAATCCGATGCCGCAAAGGAAAGTGCAGATAAGCAGATAGCCGCACTGGATAAGTTGATGGCAAAGCGTAAGCAGGAGCAGGAAGATGCTAAGCGTCAGAAGGAGCTTGATGTTATTAATGCAAAGCTGAGATATCAGCAAATGACTGACTTTGAAAGACGTGAGTTACAGCGTAGAAAACAAGAGATTCTTAATGAGCAGGCAGAAATGAATTTTGAGCGAAGTATCGAAAATCAAAAGGCTGCTATAAACGGCACTGCAAGTTCTATTCAGACCAAAAACGCACAGGCTATATCAGGTTTACAGTCATTACAATCTCAATTCTCTGACAGAATGGCGGCTATTCAGGGAAATCAGACCTATGATCAGCGTGTAAGTAATAATTCAAAAACCGTCAATATTCAGATTGTGCAAAACGGAATGAGCGATGATCAGCTCCTTAACAAGCTTTTAAGAGATTTGGGGTGATATTATGAGTGGAACAAAAACAGCAGTATGGATAAACTCGTTGGGACAGAAATTATTGTTGGATAACCGAAAACTATTGCTTGAATATATTGATATGACAGGCACTGCCGGTATTCATTCCACTGAAGGACATATATTTGCTGACGGTCAGACAACTATAAGCCATCAGCTCGGTGCAAAAACAATTCCGTGCAGTATTGCTTTTAATGACCGTCAGCATGATGATCACATGCATGATTATCTGACTGAGATATTTTTCCCGAAGCTTGAAGGAAAGCTTATTGTTTACAGCAAGCAGAACAGATATGAAATAGACTGTTATCCGCAGGATTTTCCGTCTTTCAAACGTGACAAAGCAAAGCATGTATGGAAATTTGACGTTAATTTTGTTGCAGATTTTCCTTACTGGCGTAAAGGCTCACTTCAAAACATTTTGGTAAGTGATATTCCGACTGTAAATTCAAATCGTATTCTTACATCGTACTGTCCTTTTGAAATAGCACCGGAAATATATCTGCCTGAGAGTAATGCATCAACCCATATTCAGCTTTATGCTTTGGGCAGTACTTCTAAAAGCTTTACTGTAAAAGCACACGAAAATTTTCCCGTAAGAGTAAAAACGCTTGATTTCAAAGTTATAAATGATAATACAGGCGAGGATCAGAGTCAGCTTATTGATGCTACGGCATCACTTGATGAGATCCGTATAAAATACGGTAAAAACATAGTTGTAGCTTCACCGATTCAAGGCGTGAGACTGCAATATTATAATCTGTCTAATGGGGAGATCTGATGATAGCTAAATTTTTTAAAGCACCGACTTACTCAAGCGGATCATGGAGTACATTTGCGAATGACTTTGTATTTGCATCTAATAAAATTACAAGCTATGAATACAAAAAACACTTTACCAAAGTAGGCGATTTTACTATGGTTCTGCCTTTCCGTGAAGATTTTCTCCGTAAACTCGAAGAAAACGGTACTGTGTTTTTTGACAGTGATTGGTTATGGATACAAACATTGAAATATGACGGCAAACAGATAGTTCTTTCCGGAAAGGATATTAAAGGACTTCTTGATACAAGAATAGCTCTTTTCGGTAATACTCAGATATCTGGGGCAGAAGGATATGACGTTGTATCAGGTGACACAGCACACTGTATAAAGCATTATCTTGATAATAACTGTATAGCTCCTGATGACACCGCAAGAATTTTGCCTTTGACATGGGGCGGCGGTGATATAGGTATTTATCCGGATAACTATATGACAAGACTTGAGTTTATTTCGGACATTGTAAATAAAATGTGCGAAAATGCCGAAATTGGTTATGATGTCAAAGGCAAACTTACACAAAGCGGGTTTGATTTTATCCTGATAAAAGGTGTAGACAGAAGCCATCTGCAAAGTGACAGACCAAGAGTGATTTTTTCGGCAGCACATGGTAATGTCAAAGCTTTCAGTTTCGAGCACAGTATTGATGACCTTTACAATGAGATTTATGCAGAGGATGCCAACGGTATTATTAAACCTGTTGCAAGGGGAAGTGAATCAACAGGCATATTAAGACGTGAATGTACTGTCAGTGCAGGTATATCATCTACCGATCCGGCAACATCGAACTATTTTGATAGTCATGTCTTAAACGAGATTGCAGATAATATCGAAAATCACAGCTATAATATAGATCCGTCTGATGCAAGTGGCTATGGTGCCATTTATAATATTGGTGATTATGTTACAGTTCTTGATGACTATACACATAATCTTGCAAGAGTGCAAATAACCGAAGTTACAAAGAACTATAGTCAGGGAAAAAGAAATATATCTGTTGTTTTCGGCAGACCAAAACAGAAGCCATTACAGAAAGTTGTTAATAGTTTTATCAGCGGTACAGCAAGGAGGCGGTGAGTATAAATGGAAAATGAGTTGGATGTTCCAAGAGGTACTACATATTCTTTTTATGTAATAATAACTTATGAGGATGGTACTCCGTATCCGTATAACGAGAATGATATGGTGTTTTTCGGAGTATGCTTTGACGATAGCGATGAACTTTTGATATCAAAAACTGCTGATTATGACAACGAAAACAACTGCTATGTTGTTAATCTGACACCGGAAGACACACAAAATATGATTGTCGGCGAACGCTACTGGTATGATATGGGGTTGCAGACTATAGATGGAGATTTTTACAGAATCATCGAAGCGACACTTTTTAATGTCAAACGATCTGTAACGAGGAAGGTGACACAATGAATTTAACAGGAATTGTACAGCCTTCAAAAAAGATGACCGGAAACATGGCTGCAAGAAAAGTAATTACAGGAACATGCAAATCCAGAGAAACTGTAGAAACAAGCGACCACATCACAACGACCGCAAATCCTGCCGGAGCTGTAGCCGAAACGGTTCCGGAGGTTGTAACATACACCATAGAGGAGTGATAAAAAATGAGTTATATCAATACAGCTATATCAACAAATTCAGACGAAAAAACATTTATTAAGACATTTGTTGCGGCAATCACTAACAATACGGGTATAACAGTTGTCGTTCCGGATAACTATGATAATTTCGATAACTATGTTGATGATAATATTGGTAGCGCCGGACCAGTGTTTGCATTCGATCTATCCATAGGGGCGTGTACAATAACCTTCCAACGCAATGGTACGGTTAATACAAATAGTTATCTTGTAATTGTAGGAAATACACAAGGCGGTATGAATATGTGTCAAATCAATGGTACAGTAAGTACTGTTACTTTAAGGACATTCAAGTTTTGTATTGTCCGCAACAGTCTTATCACTGCGATACTTCTTGGCGGCTATGATAATGCAAGTATAACATCTTATCCAGTGTCTGTAATTGTAATCGGTTCGCCTGTCAATGGATATGCAATGGGGACAACAACAGCAAAAAGAGCCGCATCGTCTTCTATCATTCTGAGCAATAACACAAACGCAAAATTTGTACACAGACTGCCGTATATGTACAATACTTCAGATACAACAAATATCGAAATCGTAAAGAGTAAAGTGCTTGTAGCCGAAAATACGGAAAACAAGCTGCTTGTGTTGAATAATGTTTATGATGTATCAACAGTTCCGGCAGATAACAAGATAATAATTGACAACAAAAAATATTTTTGTCTCGACAATCATACGATCATGGAGGTGTAAAAATGAGTAATATCGTAAAACTGGGAATGATTTTCGATGAAAGCAATGTTCCGGATTTTGGAAACATAGTCATAGACAAAAACGGAGATTTTGCACTATTGCAGACAGATTTGCCGAAGCTTTTGACAAATGTTACACGTAATATCTGCGGAAGTGCGTTTAATGTATCAGTAGGTCAAAATGCTATCGTAGTAGACACCGGGGAGGTATTAATATATCACTCCGATGATATATGGCACTACATAAAACGAGGATTCATCAAGGAAAAGCGCTATGGAAGATTGAGTTTAATCGTCAAAAACAACGGCAGTGCCTATATTCTGGACGATGATGAAAAAATCGTTTTTAATATCATGGATGGAAACAATATTGCAATTTCTAAAAACTTGACGCTCATACATTATTGTGGTAATGGAGTATATAGCTATCATTTGAACATGGAAGATGCGGGTATTTTACATCAGCTCGGCAATTACACGATCGATATAAAAGTTTATCGTGGAGACAATGATATCACTTCAACGCTAACAATAGAATATCAGGATGCAGAAGAATGGTATGATGTTCATATAATATATGACACAGGATTATGATTAATGAAAAGAGGTGATAAATACGGTAAAAATAGAAGAAAAATCATTACAAGCTGTTTTTTCGGCATCTATTGCCGCCTTGACATCATATCTTGGCATTGTTGCTGTGCCCGTTACAGTACTTGTATTTGCCATGATAATTGATTACATAACAGGCATGATATCAGCCTGGCACAGCTCGGAACTTTCAAGCAAAAAAGGTATTTTCGGTATAATAAAGAAAACAAGCTACCTTGCACTTGTATGCGTCGGAATGGGTGTTGACTGGCTCATTTACAGCGGTCTGAAACAAGTCGGCATAATTGACCTGAACTACACTATTTTTTTCGGTTTGCTGGTTACGATCTGGCTGATCATTAATGAGCTTATAAGCATTCTTGAAAATCTCGGTTCGATCGGCGTACCGCTTCCGAAGTTTTTGTTTGCTGTTATAAAACGACTGAAAAATCACACAGAATGTGTAGTTGAAAGTGAGGATAAAGAATGACTGACAGAGAAAAATTCTTGCAGCAGGCAAGAACATACATAGGTGTAATGGGAAATTACGTGTGCAATACAAAACTAAAGTTGGGAATGATCGCTGACTGGTGTGCATATTCAATTTCAGCGATAATGCAGGACTGCGGCTTTATCGGAAAGTATCAGGGCGGTATCTACGGTTACGCATCTGATGCAGCGAGAGAGGACAGCGGAAAGCTTGGCGAATGGTTCAGAAAAGGCACGAAATCACCTCAGCCCGGCGACTACATAATGTTCAGATATTCTGATTTTATAAATGTGCTTGATAAGTATTCAGCGTCACATGTAGGCATAGTTGAAAGTGTTGACGGAAATGTTATTACAACCCTTGAGGGCAACGTTGACGGCTACGGCTATGCATGGGCAGCTACATCGAGTTTCAAACGCAAAACAAGATATCTTTCAAGTCCTGATGTTTATGCATTCTACCGTCCGTACTGGCAAAACGATACAAAGAGTACATCAACCGGATCCAAAGCAACATCTGATATAGATACTTTTTATCAGGTTCACACTGTAGGCGGCTCATGGCTGCCGGAAGTAAAAAACCTTACTGACTATGCAGGCGTTAAGGGATGTGCTATAGACGGAATAAGAGTAAGAGTAAGTAACGGGCATGTAAGATATCGTGTGAAGTGCGTAGGGGACAGGAATTACCTTCCGTGGGTTCGTGATCTTGAAGACTATGCAGGTCTTTACGGTAAACCGATAGACAGTGTACAGATACATTTTTACGGTCTTGACGGCTACATTGTTGAGTACCGTGTATCACCGGTAAGCAGTGATTATCTGCCGTTTGTGCGTGGATATAACGTAATTAACGATGACGGCTATGCAGGCATAAAGGGACTGTCTATAGATAGGCTTCAGGCAATTATCGTTAAGAAATAAATCTATAAACACTTAAAAACTCCCGGTAGAACAATCTGCCGGGAGTATATTTTTATATCTTTTTTAAGTATGGCGGTCTGTATTGTAAAAAGATATAATTTCAAGCATAGAAAAAAATGTCAATGCCGCCTGTTGAGCGGTAGAAAACAATTCGTTTGACAATAGATTTGATTATAGCGTTCTTGTCGCTTTCGCTGACTGCCGGAGACTTTAAAGCAGGGAGCAGTTCATGCAGCTTGTTCTGGATCCTGTGGCGCTCAGACTGTTCATCGGATGGAGTTATACTGTTTTGCCGCTGACGGAGTATGTTAATGCGATCCATTATCTTTGTGCGGCTTTCCTTGTATTCCTGAATTGTATAAACTTCATTTTCAAATGCGTCACGTATTCGGTCAAGCTTCTTTTCCTCTCTGGTTATCATTGCAGCTATATCCTCTTTGTCTTTTGTCTGTACCTTCTTCGGATGCAGTTCAAGCTTGAAATCGCCTGTTACAGCCGCATTATCCAGAAGTGTAAAAAACATATCGTTGAGCTTGTTAATGGTTATGCTGTGAGATGTATCACACTTGCCATGAGCATAGGCATAGCACTGTAAAGAGGTAATATTTGCGCTTCGTGTTAATGTAGCACCGCAGGCCGAACAACGTACAAGTCCTTGCAGCATAAACGGCTCTTTCGGATCACAATGACGCATATATTTTATTTTGGGCATTGCTTTTATTTTATTCTGCACCTGATTCCAGATATCTGTATCAATGATAGGCTCGTGTGTACCGTCAATAATCATTGTATCGGGATTTCCGGATCTGTAATTTGCTTTGCCGGTAGGAGTCCAGCGTATCTTACCGATGTAAACAGGATTCTGAAGAATGTATTTTACAGTACGGTTTTCAAATTTATTCCCACGTCTTGTACGTATGCCGCAGTCATTTATTTCTGTTGCAATAGTTCTCATACCTTTACCGTTGAGAAAATCTTCAAATATTTTTCTTACAATCGGAACGGTTTCAGGATCCGGAACATACTTACCGTTTTCTATGTTATATCCGAATGACGGAATTGAAACGACCTCTCCACGACTTGCCTTTTCAGTCATACCACGTTTTACTTCTTCAGATAAGTTTATGCTGTAATATTCGTCCATAGCTTCTATCATTGCTTCGATCAGGACGGACATCTTGTCATCACCTATGTTTTCGGATATGGATATAACATCAATTCCGCATTGTTTACGGAGCATAGACTTATACACTATACTGTCTTCACGGTTACGGGCAAAACGGCTGAACTTCCATAGCAGTATAGAATCAAAAGGCTTTGGTTTCTGCTTTGCGATGCCTATCATTTTGTTGAAAGCAGCTCTTTTTGCGGTATGGCGGCCGGAGATACCTTCATCAATAAAGATATATTCATCGGGCAGAATATAGTCGTTTCTTTTTGCATATTCACGTATTTTTTCAAGCTGAGATGCAGGAGAGTATTCCACCTGATCTTCGGTAGACACTCTGATATACGCAGCGGCAGTTTTCATAAAATCACTCCTTGTCAATTATTCCCATCGGTACTCCAACCGGTGGGAAATTTTTTACTTTAATAGCATTTGTTCACCAATACCGTTTATGGCATCATTCATTATAGCTATTTCTTTTGTTAACATCTCCATTTCTGTATTAGGCTGATCTTCTATATTAAATGCGTGTGTATGTGCAATGATATTTTCTGTTTCAGCACCAACATTAACTATAAACTTATTTGACGGATATTCTTTAACTCCTTTATAGCATATTTCGAATTCAGTGAAACGATAATAGCCGATATTTCAATACAATCACCGATTTTGAACTGAGACAAAAAATCAAACATAAAAATTTTTTACTTCCTTTCAAAAAGATATTGACATTACAATAAAAATCGGGATAATATATAATCAAAATTACACAAGGAAGGAGTTTAACAATATGGCATTGGTTGGCGATATGACATTAAGCAGTGATACACCATTAAGCGACGATTATTTTGAAGTTAAAGGAAAAATCAAAAAAATTCTTGATAACAGCAATTATAACTATCAGTCAGTTAAAGCTGCTTTATATGACATTGCTAAAGAATACACAGAACAAATCAAATATGTCAAAATGTATAACATCCCAAAAGATTGAATTACTGATCGTCAGCCATTTGATTGGTTGGCGATTTTTTTGTTGTCAGATTTTCCCCAATCTTTCCCCAATAAATTCCCCAAATAACTGTGTGGCACTCTTAAAATTTCACTTATTTTCAGTTGTCCAATTTTTTTGACTTTTTTTGATTATTGCAGATTCAAACTGCCATAACTGTTCAGAACTCGTTGTAAATAGTCTTGTATAATTTCCTTCGCTCTTACTGCTGGGTGTATGTTTGATTTCTGTAGGATATTTTTCTTCAAACTTTTCAAATGGAATTTGCAGTAACACATATTGTAATTTTCCATTTAATTTAATGCTGACAAGCTGTTCATTATTTTTTTCAATAACAAGCAATGTTCCGCTTGTACGCATAGAAAGCTGTGACTTGTTTATGTTGCTTTTTTCACAAATATTCACAATGGTATTCAAATATTCAACCTCTTTGTCAGACAATTCTCTTGGATCGTATGAAAATTTAACAGCATACTTATACTTCAATTCCTCAAACTGTCTGCAATATTGATACAAATGATTAGTTACAATACAGTCGTCTATGGCATTGTGAGAACCAACATCCAGATTAAAGTAATTTTTTACTGTTACTAATTTTTTGTTTGGAAGTTGGGGTAAATATTTTCTTGCCAAAGGCAGAGCATCTATAACATCATTTTTAACCGTTTTTCCTAAACTATTACTACACTCAATTTGTATAAATCCCATATCAAAATCAGAATTATAAGCAATTAATGTATAATTATCAATAAAGCTTAAAAAATCCGATAATGCTTTTTCAGCTTTTGGCGCATTTTTAACATCTCTATCACTTATACCGTTTATATTAGTTGCCGCCGATGGTATATGCCTCTGGGGATTTACATAAGTGTGAAATTTTTCGCTTTCCACACCGTTTATGTATTTTATAGCACCGATTTCTATAATTTTATCATCATACTTATTCAAGCCTGTTGTTTCAAGATCAAAAACTACATAGTCATTTGGAGCAGCTTTAACTTTAGAGTAACTTATTTCAGTTCGCTTTAACCAAGATACAACCGGAGAGTCGCTATTATTGTATGTACTTAAATTATTTTTGGGTAAATTATTATTTTGAAAAATATTATTACTGTTCTTTTTCGAAACATATATAGCTATTATTATAATAATTGTAATTGCAATAATAGACAGTATAATCCAGAAATTATTGATTATAAATACAATGATTATCGCTATAATTGCTAAAATAATTATAGTTCCATAGTCCATTTAATTACCCACTCCTTTTTTTTATCATTTTCAGACGGTGTTATTTTTGTTTTTAACATACTGCATAACATCAACCTTGTCATCAAAGTCAAGCTGTTGAAATTTTTGCAGGAATTGTTCTGTCAGATCGTCTTTTTTATTGGGTACAGCGGCACTTACACTTATGCTGTTATTACCGTTGACGTTGTTTTGCTCATTGTTTGTAACATTAGTTGAGCCTGATACTTCGGGACTGTCGGTTCTGCCCAGAAGATAATCTACCGAACATTCAAGCATTTCCGCAATAGCATATAAGTTTTTTGCTTTCATGCCTTCTTGACTTTTACCTGCTTGAGCAACTGCGTTTTTGTTCAACCCACATAGTTCTTGTAATTCAATCATTTGTATACCTTTTTCTTTTGCAAGTTTTTTAATTCTTGTACTTGTTTCTTGCGAATTATACATAATTATCATCTCCTTTTTGTGCAGATAAACAAATTCAAGATTAATATGGAATAATCGTTGACAATCAAGGTAAATCTGGATATAATATAGCCAAGCTATTAAAAAAGATACACGATCCCCATTAATAAGGGAATGTTAGTAATATAAGCTGATATACCTAACCTAAGTTTATATTATTTTATTTGATGTGTCAATAGCTTAGCTATAATTTTTGTGAAAAAAAGCGAGGTGAGAAAATGATTATTCTTGATGAAACCTATTCGGAACAGTACAGATGTATTGGTGAAATTGATATTGCTGTTACGGACATTAAGCGTAATTTTAACTGGGATATGCCAGCTGTCAAGGTTATAGTAAAGCCTGAAGGATTGATTGCTGCGAATGTACAACAGATTCGTTCAGCGGCGGAAAAAAATATAGAAAAGCTGAACAAACTTTTGGTTCTGTTGGATAACCTGGAGGAAGACAACAAAGATGATTTTGCTTATCTCTTTGCAAAAGACGACAGCGAAAAAGAATAACCTCTCCGGGTGCGAGCCGAAGAGATTATTTGCTTGGTTAGATCATGTTTCTGCCTTTGTCTGTAACGTCACAAACAATAAAACTGATATCGGGATTCTTATTGATAAGAGGTTTAACTTCAATCAGTTCTTGTTTACTTAGATAACGAACAGCTCGGATTATTTTTTCCGGAGGATAGTTGAGATATTGCGGAACGTTTAAAAGAGCATCAAGATCAACAGCGTATCCACCTGCTACAGCATCTTTTATGTAAGTTAATACTGCAAGCTCACAACTATTTAAGTCGATCATTGTCGTTCACCTCGCTTTCAATGGTTGATAATAGTAATACTTTGCTCACAATGATAGTATCAAATTCGTCAACCATTGTCAAGTGAGATAACAAAAGAGGTGTATTATGTTCAAAAAAATTTGTGAGGATATCAGGAATATCCTCAAAGAAAAGAATATAACTTATGCACAGTTAGGAACTTATACAGGATTGTCGGAAAGCACAATAAAGCGTTTTATGTGCGGTGCTGATGACAGCAGAAGAGTGGCTGAAAAAATTGCCGATGCTCTTAATTTCACTCTTGTGTACAGCAAAGGAGTTTACAGTATTGAAGGGAGGTGAGAAAATGTCTTTTGCAGAAAATGTAAGAAAGCTCAGACTTGAAAAGGGACTGACACAGGCTGAACTTGGAGAAAAGATCTTTGTTGCTCAGCCTACTGTCAGGAACTATGAGCAAGGCAAGATAGAGCCAAGACCTAATACGCTCGTCAGACTTGCAAGAGCACTCGACACTACCGTTGAACAGCTTGTTGAAGGACCAACAGAATGAGGTGAGAAAATGGAACTGTATGCACTGTATGCACTATATGATACATACGAAACAGAGATCGAACCGGGTGAACTGATATGTACCTCAGACAGCCCCGAGGAAATCAAAGCTGCCGCCCTTGAAAGATTTATTGAAACGGACGGGGAATGTGCTCTTCATGTTTGTACAAGAATTTACAGCGAAAAAGAGATTGCATCCGTCAGGGAAAAAATACAGAGGAACCGGGAGGAATAGCATGGATCATCTTATAGTCTTTCTGCTCATCGGCTGTGTTGTTTTTATACTTGGCTTTTTTGTAAGCTGTATAGTATCAGCGGCACACAGTGCGGATGAGCAGGCAAGGAAGCTTGAAGAGAGGAAGGACAAGGAAAAATGAACGTAAAGAGTAAATTTATGCTGACTCTTGTACGTGAACGTACCAAAAGAGGCTTGAATCTGAGAGAAGCGGCTGAAATCTGTAAAGTGAGTTCGGCTACATATTGGAAGTGGGAAAATGGTATATGCACACCGTCAATCGAAAATGCTGACAATCTTCTGAAAGCTTTTGGTACATCAATGATGATCGGAGCAAGTGATGAGACATTTTGATCACTGTAAATACCGCATATGTAAAAAATGCGGTAAAGAATGGAATGTGTCTGTAAAAAGCAATAGCGGCAAACATTACGTTTGTCCGGTATGCAGGCACAGAGCAAAGCATAACAATTATTGAAAGGAGCTGTTTATATTATGGCAACGAAAACAAAAAGAAAACCGAAAGCACCGCCGCCACTCAGGATATTCTTCGGCGGTGAGCTGTATCATTCCTGTGATTATCTGGGCAAAGGTGAAGCATCGGAAACATATCACAACAAAAATATGGATGATCAGGTAGAGAGTATGCTTACCGGAAATATTACCGAAGCGGTAAAACAGATAATAGCCGAAAATCCGGACACGGGACTTTTGAAAATATAATATCGGAGGGAAGATAAAACAATGGACGTATCAATGTTAATACTTTGTATGGTGCCGGCTTGTGTGTTTGGCTCTATGCTCGGTATCGGTGATGGTGTTATGGAACTGCTTTACAGGTACTGTAAGCCATTTCAGGAGTGGACGGACAAACACACAGAAGACATGGAGAACGAAGAAGAATGATACTGAATGAGGTGCAGAGATGAACAACATAAAAGAAAAATCCGCTCCCGAAATGGCAGTTTCGGAAACGGAAAAAAGGATTTATCACAATAAATCCAGTATAACCGAAAGCGATAAAAAAGTCAAGGTAGTAATTCAGCATCCGGGAGAAATTTCCCGGATAGCTGAGATTGAAAACAGTATATCAGCTGTTAATGATATTGTCGGAGGACTGTCAACGGTAGTTACAACAGAGTGCGGCCTGTATTTAATAATACATGCCTACGAGGACACAAGAAAAAAGCCGAACATAAAAACTGTTTACTGCGATGTATCAGGTACAGTAATAATGGCTGCATGTGAAAACGGCAGCTTCGTAAATCTGACACCCGAACAGATCCAGATGGCAAGATCATGGCTGCTTAAACACACTATATAAACAACAAGGAGGATCCCAAGATGAACGACGAAAAATTTACACAGATCACAGGAGAACAGGTGGCTGACGGTATTGAGTTTGTTGAGCTTAATGCCGAAAGTACAGAGTTTACACCGAAAAATGACCATATAGCTATTCTCAAGCTCAAGATACTGCTTGCAGAGTATATTGCATATTATGCTGAGTATGAAGAAACGTCGGAGGTAGGAGCAGCTGCAATCAATATCTCCGATTTTCTCAAATATCTTGAATACAGACGTAACCGCAAGTTAAAGGATGATGCCTGTACTCCGGATGGAGGCGAGAAAACAACTCTCGGTGGAAAGATCATCGAGGCTTTGCAAAAAGAGTGGGCAAACAGCAGCAAAGACGAGGAAGATTATCGTACGGGACTTGCTGTTGCTACAAGAATAGTTATGGAAACAGCGGCAGGCGCAGAGTAACAGCCTGCCGACAGAACGGAGGAAGCCGGAATGTCAGGAAAACCTAAACAAGGGTTGGACTGGGGAGGCTGGGATACACATCTCATTGATGATGATGCGAGAATAGATAAACTTATAGATGCACAAGGCTTGGGAGCGTTTACAATATACTGGTATCTCTGTCAGAAAGCCTTTGCAACAGACGGATATTTTTATCGTTGGACGTATGACAATGCTGCTACTACAGCTAAAAAGCTTGGTGGAGGTACAAAATCGGAGACCATAAAGCAGGTTGTGTCGCTCTGCTTACAAATCGGGCTGTTTGATAACGGGCTATTTGATAGGGAGGGTATATTAACGAATAAAGATATCCAGGAACGATACATGATAGCAGTAGGAAACCGTTCTGCATCAGGCAGGACAGTTTCTGCTAATTGTTGGCTTTTGTCACAAGACGAGACAAAGGCTTACATCATTGTACTTAAAAATCGTGAAAATCATCATTCACTGTCCGAGAATGCCCATTCTCTTCCCAAGAATGCCACAAAGGAAAGTAAAGTAAAGGAAAGCAAAGTAAAGGAAAGTAAAGAAATAGATAATGTGTCGGCAGAAGCCGCCACAATCACACAATCTCCTGACTATAGTTCAGTTATAGATCTGTTTAACGAGATATGTGTAAGTCTGCCGAAAGTGCAGGTACTCAACGATAAACGCAAAAGACAAATAAAAAATATCAAGCGGCAGTTCAGCAATGATCTTCGCAGTGTTTTTGAGAGGGTAGAGAGGTCAGACTTCCTGTCCGGACGTAACGGCAAGTGGCACGGCTGCTGTTTTGACTGGATATTCAATCCGGTCAACTTTATCAAGATCATCGAAGGAAATTATGATAACACCGAAAATACTAAAATTCCGGATGTAAAAAGAAATATCCCGACATCAGATGATTATAAGCAAGGATGGTGAATTTTATGTATGAGAAATTGCTTGAAGTTATTTCAACCAGAGCGGCTTTGGTAAAAAATGAAGGTGATTACTTTAAGAATGAACTTTTACACTGTGGAGTATGTCACGAACCGAAACAGTCGGTAATAGACGTACCCTTTGCACGAAAAAAGATAGTAGTTAATTTACAGTGCCGCTGCGAGCGTGAAAATGATGAAAAGCAGGAACGTATGCTCCGGGAGTATAATCGAAGTCAGCGGATCAGCGACCTGATAAGAAAAGGTGTTACATCCGAAGCATATAAAAGCTGTACATTTGAAAATGATGATCAAAGAAATACAGAGATAACGGATCTGTGTTGCCGGTATGTTCGTCATTTCAGTGAAATGAAGAGAATCGAAAACGGCATTTTATTTTATGGTGAAGCCGGTAAAGGTAAAACGTTCTATGCTGCGTGTATCGCCAATGCGCTTATACAGAACGAAATACCTGTACTTATAACATCTTTGTCCAGGCTTGTGCAGATGCGCATAAAGGCAATGAAAGACAAAACGGCAGATATTTCCTTAAGGGATTTTGAGTGTTTTGTGCTTGATGATATAGGCGTAGAAAATGCTACACAGACAGCTTTTAACGTTATAGATGATATTTATATGTCCCGTAAGCCGATGATCGTGACAACAAATCTTACGCCGGTGCAGCTGAAAAACAGTGACAGTATCGAAAAGAAACGAATGTATGACCGAATATTAGAAGTCTGCGGAACAAAAATACTCGTAGAAAATAACAAGAACCGTTTGCAGTCAGGCATTGATAAAGGCAGATATGCAGCGGCAATTCTGGGTGCATAATAGGCGTTTTAACAGTCAACTTCCGATAACTGTAATTATCGGAAGTTAATAAACGGTGTAAAATGATTGATATCAACGGATTTGAAAGATACCTTTATGACGAAGAACTTTCCAAAAATACACGCAGCAGCTACATGTATGCATTGAGAAATTTTGCGGAAAGCTTTGAGGAAATCAACAAACAAAATATCGTTCAGTGGAAAAATATGCTGACAGAAACAAGGTCGCCAAAAACAGTAAATCTGAGGTTGGCGGCCTTGACGAAATACTGTCAATACAAGTCTGTCGGGATAAGTATCAAGCGCATGAAAATACAAAATGTCATATCAGTCGAAAATGTTATAACATCGGCACAGTATGATCTTCTGATACAAAATCTCAAAAAGGACAATCAAACAAACATGCTTATAATAATAAAGCTGCTTGCCAAAACAGGAGGCAGAATATCCGAAGTTATCAAATACCGCAAAAAAGACCTTATGAAAGGATATGTAGATATGAAGACCAAAGGCAAGATCAGACGTATCTACTTTCCGGAAAGTCTTGTATCGGATATTATGCCTGTTATAAAGGGATTTTCTGAAAATGATTTTTTGTGCCGTAATAAATTCGGCAAGCAGATAACAGCAAGAGGTGTATCGGAAAATCTTAGCCGGTATGCATCAGTTTATGGTATTCCGAAAGAGGTAATGCATCCTCATTCTTTCAGACACTTCTTTGCTGTAGAGTTTTTGAAGCGTAATAATAACATATCTTTACTTGCGGATCTTCTTGGACATTCGGGTATTAATACAACGAGAATTTATCTTCGAATGTCTGAAGCACAGCAAAAAGCGGAAATTGATAAGGCTGTTGATTGGTAATGCAATAAAATAACAGAAGTTTCCACATCCGGTCTTTGTACATCAGGAGAGGATAATTGACAATGAACAAAGATGAAGCAATAAACCTTTTGAATGATATGCTTCTGACATGTAACGTTAAAGAGCCATATACGGAAGCAGTTGAATTTGCTGTTGACAGCATTAAAAATTCAGACAGAACAATTGATGCATTCGTCGATGTTACAGATGTGTTATGCAGTCATCTGCAAACAATAAGTACAATGAGAATGTCTGACAGATTATCTGAGTTAGAAATAAAAGTCAAGCATGGTGATGATATGCCTGACGGACTTACACAGTCTGAACAGCTGTATTATTTGTCAATGGTACAGCTTTACAAGCTCTTTTACAGCCATGTTTATGACAGATCACAGGCAAAAAGCATAAAGCAGGATATTATTTCAGCTTATCGCAAAAACGCTTTTGAAGAAAAGCTGATCAGACACCATGCAGATATACGGAATAAATACAGTTATGTTATGACGGAAGCTGAAAAGACCGGTTGTCCGATATGTCAGAAGCTTGTAAGAATATTTGATGGGAGGGAAAAATAATGAAAAAGATACCTACTTTATTTGAACGAGAAATTTCAGATGACCACATTGTGAAAATTAAGCCAATGATAACTAAAGGCATGGAATGGGTAATGAACGGTGAAGGCATAGCTACAATAAAATATGATGGTTCTTGTTGTGCTATCATAAACGGAAAATTTTATAAGAGGTACAATGCAAAACACGGTAAGTCTGTGCCTAAAGGTGCTATCAAGTGCCAAAAGAAAGCGGATCCGGTGACTGGACACTTGCCATGTTGGATTAAGTGTGACAGAAATAATCCTGCTGACAAATGGTTCTGGGCCGCTTATGATTTCGGTAAAGAACATTACTGTAATGATATGGGCGAAGGCGAACCATTGAAAGATGCAACTTATGAGGCAGTAGGTTTGCATTTTCAAGGCAATCCTTACAACATGGATTATGATATCCTTATAAGACATGGTGAGAATATAGTTTATCCTGAACGTTCTTTTGATGGAATTCGTGAGTGGCTGCTTATGAATAGATGTGATGAAGGTCTTGTGTTTTGGAAAGATGGTGTCCCGCAATGTAAGATAAAACAGACAGACTTCGGCTTTGAGTGGAATAACAAACTAAGCAAAGTGTAATATGAAAGGATAATGATTAATGAAAGAAATACTTTGTAAGATTTTTTTTGGAATGATTTTTTCTATTCTGTTTGGATTAATTATTTTTGTATGTGTATGGAGCTGCATTGAAAACGAAAAGGATCGTATTACAGAGGGAATTATCATTGATAAATCTTACTCAGCGGCACATACCACAGCAATGCATTATCATCCTGCAAGTTACCGTTTTCAACTTCGTGGAGTGAAAGACGAACGAACAGTTACATACTGGCTGAAAGTAAGCAAAGAAGACTATCAAGAATACAAAGTCGGTAATTACTATAGACAGTAGAAGAGAGGGTTGATAATGACAGCAAAGGAATATCTGAATGGAGCGTTGGACATAGAACGTCTTATTAATGCCAAGAGGCGGTTTCTTAATAAACTCAGAGCACAAAGCATAAATCTTTCATCAGTAAAAATGACAGATAAAGTTATTTCCTCATGTAAAGGAAACACTGTTGTAGATAAAATCATAGATCTTGAAACCGAAATATCTGCAAGTGAAGAAAAACTTGTGGAAAAGCAAAAAGAGATAATACATAGAATTGATCTTGTATATCATCCTAAACTGATTGCAGTTCTGATTGATAAATACATTACAGGTATGAGCATTGAACAGATTGCTGAAAAAATGGAAATATCACGGAGAACAGCTTGTGTATGGCACGGACAGGCTCTACAGATATTCAGGAAAGAAACAGGGCTGAAATAAAAAGTGTACAAAAAAACAACAATTTTTTTGTAAGCCAACTGCACTGCATTGCACTCTTTCCTGTGCTATAATGATATTATCAAAGATTCTATTAATGGTAGATAGTTCCTGCTTATCTCCTTTCCTTCAATTATTTCTGCATGAAAGCCGTCCGGTATGGGCGGCTTTCGTGTTTGGTGATGTTATGAAAAAATGGGCTGAAAAATTTTATAATTCAAAAAAATGGAAATGCTGCCGTAATGCTTATATTTCCGAACGAATACTTATTGACGGTGGATTGTGCGAAGTATGCGGAGAGAGTACAGGATATATTGTGCATCATAAGATAAGTCTTGACAGCAGTAATATTAATAATCCCGAAATTGCATTGAATAATAAAAACTTGATGTATGTATGCAAAGATTGTCACGATAAATTTGACGGACATTTCGCAGATATGAGATCTAACAGTCGTCATACAAAGGGGCTGAGGGTATGTTTCG
>JBGVLZ010000092.1:0-1688 GCA_045124505.1 Eubacteriales bacterium
GTTGCCTTAACAACAAAGTTAAGGCGATTAAATGGAATACAAATTCAATCCGAAAGTGCAAAAGCTGAAACAGATGCAAGCACTTTCACTTGAATCAAAAATTATTATGAGCAGACAGAGAATTAAGGAATGGCACGAACACTACGAAGGATCCGTATATGTTTCCTTTTCAGGTGGTGTAGACAGTACCGTATTACTGCATTTAGTGCGTTCGGTATTCCCAGACGTTAAAGCGGTATTCTGCAATACCGGCCTGGAATATCCGCAAATCGTAAGGTTTGTGCATAGGACTGAAAATGTGGAAATAATCAGGCCAAAACTCACCTTTAAACAGGTTATTGAAAAATACGGTTATCCTGTTATCTCAAAAGAGACGGCAACCAAAATACAGGAAATAAGAACGACTAAATCACAAAAGCTTCTTGATTTAAGATTAGGCAAGACAGAAGGAAGGAAAATGGCGGGACTACCTCAGAAATACAGGTACCTTATTGACGCACCGTTTAAAATCTCAGGTGAGTGCTGTTCACATCTGAAAAAACAGCCTTTTGCCAGATATAACAAAACGCATAAAGAATTTGCGTATGTTGGCATCATGGCCGAAGAAAGTCTTTTAAGACAGGAATCATATATCAGGTATTCCTGTAATGCTTTTGAGCAGAAAAACCCGCAGAGCAGACCGCTTATGTTTTGGACTAGACAGGACATATTACAATACCTTCAGAAATACAACGTTGATTACTGCAAGGCAGTATATGGGGATATTGTCACGGACAAAAATACAGGTTTGCTTAAATTTACGGGTGCCGACCGCACTGGATGCACTTTTTGTATGTTTGGTGTTCACCTGGAACCTTATCCAAACAGATTTCAGCGTATGCAGACTGAAAACCCTGCACTATACAACTATTGTATAAACGAACTGAATCTAAAACAGGTGCTTGAATTTTGTCATATTCCTTATGACAGGAATGATTATGGAGTGGGTGTTCAGTTATCTTTTGAGTTTGAGGAGTGATTATGACAGTAGAAGAAAAGTTAAAAGCAGCTCAAAAGATGAAGGGCAATATTCCCCCCAAACCTATTGAATATAAAGGAGTTCAATACAGGTCAATAGGCGAACTTGCAAGAGCGTTAGGTATATGGAAAACAACGCTCAGTTATCGCCTTAAACACGGATTAACCCCTGATAAGAATCATAAAAAAAGACCTTGTTGCGGTATGCCCTCAATAAGGGAATTTGCAAGACAGACCGGCCAGACCGCAAACTACATTATAAACGTGTTACATGCCAACTATGAAAATCAAATGGGAATGTGCATGTATCGTAATCAGCGTGAAAAGGTGCGTAATGCTTTAGTTAAAATCAGGAAGGATGGTGCTATAACGATAACCAACGGCCAGACTGAAAACGACAAAACAGATGCTTCACGCAGCAGAGTTTTGGCATTTTGGGTAAACGGAGAAAAAAGAGCTGAGTATTATCGTAATAAGTTCAAGTGTGACGGCATACTGTACGTTATTGACGTTGCAGACATGAGACAGATACTTGACTGTTTGCACCTTGATACAAGTTTTTTTATACGCTCATGGGAATGGACCGTTAAGAACGAGGAAGTGTATCAGGAACAGCTTAAAGTTCACCTTGCTGAAATGGCCGAACGAAGAAAACGCAGAGCCGAGGAACG
>JBGVLZ010000093.1:0-5800 GCA_045124505.1 Eubacteriales bacterium
AGACTGTTTAAACATGCTTTGCAGTTTGTTAAAGGCAAGATCGTCAGTTATGCAAACAGGCGTTTTAGTAAAGGTGATATTTACGAAAAGCTGGGTTTTGTATTACAGGGTGAAACAAAACCTAATTATTATTACACAAAAACAAGAAAGCTGTATTCCCGAATCCGGTTTCAAAAACACAAGTTACAAACATTGTTGCCGAATTTTGATCCGAAATTGTCCGAATATGAAAACATGCTGAACAACGGTTATGATCGTATATACGATTGCGGTAATCTGATATACACATTTACGAACGAATGAACAAATCCGAGTTATATATAGCGGGGAACTTTCCCCGCTTTTTATTTTTCGTTGCAAAATTTTTATTTGTGTTATAATAACTTTGAATTTAACCCCTTCAATTTTGTAAAATAAAGGACTAGAAAATGGGTGGACTTTTAAGCAAGTACAAAACAAACAAGAACAAGGAAGCCGGTGGTGTTTGGGTAACTTTTGATTCTGTTGTTAATGATGATGGCACAAAACCTTCTTTTAAGGTTAAGCGTATTACCGTTTATGAACGTGCTTATCAGGCACAGATTACCCCGATTCTTGCACAGCTTAACAAACTTAGCAAGGCTGAAAACCCTGACGCTCTTGAATTTGTGGAAGTCAACAAGAGACTGTTTAAGGCTTATATCAATAACTTTCTTGTTGACTGGAAAAACGTGAAGGAACCCGCTGAAACCGATCCTGAAACTGGCGGTTATATTTGTGATGATGATGGTGTTCCTGTATGCAAAGAAATTCCGTTCACAAAAGCAAATGCGGAAGAACTGCTATGTGATCCTGATCTGATTGAGGTGTCTCAATGGCTGATGAAACAGAGTTCAGACGTGAGCAACTTCCTGATCGGTACTCGTGAGACTGACTTAAAAAACTGATAGAGTTTTTTGATTTCTGTTACGATAGCGGTTCGCAAAAAAGACAAGACCTAATAAGAGCCGTGAATATGGCAAAAAGGTTTGGAAGAAAGGTTAGCGAGAAAATACAAAAAGAACTCAGTAAACCTGTACCGGAATTGCCACGGCATTTATTTTTCCATTTTCAGGCTTTTAAAGATCTTGCTAGGGATCGTAACAGCGGGTTTAGCCCGACTGCAATACCGTTCACGAGTATTTTAAAATATTCAGAAAGGTATCGTTGCGATCCCGAAACCGAGGACGATTTAATCTATTTTGTTACGGGACTTGACGATCACTATCTTTCACGGGTTCGGGAAGAAAGTAAAAAAGAACGTGAGAAAGCGGAAAGCAAAAAACGCAGATAAGAGGATCGCAAGATCCTCTTTTTATTTGTGAGGTGTATATGGCTCAGACTAATGACGGTATTTTGTATGCAATTCGTTTTCGGGAAACGGGTGAGGAAAAGGTTGCAAGACAGTTGGCAAGACTGGATCAGGCGTTAAACCTGTTACGGGGTGGAACTGCTAAAGGCTATTACAATTCTAGTGTATTTAGCAAAAAATGGAAAGACAGACTTCATGGCAAGGGTAGTGGGAATTTTAGAAAACAAATACGTAAACTGATGTTAGATGTGGCGGTGGATATTTGTGTTGATTTGATAACAATGTCAAAAGGCACAACTGGTAATGCGGCATTTTCATGGCAAGTGAGTTTAGTGTATTCTAATATTGTTTCCGGTGTGAAACATGATGGCTATACCACAAGAACGAATACAGGATTATTTTATAAGCGGCCTAAACTGTACCTCAATCATTTAAGAGAAGATAGCAGAAACAGTGGTGAGTACAACAGATTAAAATCTCAGGCAATTTCACGAGAAAATCAGAAACGAAGTGACGCAGATTTGCAACCATTAGCCAAAAACGGCTATACTATTTATATTAGCAATTATGCTTTTATCGCCCCTGAAGGTGTAACGGTACGTAATTTTGTATTCTCAGGCTATTATGCACGTATGCTGTTTAACACACCCAGTTTAGGTAAATATGGCGTTCATGATTTATCTTCTGCACAGATGGACGAATATGTTCAGAAACGTTACAAAGAATTGTTCAATGCCGGATTAAAAAGGATTAAATAACGAGGTAATATTATGGCCGAACAGACAATGGATTACGATCTTAAATTTGACGCTAACACTCAAAATGCGATAAAAAAGATCGATAAATTATCTCAAAAAACTCATGATCTTACTGACAATGAACATATTGTCAAATTCGGTGCAAATATTGACATAAGTAATCAGGCTATTCAAAAAGTATCTGCCAAAATACAGCAAGCACTTAAAAAGACCAGTGTTGCTCCTGAAATTACCTTTGACAGAATTAAACTTGATGAAGAAAAAATCAAGAATAGTTTTGCGTCCCTCAGAAGGCAGATTCAGGCCGCTATTAAAAATCAGTTTTCTAAAATACCTCCGATTGATCTCACCGTAAATGTAAGTGATTCCTTTAAAAATTTAAGCAAGGTAGCAAGTGGATTAACTCAGATTTCTAATGCCGCAAAAGGTTTAAGTCAGACAAATATTGACAAAATCAAGGATCTACTTTCCGCTATGAACGGGTTTAATTTCAAAGTTCCCAAAATCGGTAATATTGACTCGTTTTGTGATGCGGTAACTAAACTTACTCAGTTAGACGGACGTATTAACGGCGTGTCTTATCAGAAATGGATGGACTTTGCTCATGCGTTAGAAACTGTTGGCAATGCTGTAAAAAAGCTACCTAAGTCTTTTGGTTCGCTTGATAAACTGGGATCTTCGCTCAGTTCTCTGTTATGGTCGGTGAACGGCACTGATCCTTCAAAATTAAAAGATATAGCTACAAATATTGGAACGTTGACCACCGAGCTTGGAAAACTCGATGTTTCCAAAATAAAAGGTGTAAGTGATGAACTGAGAAAATTTAAAACCGCTCTCACCGGATTTGAAAAAATTCAAAAAATAGATTGGAAACCTGTTGTTAAAAGTTTAGACGATTTTAAATTAGCTATTAAAGGAATTGATCAGTTTATCGTTCCGCTGATCCCCGGTATTAACCGTCTTTCCTCTGCTTTGGAACGGCTGAAAAAAGCCCTGACCAATATCGGCTCCGTTACAAGAGGATTCGGATCGTTTATTACTCAGCTTGACAAACTTTCCAAATTACAGATCACAAATTCAATGGTCTCAAACTTCCGGCAGTTGTTTGACGCTTTTGCAAAAGGCTTATCAAGACTTACCAACTTACAACAGCTTATTCGGGATTTGAGCACTCTTATTCCCGCTATTATGCGGCTTGCAAGTTATCTCAGACAATGCAACAGTGCTATTAACGGACTTAATCGTGCCACTGGTGCGGGACGCCGTGGCTTGGGTGATTTGGGTAACGCCGCAAGACATGCGAGCGAAAGTTTTAACTTTCTTACAAGATCCATGCAAAGTACAATCTCGGATATTAGACGTGTGGCCGCAATGGTGTATGTGATCCAGAACACAATTCAGGGCGTAAAGGGCATGGCAGAACAGCTTGACCGTCTGAACGTGGTCAAGAACAAAATTCGAGGACTTTACGAAAGCGAAGAAAAAGCGGTTGAAGTTACGGATATGATATACCGTTCTGCACAGGACGCAAGAACGAGTATGGACGCATTTTCCACAACATTCCTGAAGGTGCAGTTGGCTACCGAAAAATACGGCTTTACTGCACAGGAAGCCGTGGATATGACTAACACTCTTGCAAAGGCTTTGACAATCGGTGGTGCAACCGCAAGTGAAACAGCGTCCGTAATGTTGCAGATGTCTCAGGCTTTGTCAAAGGGTAAGTTGGACGGTGATGAATTTAGATCCGTAATGGAAAACTCACCTGTACTCATGAGAGCCTTAGCACGAGAGGCTGGAAAAGCTATGGGTGTTGTCGGTGCAGGACAGAAAGAGTTAATGCAATGGTCAAGAACCGGAAAACTGACTATTGATATTCTGCTGAACGCTTTAAAGAACATGAAAGGCGAAATGGATCGCAAGTTCAATGGCACAACCGAAACTATTACTCAGGCTTTTGCAAAACTTGATAACGCATGGGAAAGGTTTATCGGCACTTTTGCTGAAGAAGGGGCATTGGAAAATATCAGAGATATTATCGGTTCTGTTGCCGCAATGATGGAAAAATGGGGACGGGGTATTATCAATGTCAGTGGTAAAATGGCGTTAATCACCGCCGGTATTATTGCTTATCGTGCGGCCATGCACACAACTCTTGCCCTGCAAACAAGCCTTACCGCCGCACGTTCACGCTATGTTTCTGTTATGACCGGAGAACTTGCCGTTCAGCAACAGATAGCCGCATCAGAACAGCGAATGAATGCCGCTATGACACAGGCAAACTCGATCATGAACAAACAGGCTATTGTCGAAGCAAGACTGACAAAACTTGAAGCCGATCGGGTTTTGGTGCAACAGGCGTTGACAAAAGCAATAGCGGCTAATGACTATGCCGCATATCGCAGATTAGCACAGATTCAAAGAGAAATAGCGGCTGAAAAACAAAGAGTTCTCGCTATACAACAAACCGCCGCCGCTATAAACGGCCAGACTGCGGCTATTAATGCGTCTAAAATGGCGGTAATAGGTGCGGTGAGTGCGGTGGGTAAATTGACGGCGGTTATTGGCGGTCTGATGATTCTGAATGAAATCCTGAACCTGTGGACAAGATGGACGGAGGTATCCGAACAAACCGAACGGGCGATTAAGGGTAATGCTGACGCTATTGCAAAATTCGGCAAAGGCGGTGAACTCGAAGGCTGGCGGGATTTTTATGAAATTCTGAAAGGCATTTCCGGTATTGATTTTGGTAATCTGAAAGATATTGATGAAGGTGCGGCGGCTTATGTGAAATTCAAAGCCGGGTTGATTGATAAAGAGGAATACGAAAAACTGACAAAGAAAAAAGACGAGGGTGTACGGGACAGAGTAAAAGAGGGGTATGAGTCCATTTCTTCTTATTTGCCTGTATCGATTACAGCGGTTAATAAAGTATCGGAAATGTTTGGTTTTTCGCCTTTTACATCACCGGTGGCTGATATATCTGAAATGGGGATTGCGGCAAACCGCAGATCTGAAACCGTGAAATCCGGAATGGAATTAAAGAAAGCAATTCAGGAGGTATTTAAGAGCCGGGACTTTATAGCCGCAACTTCTCAAAACGCCATTGACGCTTATGGTGAAAAAGTATTTGATTCACACGGTTTTGAAGTGTTTAAAACCGATGTTCTGGACACGCTTAAAGATCAGGAAGCGTTTTTGAACGGAGCCGGAAAAGAATTTTTGTCAAAGATAACCGATACCATGTCAGTCGTTACTCAAAAGGGAACGGGAGCGGGCGTCTTAACAAAAGAGGACAGAGAGGCGTATTCTCTCACTACCGGACTTTATGCGACATTACAGGAAAAGATTGCCGCCGGAACTGATACGGCACGGGATTATACGGCAGTAGTTGACGCAATACAACGTCTCGCAACCCGGTTTGAGTCTGTTAAATGGGAGAATATCAGCGATTCTTACAAGGATCAGGAAAGTTCTCGCATGGACATAAAACAACTTACAACTTTTAACGAGACAATCAAAAAAGCGTCTAAAACCATGTTGGAACTCGGTATGAGTTATGACAAGATGCAATATGAGATTTCCGGGCTGATAGAGCAAGCCAATCACCTTGCAGAAGTCAATAAAACCTCGTGGACTGATGAACTGCCGAAATTGTTGCCGGAACTGACAGCGGATCTTACCGGCAAGGACAGTGGGCTTGCAGAAATTACAA
>JBGVLZ010000094.1:0-22006 GCA_045124505.1 Eubacteriales bacterium
TATAAGTATCTTTCCGAATACGCCAAGCATCTCTTCAGCCGCGACCAAAAGCACCCACTCACCTGCCATGACTCTGTCAGGCCAGTTTTCAAGTGCCGCTGCCGCAACGGTATTATTCGTCGTATAAACGAAGCAACCAAACAATATCGCAACTACCATAATGATAATTACTTTTTTATAGGAAAATTTGAATTCCTCCGCCGCCTGCGGAATAGTATCAAATCCGACATATGCCCAAGGCGCTATTGCAAACGTAGCGAGTATTGACGAAATAATTCCGGCAGATCCGCCCTTTGCAAAATCCGAAATGTTTTCGGTCGTCGCTCCTGCCGCCATAGCAGCAGTTTTATCAAAACCCCAGATCGGCTGCATATTTATTCCCTGCGCTTTACTGCTTATAAGCGCTGAAATAGCCAAGGTGAAAACCGAAACTGCAAGCAAAGAGGACAAAACAGTTTGTACCACAGCCGCCTTCTTTACGCCTAAAACGTTCAGGACGGCAAACAGCAAAAGAATTGCTATTGCAAAAAGCATCTCACCTAAGTAAATATCAAATCCCGCAACTGCATAATGGAATCCAAACTTAAGTATGTCTGCTCCACCGTCTATTCCGTCAACGATCAGAGCGATCGCTGTCGAGTTCATGGGGACGTTGGTGAGATACGCCGCAATAAGAAACCACCCGCAAACAAAGGCAATTCTTTTTCCAAAGCATTCTTTTGTGAACGTAAATTCACCGCCCGCTTTGGGATATTTAGGTATCATATACGCATAGCTGAATGCAATGATAATCATTACGATCGCGCCAAGCGCCATGGCTATCGCGGTGCCGGCAACACCGGAATTAGGTAAAAACTTCTTACCGGGATTGACAAACGATCCCCAACCTATGATACAACCGAACGCAAGCGCCCAAACGTGCGTCGGCGTCAATTGACGTTGTAAAGACTTCCCTTCTTTGCCGTTTACTTTCATTAAGTTACCTCCGTTAATCAGTCGCGTTCAAATATATCCCTGGTATATACCTTATCTGCTACGTCGTCCAGATTACTGTCATATCTATTGGCGAGTATTACCTCGCTTTCAGACTTGAATTGATTAAGGTTATTGACTACTTCACTTCCGAAAAAGGTCGTGCTGTCATCAAGCGTTGGCTCATAAATAATCACTCTCGCTCCCTTTGCCTTGATACGCTTCATAACACCCTGTATAGAGCTCTGACGGAAGTTGTCGGAATTGGATTTCATAGTCAGACGGTAAACTCCGACCACCACTTCCTTCTCCTGATGGGAATCCCACTGAGAGTTGTCAGAATAGTATCCTGCCTTTTCAAGCACACGGCTTGCAATAAAATCCTTTCTCGTACGATTGGACTCAACGATAGCTTCAATAAGATTTTGAGGCACATCGTTATAATTCGCAAGAAGCTGCTTGGTATCCTTCGGCAAACAATATCCGCCATATCCAAAGGAAGGATTGTTATAATGTCCGCCTATTCTCGGGTCAAGGCATACGCCGTCTATGATCGCCTTGGTATCAAGCCCTTTCATTTCGGCGTAAGTATCAAGCTCGTTGAAAAAGCTTACTCTGAGCGCAAGATACGTATTGGCAAACAGCTTTACCGCCTCGGCTTCCGTAAATCCGATGATAAGAATCTCAACGTCTTCCTTTATAGCACATTCCTTGAGAGTCTGCGCAAATTTTTCGGCTGCCGCTGTAAGAGTCGCATCGGAATAATCAGTGCCGACAATAATTCTGCTGGGATACAAATTGTCATAAAGCGCCTTAGATTCACGAAGAAATTCGGGGCTGAATATAATTTTATCACCGAACTTGGCTCTTATTTTTTCTGTAAAACCAACGGGGATCGTGGATTTTATTACGATTACCGCATCAGGATTGCAGCTCGTAACCTTTTCAATTACCGACTCCACTGCTGAAGTATCAAAGTAATTCTGCTTACTGTCATAATTCGTGGGAGTTGCAACTATAACGTATTCTGCATCCTTATATGCTTCCTCTGCATTCAAAGTCGCATAAAGATTTAGTTGCTTCTCCGCAAAATATTTTTCTATGTAGTCATCCTGTATCGGACTTATGCGTCGATTGATCAGATCAACCTTTTCGGGAATAATATCCACAGCCGCTATCTCATGCTTTTGTGCAAGAAGAACTGCCAAAGATAAACCTACATAACCCGTTCCGGCAATAGCTATTTTCATTGTTTTTCTCCATTCATATAGTAATCTTTATACCATATAGCAAACTTTCTAAGGCCCTCTCTGAGACTCGTTGACGGCTTGAAGCCAAAATCACGCTCGAGAGGGGTTACGTCAGCATAAGTAACGGGTACGTCACCCGGCTGCATAGGCACAAGCTTGCTGTGAGCATTTATGTCGAAATCTGCGGGCAACACTCCTGCCGCGATAAGCTCCTCGCCCAATATATTAACGAAATCAAGAAGATTTTCGGGTGAATTATTGCCTATGTTGTAAACTGCATACGGAGGAATGGGAAGCCCATCCTCACCGATCTTCTTCTCCGGTGCGCGTTCCATAACTCTGATCACGCCCTCGACAATATCGTCAACGTACGTGAAGTCACGCTTGCAATTACCGTAATTGAAGATCTCTATGGTTTCCCCACGTAACAGCTTATTTGTAAAGCCAAAGTATGCCATATCAGGACGCCCTGCAGGACCGTATACCGTAAAGAAACGCAATCCTGTTGAGGGAATGTTGTAAAGCTTTGAGTAGGCGTGTGCCATAAGCTCGTTACTCTTTTTAGTAGCGGCATAAAGACTCACAGGGTTGTCCACCTTGTCTTCAGTAGAATACGGAATCTTTTTGTTGCTTCCATACACACTTGAGCTCGAAGCATAAACCAGATGCTCTACAGGATAGCGTCGGCAAGCCTCGAGTATATTGTAAAAACCGATAATGTTGGACTCCATATACACGTCGGGATGGTCGATCGAATAACGAACACCCGCCTGTGCCGCAAGGTTTACAACGATATCAAAACGGTATTCTTCAAATAAAGAATCCACCAAAGCCTTGTCGGCAATGCTTCCGCGGATAAACTTCCACTTCACGTTGGAATTCTTCCTCGCCAGCTCCTCGATTCGACTCAAACGATACTCCTTGAGGGAAACATCGTAATAATCGTTAACGTTGTCAAGACCAATGATCGTCATCGGAATATTCTGTTTAATCAATGCCTCCGCCAAATTCGCACCGATAAAACCGGCTGCACCTGTGAGGAGGATTGATTTACTATCAAATTTGAAATACAAATTTTTCATAATCCTCTTTATTTCTTTATAGCTTTCACAATAAACTTTTTAATATCCTTGGCATAGAAAATATAGCTGACAACAAAAATACAAAAAATAGCAATCAATGCGACCTTTATTGCCATAATAATCCATCCGATATAAGAAACATTCTGCAAAGAAATGCTTTGTGTAAAAATAATAATCAACAAAACAATAAGTGCGTCTGAGCATAATTGTTTTACTACACAACCCAAATCACACTTGATCAGGTTCTTAGTAGTATATAGCATCATCCAAATAGTTTGGTAACAGGTAGCAATCAAAATTCCTATTGCCATACCAATCAATCCAAAATGGAATACTAAAAAAATAGAAATAATCAAATTCAAGAGTGCAGCGACAATATGACACTTTTGCGATTGTTTAAAATGTCCTGCGGCTAAAATCCAAATATTATAAGGAGTGCGCAAGCATTTAATTCCATATGCCAATACCAATAGCACTGCAAATAATGGTTGAATATAATCCGCATCGGTGATATCAACCGTATAAACTTTAATAAACGGCACAATAAGTAATCCGGCACAACAAAACAAAAATATTGTTGCTTTATGTAAGCACAATTCCACAATAGAAAACATATAGCTAATCTCTTTTTTGTCTTCCCTTGCCCACACTTGTCCCGCTGCAGACTGGATAGCTACAGCAGCGGATTGATAAAGCGTATTAAGGCTGTTAACGATCATAAAATATACCGAATACACTGATACATTAGACAATGTTGAAAACAGCGTCAATATGACATTACCAGTTCCCTCTAAAATGACAGTTGATATATGTTGTGCGACACCATTCCACTTCTGCTGCAATGGTTCTGTTTCGTACTCGATGTGCCAATCAATATCATATTTTCTTCGTACATACCAAACATAAAAGAACGGTTTTATCAAGAAAATAAGACACGTTACAAATTTGACAGCATGAATAGAACAATTCAACTTTATCATACATACACAAACTGCCATATTAAATAAATAACAGAATATCTGTATAAAATATATGATATAACTCTTTTGATGAGCATGCAACAATTGCTCTTGAATTATACCAAAATAATACTGCACAAATGAGCCGACAGCTATTATAAGTATTAGCGTTGCAGCAAACCAAAAATCGAACCCATTATTTACAAACAACGGATAAACCACAAAAAGAATAGCCACATAACCAAGCAAAATATAAGCCACTCTGCGATAAAATTTACCGCCCGCAACCATTATACTACTCAACTGATCACGGTTGCCATTCTCAAGGGGTTTATATAATGAACTTCGCACCACTTGACCAACTCCCATATCAAGAAAGCCAATTATGCCAAGAAATTGAGTAATAGACTGTACTAAACCATTAACCTCTGATCCAAAATTTTCTAAGATTAACTTTGGTAATACAAATCCATATATTATTGCCACAAATTGATATATTAACGATACTATTAAATTTATTTTTAACTTTTTCATATAAAAGAACAACCCTATACTTTTTATTCAAAAACTCAATTAGCTATTAAACAATTTATACAAATATCAAACTTTCGTAAAATATAACCATCATGAGCATCGAATATTTTTTTACGCCACACCCAAAATTGATAATTAAGTTGAAAGATTTTATATAGCAATGAAAAAAATTTATAATAAATACAATCTTATTTTAACACAGTTAAGCAAACTAAAATGTAAATCAACTAAAATTCTTTTTTAATTTTTTCTAAAATTATCCAACATATCCATTATTTCAGAATCTATATTAGTATCAAATTTTCGGCCAAACCAATAATCACTTTCAATTAACTTTTTATATTCATTCTTAGTAAATGTATATGGATGCTTCACCATAGGCTTATCAACATCGTGAAAATATGCCCATGTTTTGCTAGCCTGCTTTTCTTTCTGATCTTTCACTCGAACCAATTCTTTTAAGGGTGATCTTTTTGAAAGTATCTGAAAAAAAGTCTCCTCCGGAGTATCTGCCTTTAAAAGTCGATCTACATACGGTTGTTCCATTTCATTCAACACAAAATCTATAATGATGTCCGGTAATATCCACCATGCTGATCCACAATACAATTCAATATTATGTTTTTCAAAATAATAGTAATCGCTCAAATGTAAAGCAAATAGCATTTTTGTAATCATCCAAATTCCAGCTCTAATAAAAAATCGTGGAATCCATTTCAATTTATGAGTTGCATAAAATCGCAATTTTAATACAAATGATCTCTTACCAAACTTGCTACGAATAACAGGATTGCTTTTTCCACCGCCATTACAATCAATAAATGGTGTAGGATATGCGTCGTGCAAACTATCAACTATAAATGATATGTTTCTAATTGGATAATCCTGCCCACTAAACAACATAAAATACTCATAGTGCTTAGACTTTTTTTCTTCCTCGCTCTTAGCAAGGGTAATCATAGATAAAGTTATATCTATCAATGATCTATCATCCAAATAACCAGATATTCTATCCTTTACAAAATAAATATTACCTGAATCTAATCTAGTAATTAGATAATTCTCTGTACATTTTGAGTCTATATGTATGAAAATATCAACTTCCGGATGCGACAATGCTTGTACCAACCGTTGTACTTGCTTAAGATTTTTATGGCACATAATCATAGCTGCAATCATAAAATTTCTCCTTTCATCAGATCAGCCGGCAAAACCGTTTCCGCTGTACGCCACGTGGAGGCTCTGATTATGTACAGCTCACCCGGGCCGAAGCCCGGGCTTTTATAATTTATGCTGTTAAAATTACTGAACCATTATTCCGTCTGCACCAAATGTGTAGTATGCTGCAGGAAGGAGATCGTTAGTCTTGGTGATCCAGTACTTTGTATTTGTAAGGATCTCACCGGAAGAACGAGCATAATAGTAGTTTCCATCGATAAGCATAAGTCCACCATATGTCTTAACTCCATCTACGTACCACCAAAGCTTTCCGCCTTCTTCTACAATACCATTCTTAACCTCGGGTTCGGGATCGGGAGTAGGATCGGGATCGGGAGTTACAGGAGGCTGCTCGGGCTCTACCACGGGAGCATTAGTCATCTTACCATCTGCACCAAAGGTGTAATTTGCTGCAGGAAGGAGATCGTTAGTCTTTGTGATCCAGTACTTTGTATTTGTAAGGATCTCACCGGAAGAACGTGCATAGTAGTAATCACCATCGATGAGCATGAGACCTGCGTAAGTCTTAACACCGTTTACGTACCACCAGAGCTTGCCGCCCTCTTCTACAATACCGTTCTTAACCTCAGGTTCAGGATCGGGCGTAGGATCAGGATCGGGGGTTACAGGAGGCTGCTCGGGCTCTACCGTGGGAACATTAGTAATCTTACCCTCTGCATCAAAGATATAGTTTGCTTCGGGAAGGAGATCATTAGTCTTTGTGATCCAGTACTTTGTATTTGTAAGGATCTCACCGGAAGAACGTGCATAATAGTAGTCACCGTCGATGAGCATAAGACCTGCGTAAGTCTTAACACCGTTTACGTACCACCAGAGCTTGCCGCCCTCTTCTACGATACCGTTCTTAACCTCAGGTTCAGGATCGGGAGTTACAGGAGGCTGCTCGGGCTCTACCACAGGAGGATTGAGCATCTTACCGTCTGCACCGAATGTGTAGTTTGCTGCAGGAAGAAGATCATTAGTCTTTGTAGGCCAATATGTTGCATTTACAACTAGATTACCAGCTGTACGAACGTAATAATACGCGCCGTCAACCAAAATCAAGCCTGCATATACAGACTGACCGTTCTCAACGTAGAATATTCCATCCTTATCGGTCGTGATAAGACCGCTGTATGTGGTCATATCATCAAGAAGCTTACCGTCTGCTGCAAATGTGTAAACTCTGTTACCTTCCTTAGCATTGTTACGGTTAACAGGAATAGCACGAACGCCTGTGTACATGTAGTAATCTTCACCAAAGTAATACTGTTCACCTGCAAGTGTTACCCAGCTACGCTTAATGAAAGCGGGTCCAACGCTGTATCTTGTACCAGTTGCATTAGTAGTAAATGCACCCATAGTAGTTCCGTCTTCAGCGAAGGTATATGTGATACCGTTAATAGTCTTTGTAGTATTAGCGTAAAGCTTATAATCATCGCCTGCATAGCCGTACATGGTGAAAGGAGCGCCACCGTTGATGTAGTCGTCACCTTCATAGGTGCCCATATCCTGCCAGCCCTTTACAAGCTGACCGTTAACAGCGTAATAGAGATCGTCGCCTACTTTAACTACACCTGTACCAAGAACAGCAATGTCACCGCAAGCTCCACAAACAAGCTGTGCGTCAACTACACTGTAATCATGTCCCTTGGGTTCAATAATCTCACCAAAGTCAACAATAGACTTACAAGCTTCACAATAAGTTCTGCCTGTGAATCCTGCTTCTGTACATGTAGCAGCCTTATCAGCAAGAGCAGTAAGCTCTGCGTCGTGCTCGTGATAAGGAGAAGAGATAGTTGTAAGCTCGGTTGCTACGTTGATAGAACCTGCGAAGGAGTTACCGTCAACAACACCGTAAACAACTTCTACTTCAACGTTGACAACAGGCCTGTTGCCCATTTCGGCTACGGTATAATCCTTACCTGTAACAGTACTGTAGCGGTCATAAGTCCAAACTCTTACGGGAATGCTTATGAGAGTATTGTTAAGCGCTCTGCCGATCGTACCGGTTCTTTCAACGGTAACGGTAAGGAGCTCGGAAATCTCGTTATACTCAAAAGTAGCTGTGAAGCCATCAGCAACGATAGCGCCCTCGGTTGCCCAAGTGTTAGAGTTGTTGAGTTTGAGAACTGCAACAAGCTTATTTGTATTTGCGAGATCCGCAACGTTGATATCTACGTAGTAGATAGACTGAGCCTTAGGAGTCTCGCCGGAGTCGTTATGACCGCCGAGCTCAATCGCCGCATCACCTGCAACAGTAAATGTTCTGGTAATTCTCATGGGATTACCAAGTTCGTCCTTAATTTCAAATGCAACGGTGTGAACACCAGCAGCAAGAGCAACGTCACCCTTAGAAGAGAGCGCGTTACCTGCGACAGTAACCTGAATCTCCACGCCATCAACAAGGATCTTACCGGAGGTAAGGTCAAGAGCAACATTATCCGCTACAGTTGCGGAGAATGCAACATTATTACCTGCGATAGTAGCACCGTTTTCAAGAGAAACTGCTACGTCAGAGGTAGAATAAGTGGGATTGGTTATTGCAGGAAGTACTCTGTCATCAACAGCAGAGCTGTAGTCGAGAGTAATATCGTCAATGTAGAAAGTAACTACATCCGCAGTATTGGGTTTTACATAAGTACGGATAAAGGAAGGAGAACGAGAGTTAGACTCGTTCGTCGCAGGCATAGTAGACAAATAGTCATACCCAGAAATATCGATGGTTGCATAAACCCATCTAGATTCGGGAATATCTGCATTGGTTGCAGAGTTAAGGTTTGTCTGCTTACCGGTTGCGGCAGATGTAAACATAAAGTGAGACTGCACGCAAGATGCTTTTCCGTCAACTGCCCAGTTTGCATGGGAATTGAACTGAGACTGGAACGCAAGACCCTTGCCTGCTGAAGGGAATGCATTTTCGGGAATGTAGAGCCACATGCCGAGAGTAGTAGCCTTCTTGCCGTTTGCAACGTCACGGAAAACGATTACGTCATTAGTGTTAAAGAGAACGTTGTAAGTCCACCCTGCAAAATCAGCATCGGTATTGTCAAGTCTCCATGCGAGAGCATAGTTACCGTTTCTAACCTGACCAGCATTGGTAAGGGAAGAAATAAATGTGTCGCTACGAACATTATCGCTAAACTGACCATCAAGAGGATCAGCGCCAACAAGAGTGTTGTTTACACCGTTGTCCTGAGACCACTTCTTTGCTTCCTCAAAGCCCATGAATCCCGCCTTATCACCGTCTTCGAAGTCCCAGATAATCTCAGAACCCTTACCGAATTCGATAGCGTAAGTCAGAACAGTTTCACCGTATGTAATGGTTACGTTAACGCCTGCGATCGTAGTATCCTCGGTTGCAGTAAACTTGAAGCCGTCAAGAATACCTGCGGCATTATTGGAGAGCACAACGGATACTGCGTTGGTATCAACGTATACGTTTGCCTCGCCCGTCATCGCAACGATAGGAAGCGAAATTGTACGAACCTTATCCGCAGTAGAATAAGGAATTACGGTAGAGGTTGCAGAAAGCTTGAAGACTGCAGGATCTGCAACGGTAATAGTCTTTGTACCAACTACCTTACCGCCGGAAATAACCTGAACGTCAACAGTTCCCTGTTTACCGTTAGAAACGAACTTGCCGCCTTCAATGGTACCAAAGGAAGCATCCGAAAGTGCCCAGGTTGCATCCGTAGGCATATCCATAGCGTATCCGTGAGTATCAATTGCAGCCGCACCGAAATTGTAAACGGTCTTGGGGGCAAAAATGTCATAGTTCGCCTCAACGTTAACTACGTCAAGCTCACCTGTGGGAGCTACATTAGAAGCAACGAAAATACCGTGAGCGGTAGGACGCTGAGAACCGTCACAAGGAACGGAACGCATCTCAAAATTCTCTTCACCAACACGCTTGGAGATAAACGTAGAGGATCCACCGCCGTCACAGTTAGCAGCCCACTGACAGCCAAGTGCGAGCATTGCCTCGCCTTCCTCATAAGAGCTGAAACCAACGGAATTATTAGCTCCACGGCCGTCATTCATACAAATAACGAGAGTACCGTCGGGCTTTACACCAACCATAGAACGAGCAGCATCATCGTTACCACGCTTCTCAGTGGTGTTAACAAGCTTGCCATCCTTAACTACCATACCAAAGGATACACCAACAGCATGGAGAAGGGTTCCATCTGCCAAATACTGTTCAACCTCTGCCTTGTTGTACGCCTTAACGTCACAAGAAACGTTACCCTCTGCATCCTTGAATACATAGAGGATAGAAGATGTTGCGTTAAGAACAGCACCACCGGTAGCTACATTCTCATGCGCATTACCGATCCACTCACCGTTGTAAACAAGTACACGGGGAGAGTAGGAGTTATAATAAAGGTCTGTGTTCATACCACCGACAATGTTGTATCCGAGTGTATCCTCGTAATACTTAGCCATTTCGGTGAGTTCCTTATGAGACCAGTTAGCCTCATTTTCCAGATCCTTATCGATCTGGTAGTATCCGGGAACGATGGATACATCGGGGTTAGACGGGTCTACCTCAATAATGTGAAGAACCTGTCTACGGGTACCGTTTGCGTTGTTAAGTACGATCTCGGACTCAACAGCCGCGCCGGGAACGAGTACGTAATCCTTCTTTGAGATTACGTTGTAGTAACCGTTTGTGCCGAAGCTGGTGCCATCAAATACTACGTTGTTCTCTTCCCAGTTGGGAATAGATGCAATCGCAGACAAAGGAAGTGAACTGATCAGCATTACAGCAGTAATGATCAAAGCTACTACGCGTTTTGTTGTTTTAGCCATAATTTTTCATCCTTTCTAAAACAAAAATTTATTATATTTCCGTGTCTCCATCACAGAATTATAAACTTAGTTTATCATTTTTATAAGATTTTTTTAACGAAAAGTTCTGACACAAGCTTAAATACGCCAGCGCCAACGCCAGCAGCGTATATCCTGACGACAATATCTGCCCTGCCATAGACTTAACCAAAATTATCACCAGTGGAATATAATTAATAACCGTTCTACGCAAGTTATATCTTTTGGAATTCACTATTAACAAACATATAAGTATTGCAAATAATATCAATCCTGGAATACCCCAGGCGAGTATTATCTCCTGAATACCGTTGTGAGGACCATTCCAAGCAGCCTTATATATATGTACTAATTTATACGGCAAATCAGCTAAACCAACTCCAAAGAACATGACGTTAGCATTCTCGGATATAAATCTATTATAATCAACCAACAAACCAGATCTTCCAGTAGTCAGTTCATCAATATTGTCAACATCGAAACGTCCGATATAATACTCCAATACAGACGGAAAGAATACAGTCATCAATATAAATACTACCGCAACAGCTAGCGCAAAGACCACTAATAGTTTGATTTTTTTACTGATACTTCCCTCCTGACCTAAGATCAACAAAAAAGTCATAATCAAAAGGCAAGCTAAAAATGTTCTTGATGATGTCAGCACTCCAAATGTTATGAGTAAAATCACAGCCACATAATCAAAAGCTATCATTTTGTTGAGCGAGCGAAGCTGAAATAATGCAGTAGAAATTAAAACGCTTACAACTCCCAGGGAGTTAGGATGAATTGCTCCGCCGAGTAAAATATCTTCTTCAGATACGCTTCCTAAACGTCGCAAATTCAAAATCGCTGTAGCAATATTAAATCCGGAGTTAACAAAACAATTCAACAGGAGCATAACATTTGCAGATATCGCCGCTACCGCTACCACCCTGATAATAAAAGCATAATCCAAACCCGAAACGTCAGTACTCAGAATCACCATCAAAAATATAATCGGAATCAGTGCCGTAAGCATAAGCTTAAAATCAAATCCGGGCAAGAAGAAATGCGAAATTTCCCATACTATCATTACAACACAAACCAAAACCGGAATACCAATCCTGATTGAGCCGATATTCTTAGCCAACCAAATAACAGCACAAGCAACCAAGGCAATATAAAAATCGACTGCCTCATGTAACGGTATACAGCAAAACGATATAGCTATCGTCTCGTTACGATCTCCAAAAAAAGCCGCTGCAATGATTATTAACGTCAGTAAGATTCTTGGCACTTCAATACCAAATGCATATCTTGTAATTGTAGCCGCAATAAGTATAGCCAAAAAACAGGTAAATAGAAACTTAGACCTTTTCTTTATTTGCGTAACCATATCAACCTTCTATAGAGGGTTCAGGCAATACCACCCAATCCCCAAAAATCTTGTCCCATTCTTCAGGATGAAATGCTTCCATTCCACTGCAATGAAAAAATGTCATTTCTCCAAAATAAACCTTTCCGTTTACCTCGTAAAAATCCACTCGCAACTGTGGAGTTCCCTCACTAAGCTTCGCAGCAAGCTCTTTCATAAGCTCAAAGCACTCAGGCTTTTCCGGAGGCACGTCCGCCATATCATGATCTATGGTAAAAGGAAGATGGTTGAAGTCCATATCAAAGAAATCCGCAACCGTAGGCTCGCCTTTTCCTCTGCCCTGAGCTATGTAGAGCACTTTGGGAACGCCGCCAAACGTAAAGAACTTATAATCCCTGAGTTCTTTATAGGTTTCATCTTCCATATACTCTTCCGCAATAATGCGCGGCTTTACGTTCTTATATGGCCACTCACGGTTGCAATCATAATAACGGCGTTTCAAAAAATAGCTCAACTTCTTTTTAGCCGCTTCTATATCTAAATTACTTTTATCCTTGCATATAACAATTGCACCACTGTCATGCGTGGTTTTTAAAACAAAACGATTAGGCAGTTTGTCAAAATCTATCTCTTCAACCTTATCCCAAACACCGATGAGAGGGATGATATACTGCTCTCCAATGCGATCTGATACATATTGCTTTACCGCATACTTGTCAACCATAACAGTATACTCCGGACGGTGATCATAAAGCTTCAACCATTGAAGCTTTTCGGTATAGTATGTAGGATATTCAAGATCAAGATCTCGACCCATCTTAATTTTATACGTTTTCTTTAAAAATTTATCCGCGGGCATATCTCCCATATAACCCCTGCCAGACAAAACAAGAAAACGGTAATCACTGTTAACAGCAAATTTTAATATTTTCTTAAAATTCATAAACAAAATCCTTAAAATACTTAAGTATAATTTTACAAATCAGTATCATTCATACCTAACAACGATATAAACTCGTTAGCTACGCTTGTAATGTCGTATCCCTTAGAACGAAGATCGCTCGAAGTATCCTTTCGAGGATTATTCGCAACGCTCAATGCAACCCTCGCCCATTCGTCATCAGTATCCGCAAGCGACAAATAATTAACCAATCCTGTAATATCAGCCTCGGGCGTAATAGTATCGGCAATAACACAAGGCAATCCTGTGGCTTGTGCTTCAATAACAGTATTAGGCATACCCTCATACAATGATGGGAACACAAAAACATCCATAGCCGATAAAAGTTGGGGAATATCAAATCTCTGTCCCAAGAAAATCACATGATTTTGCAATCCCATATCAGCAATTTTAGCTCTGATGTCATTCTCAAGACCACCGGTACCTACCAAAACTAAATAAGCATTTTTATTCTCTTCCTGTATTTTCTTGAATATTTCAATCAAAAAAATATGATTTTTTTGAACATGAAATCTTCCAATATGACCAACCAATAATCCGTCTTCTACATTAAGCTCTCGACGAACATCAGCACGAGCTTGCAAATCAAAACGAAAAACGTTCAAATCCACACCGTTATGCAGCAACGTAACATCTTTATTCTGTCCGAACATAAAATCCGCTGCTAACTGTGATGGAGAAAGTCTTACGGTAGACACAAAGTTAAGTAACGGTCTAAAAAAAGCATGCACAAACCGCATTTTTTTTGAAAGATCCGTAGGCGCATTACAAGATCGCACTGCTAAATGATGAGCTCCGCCAAGCCTTGCGGCAATAAGATCAAATACTGATAATGAATTTTCAGCCAGCTTTAGAACCACATCATATTCGTTATCCTTAACAATCTTTTTTATACCGTTAAACGCACCTAAAAAATCCTTTTTACGTGGAGGAACCTGATAGATCTTACCTCCACCTTCAAGAACCTCATCCGTATAACATCCGTCTCCGGCAGAAACAACAAAATCAAATTGGTAATCTTCTATGGAAAGCACACGCGCGAGTTTCATCAAAAATGTTTCTGCGCCTCCGGCATTTAAAGAACTAATAATGCACAGTATTCTTTTCATATTAGCTCCCTTCCATCATAAAAAACTCAAACCTTGTTTAATCTAATCGTGATATCAATATATCCATTACGGCATCCGGAGAATAACGAAGCGATCTCTCCAAACAATTCTCCTTCATTGCAAATACTCGATCAGGATTTTCGATAAATGTTATCATAGAATTCTGCAAGCCATCAGATTCCTCAAAAGGATATACAATACCTGTAATATCAGATTCAACAATATCATAAACGCTCTCCCAGGCTGAAGCAATAACCGGCACACCTGCCGCATAAGCATCAATAAGAGTTCCCGGGATTCCTTCAGTATAAAACTCCGTAGGAAATAGAAGAGCATAATACTCTTTTAATATATCGACCGTCTCATTAAAAGGCACAACACCACAATACTTAACAGCATCATTAAAAGACAACTTTAAATTTTCAAACCAATCGATCTGATCAGAATCCACCTGCCCGTATATGTCTAACGTACATACAGTTCGTCCATAGAGCGAATTAATATTAGAAACGGTGCTGACCGCATTTTCTATTCCTTTTTCCTTCATCACACGAGAAAATGTGCAAAACTTATACGGTTCACTTGAAGAATAGACAAGCTCATTAGCAGTTAGTTTTTCCAAAACCTTAAAATTTGGCATCACATATACATTTTTGAAGCCCAAAATTTGCATGGCATTTTTCATAACATCGGTTTCCACATAAATTCCACTTAAACGCTTTAGGAACCATGCCGAAAGCTTATGATTTTTAACAAAATTTATCAACCATCCGCCAATAACAACATAATGAATAGCTCGCCTTGTGAAAATATTAGCGCAACTCAGAAGCCATGGAAAAATCTTAATACCACCGGCATCTATCATAAAAACTATATTTTTAGAAGTCCATACTGCCTTGAAACAACTAAACAGTAAATTGAACGGACGTTTTCTCCAACCGTATGTATCAATTCTATTTATATTTTGAAAACCTTCAACTTTTTCGATTTCATCAGTAACGATTCTCGTTTTTATGCTTTGACCATCTGAAATACTTTCACCAGCCATAAAAAGCCCTATGATTGATACTTTCTTCATAAAACCCAAGCCCTTACACATAACTAAATTTTGCGATATTTATTCAAACCATAATATGCATAACGACACATCGTCAATGCGGATTTTACAAGCGGCATTTTTAAATGTTTTCTATATATAGTCCATCGACGAGCTGCACTCTTAAGCTTATCAGAGGATCGTGAATTTGGACTCTGGCGATATGCTGCCAAAACGTCAGAAACACCTCTTGCGATTTTACCGTCACGCAACAATTCAAACCATAATGCTATATCTTCATGATACATATTAACAGGAAATCTATACTTGCTGTAAATATCAAAGTTCAAAAGCACTGTGGAACAACTAATTACACTACGAACAATGGATTCATCAAATGTAGTTGCTTCGGGAACAATAAAATCGTTACATACCTTATCGTTTTTTGAATCCACTAATTGATATGAGCAATAAACAATATCGGAATGAGTTTTTACTGCATGTGCAACCATCTTCTCCAAAAAGCAAGGATACCAATAGTCATCGCTATCCAAAAGTGCTACATAACTTCCACAAGCAAGATCAAGTCCTCTGTTTCTTGTCTTAGCTACACCCATATTCACTTCATTTTGAATTACGTTAATCCGGGGATCCGTTTCCGCTATCCTCTTTGCAACCTTCAAAGTATCATCCTTTGAGCAATCATCAACAATAAACAATTCCCAATTTGTCATTGTTTGATTAACTACTGACATGACCGCTTCCTCAATAAACGCCGATGCGTTATACGCCGGCATTATTACCGAAACCAGAGGTGATTTTTCTCTTATTTCCATATCAAATGTTCTAATCCTTATACATTATTTTGCGCCGCTTCCTTTAAGTACAGCTCCAACCGTTGCGAAAATAATTTTAATATCCCACCAAAAGTTCGCATGGTCTACGTAATAAAGCTCCATTTGCATTCTCTGCTCATACGTGCAATTACTGCGCGCATATGCCTGCCAATATCCCGTTAGCCCAGGTGTAACACTCAAAAGCTTAGATTGATTATCCCCATATTTTTCAAGTTCAGCTTGAACGATTGGACGCGGACCAACAATAGATAAATCACCTTTAATAATATTCAAAAGTTGCGGCAATTCATCCATGCTACTACGACGCAAAATCTTACCTATACGGGTAACTCTCGGGTCATCATCCAATTTGAAATTTTCTTCCCATTCTTTTTTTTGCCCAGGTGTGAAGCTTTTAATCATTTCATCAGAATTTATATACATTGATCTAAATTTCAATAATGGCAGCACTTTGCCATTTTTACCAATACGCTTATGTATATAAAATATTGGCCCTGGCGATTCAAGTTTCACCAACACGGCAATAATGCAAAAAGGAATAAAACAGATTAAAATCCCTAAAAACGAAGCAATAATATCGAATATTCTTTTTATTGCTAAATACCCCTTACTTTTACTCGAAAAAGTAAATTCTTTCGAAGCTATATTATCACTATACTTCTCAGAAATTTCAGCATAAGCACTATCTTTTTTATTGGACATTTTTCCCTCTTTATCACATGCATTTTTATTTTCCCATACTAATGAGAATCCTTAGATGTTCTAAGATAACTTTTAATACACAATAGTCTAACATTAAAAAACAATTTTTAGCACATATCAAAAAATATCTTAAAAAAGAAACACTTATAGATCATACTATAAAATTTTTCATTTTATTATAACATAATATAATATATATTGCAAGAGTTTTCTTAAAATATTACAAGTTTTTACAAAATATTTACCGATAAAGTTGAGAGGTTTTGGCTTTTTAAATAAAAATTTTGCGGTGAAATAGGGCAATATTCACAAGAGAAAAATATGGCAAAAAAGGATATTCCGAAAAAAATAAAATATGGCAAAAAATCCATACGCACTCAAATGGTGTCAAGTGGATTTTTTGCCATATTTACTATAAGGACAAGGTCTTATTATCGCCGCGAGTACCGCGGTGATTATTGTATTGTCTATTGTATTATTATTGTATTATTTTCATCTCATTTTTCGGCGAACAAATGACCGATCACTCGCTTTATGGAGTCGTCTTCCAGCGCGAACTCATGGACGCCGTCGAAGGTATTGAAGGTTACCCAATCCGTGCCGACATCGGCGCAAAGCTTTTGGAGTCTCTCGAAGGAACGCTTACCGCCCCGGACGTCAAAAAGTTTATCGCGCTCGCCTATCTCGATACACAGCTTACGCGGGTACACAAGGCATGCGATCTCGGCGTCGTCAAAGATCTCTGCCGCGTTCTGCCACGTCCAGTCGCTCCACGGATAAGCGTCGCGGCTATTAAAAAACGAGCAGGAAAATGCCGCCTTGATTCTTGTATCTATTGCCGAGAGAAAGAGCGTATAAAAGCCGCCGTAGGACAACCCAACCATGCCGAGATTAAGTACGTTATCCTGCTTTTCAAAATAGTTGAGAATCCTGATCATCGCGTATATTTCAATTGCAGTGATCGAGCTTCCAACTCTTTTGAGGCGGGCGTCTATCTCCTTACGGTCGTAAGGAACACCGTACTTTTCCACCTTCCAGAGAAGCACCTGAGGGGCAAATGCGTGAACGCCGTTTGCAATAACTCGCGCAAGCATATTGTTATAATTATTCTTAATACCATATATATCGGAAACTGCCTCGGGTGTTCCCGAGCCTCCGTGCTGAACCAGCACGAGCGGCTTTTTTCCGTCGCCGTGCATCTCGAAATACAGACCCGTCATCTCAAGTCCGTCGAGCACGTCAAAGGTCATTCTGTATATCGAATAGCCGTCCTCGTCAGCGAGCTTTACGCTTTTAGGTACGGGCACTTCCCTCTCAAGTGACTCGTCGCGATCGACCAATGGCCAACCGAGCATTTTCCTGAAATCCCTACGGTATTTTTCGGGATCGGTAAATATATTTTTAACGTATTCGGTTCTCTTATTTTCGCCTGCACGCTGTCTTTGATCGATAATCTTTTCAATTCCGTCAAGATACGTCTGTCTTTGCTCCTGCGTATGCAAAAGATCCTCACGGTAATTCATATCCATTCACCTCATAAAAATCAAATTTATACGTCCATACAAAAATTTTCCCAAAGCTCTTCTCCGTCAAGCGATACCTTATCCGCGATATCCTGAAGCGTTTTGGCAACCTCATCGGGCAGACCGTCAGACTCTAAAGACTTAGCAGACACGTTAAATATCGTGCAAAAGAACACGCATACGGCAAGATATGCTCCTATCTTACTCGTGTGAGCGTGATCCTCACCCCACAGCTCAAGATCGGTATGCTTTATCGCGTAAGCAAAGGCGCGATTTACGTAGGCGTTTTGCGAGAAAAACTCTTGCGAGGCTTCCCCGAAAAGCTTATCAAATTCAACACACTGTGCAATCGGATCATACCCCCACTTTTCAGTGCCGTAAGGCGGTCTGACATAAATACTTGCCCTCGCCCCCGTCCTGCGTATAGCCTCGCCGAGCGTATTACAAGCCTCAAGGCAGGCCGCGCGGAGCTCGTCGGAACGAATACAGTTTCCGTTATCCTGAAGAAAAACTACGTCATACCCCTTCTCTATCGCATCTACCGTATTTTTGCCAAACTCGCTGTCAATATCGACGTGCATGGCAAGAGTGACCCCACCCTTGACTACGCTGTCGCAATCCACCTCAAAGCCGGCTTGCGCGGCAAGTCTGTGCAAGGTTTCGGGAATATCGTTTACGTAAACGGCGCTGTTACCGACGAAAAGAATTTTCAGCGGTCTTGTCACGCCCGTATTTATTTTCATATCCATCAGATCAATTCCTTATTCGGAATTCAAATCAGCACAAAGGTACAGCCGCCGGGGGCTACTTCAATACTGCCCTCTGCGTCAACTCCGCAAAGCTCAGGCAGCTCATCGCCCTCACCGAGAACAAGCTCACGTCCGTTGAGTAGCATGGTGCGCGAACGTAGCGAGCCGTTACCCGTAAGCGCGTATATCTCTGCCATTCCGGGCAGTTCAACGGTAGTTGTGTCGGTACGTGAATTGTTTATGATGAGATAAGCCGCGCCGGGCTTTCCGTCAGCTCTGTTGTGCGCGTAAACGTGTGCGCCTTCACGAATAGGCTCGCGGGAATCAAGCACGGTGTCTCCCATCAGCTTTTTCCACAGCAATACGGAAAAATAGCTGGGTCGGGGATCAAAGCTGCCGTGTCTGAGCCAGCCGTAATCAGAGGAAGCAAGCGTATTATGGAAAATAACGCCGCCCGTAACCGTAGCAAATCCGCCTATTTCATTGAGTGTTCGAGGCACCTCGAGATAAGTTGAAGCCCAGGTATGTCCGCCCGCGCCTGCGTCACCCGACTCGGTAACCCACATATCTCCGCCCGGACAGTATTTGTCACGGTAAGAGGTAAAGCAACGCGCCGTATGAGTTGCCGCACCGAGATACTCCTCGCTAAGCGCTCCCGAAGCGGGAGTAAACGCTGAGGGCATCATCGCCGCCATTCTTTCGGAAATTCCGTTGTAATAATGATAGCTGAAAACGTCAAGCGGCTCGGTACAGCCGTCCATCAGCTCTGCAGTGCTACAATACGCCATAACCGCCGCGATACCCGCGGTATCCATTCCGCTCTTACCCGGCTGAGGATTACCCCAGGCGTCGACCGACATAGCGTTGGGATCGGTGTCACTCGGCCCTACTATCTTACACTCGGGATAGTTCTTTCTCACCCAGCTGTGAAAAATATCCTGATCGCGTCTGAAGTCAGCCGCGGTATAATTTTTGGGGAATCCCGTCATAGTCAGCATATTGGGCTCGTTTACAAACTCCGCCGCCTCGATCGGCACGCCGTACTCACGGCTCAGCGAAAATATCTTCTCTGCCTCGGAGGGATTCCAAGGTTCTTCTGCGGTATGCAAGCCGTCACAGTTTGCAAGTGAGATCATAAGCTTGCCGCCAACTGCTCTGACAAAGCTGAGCAGATTTATCCACTGCTGTTTTTTCAGCACGTTCTGATAGCCCTCGGGGGCTTTGCCGTGCTCGTATTCATCGTCAAAATCATAATAGGTCTTAGTTGCCCAAGTACCCGAAACTCTTACCCAACAGCTGCCGAGCGCCCCTGCAAGCTTGATAAGACGCGGATTTGTGGTGTCGATCGGATCGTACCACTGATGCATAGCACCCATTCCCTTTGAAAAATCAGGTGGCGGAACCTGTTCCGTGCCGTCTATCTGCGCGTCGGTATACGCCTTCCAGAAAGTACCGCCGGTTACCTCGGTCATCTCTATGTTATATGATATCAGTTCGGGGGTTACGTTGCGGATCTCAGCAAGATTCTGAGGATCCAGTTTAATATATTCAGGCATTGTATTTCTCCTTTTAATTACTGTATATTCATTCTACCATACCAAGTACGGCTTGTCAACAGTTAACAAAAATCAAAGCAATTCCTCAAAGAAAACGCTTTGATATCCCTCGTCGACAAGAGTACCAAATACGATCTCCAACTTTTCTTCAAAATCGGGTTGATACGCGTGATAATCGGCATAAAAATACTGCTCGTGTATCATAACGCGAATAGATTTGCGCGTCATAAGCTTTTCAAGATTTGGCAGCAGCTTCTCTTTTTTTACCGCGTTTATTATCATATCAATAGAGGCAAACGCCATACCGTCCACGCAAACCGTCTCACCGCCTCTGAGGCGTGCTGCCGTCGGCTCGTCAATTCCGTACGAGGTGCGTGGTGATTCGTCAGTTCCGAAAAGCCCAAGCAAGCCGCGTACTCCGTTATCTGCGAGCGCCGCCACACCTTCGTCAGTCGTCCTGCAATAATGCACCGTAGTCGTACTCGCGAGAGATTCGGGAGAAGCAAAGCGCAATATTTGCTCTTGTACGGCGTGACAATGCCCAAATACCTCGTCGTATCCCGAGTGCTCGTACGGATTTCTGTTTTCAAATTCGGAATGAAATGACAGCTTTAGCCACTCAGCCGCCGCAAGCCATTCGTCCGCATACCGTTCGCTCATCTGCGAAAGGTCAAATCCGTCTGTCTTGAAAAACAAATTCAGCTGTATTTTCACACCGAATTTATTATGCAGTCGGGCAAGCATGGCAAGATAAGGATGATCAAAAATGCTCTTTAGATTTTGCTCCGTGATCTCCTTGAAAAATCGAATATTATCATCTATCGTAAAACAAAATGATTTCACACGGTCACCGCCTTTCTTAGGTTTATTATAGCACAGTTTTTGGTGTTTTTCAATACACGATGGGAAAATTCCGTTTGCGAGAAGCGCAACATCATTGATGCGAAGCATCACATCCTTGCGAAGCACATCATTTGCACGAAGTGCAACCTCGTTCATTTGTGTTCTGCGGACACAAATGAAAAAATCCTGAAAGCAGAGCTTTCAGGATTTTTTGGGGCGTGTTGACAAAAAAGATGCCAGCTTGTTTTACGAAAAGATTCCAAATTATATACAAACAGATATTTGAAATACCTCGTTTTTTATTTCTATAAAACCTAGTCCCTCGTAACCCGAAAATTCTTCCAAAATCTCTGCGAGTATCGGATTGTTGTAATAGTGAAGGATAATTTTAAGGTTTTCATCCAAAACGATTTCTTCGTCTTCTTTATAGGGGCTATCCGTATAAGAGTTTAATGCCTCGAAGCG
>JBGVLZ010000095.1:0-7352 GCA_045124505.1 Eubacteriales bacterium
CTCTTCGGATGATGCCATATCGATAAGCTCATCTATTATCTTTTCACCCCATTTACAGCGTGGCATTTCAATTAAAAGAAGATCTGTACCTTCAAATGTAAGTGCTTTAAGCCCGTCTGCATCGTAACATATATCTTTGCAGTATTCCACCTCTGAGCCGAGAATAATTTTCGGAGAATTTTCAGGTAAACGCGGCAAAAGACGTTTATATACTTCGTTTCTTTTTCGTATAAACAGATCAAGCGTGTCTGATTCCGTGTGGAAATGAGGCGTGGCGATGATCGTTTTGACACCTTGCTCAGAAAGCTTTTTTACAAGCTGTATGCTTTCCTTTATACTTTGGCTTCCGTCGTCAATTTCAGGAAGTATATGCGTATGAAAATCTATTATATTCGTCATAGATAATACCTCCCTTAGCTTATAGCGTAATTATAATATATCATAAAAGTTGTGTCAAGTTTTATTTTGTGAAATATTATTCATTTAATTATTTAATCGATATAAAAACAAATAATCAGGCTCATTCGGAATGTTATTTCCTGAATGAGCCTGATCAAATATTTACTTAACTATTGAAAATCTTACGTAGATCGGATGGTGGTCAGAAGTCCACGAGCCGTTTATATATTCGTTACATACTTTGTAGTAGTTAAGCTTAAAATCATTTTTGGAATAGTAGATGTAGTCAAGAATTCTGTTTTCTGCACCGTAGTTTGTGAATGTTGCGCCTGTAATGCTTGTAGTGGCAGTTGAACCGTTCATATATCCGTACTGTTCCATTTTCGTGCATGCTGCGCTTCCGAAATCGGCATTGTAGTCGCCGGAAATGTAAACAGGGTAGTCATTTCCGTGTTTATCAATAAAGTCTTGAATTATTGCAAGCTGCTTGAGTCTTATTGCATCAGTCGTATATTCAAGGTGTGTATTTATCACAAGTATCATCTGAAGGTCAGATTTTCTCTGTAAAAATGCATATGTGAAGATACGGTTATACATTGATTCAGGGAATCTTGAAACTGTATCCGGTGTTGCGGAAAGCCATTTTGTTCCCCAGCCTGTGAGATTGAAAATGTGCTTGTTGTAAAGGATTGAGCTATGCTCACCGGCTGAACCTCCGTCACGGCCGAGACCTACAATTGCATATGTATCTCCGAGATTTGCCTGCAGATAATTCATCCACGTGGGTGTTGCTTCCTGTATACCTATCGTATCAGGCATGTATTTCTTCATCTTTGTGACAACTCTGCTCATTCTTTCTGTCGTTACGTTTCCGCAATAGACATTGTATGACATGGCTGTGTGCTGTGAATTATCTATCTTGAATATCTGCGCATCAGTCAAATTAGGCTTGTAAATATCTATCTTTGTACCGTCGTTTGAACTTGCCGCATATACGTCAAGAACTGCGTTTTTGGAAAGTGCGGACTGGATTATAAATGAATCTTCCTTCGGACACAGATACCAACGCTGTGCATTGGAACCGTTGTCAGCTGTTACCTGCAAAGCAGTTCCTGCTGTAGTGTCACTGTTCGGTACTGTAAGAACCTTTCCGTTAGAATTGTTTATGATCTTATATGAATTATTTGACTGTCGTTCAAATCTCCATACCTGTTCGGAATGCTCACTTGCACCGTAAATTATTACATTCGTTCCGCCGCTGAGGGATATTTTCTTAGAGGCAGCGAAGGAGGGGGATATTCTTGCATTGAAATGAGATCCGATATTTACAGGTGCAGTATATTCCATATAATTTCCCGAAAAGCTTGTTATCGTAAATTGTTGTGAGGAAGCCCTTCCGTTGTATGTACCTATCTGTACATTTGTGTCAGCTTCAGTACTTCCTGCATAAATTTCAAGTACGCAAGAGGATGAACATTTCGGCACGATAGAGTATCCGCTTGAAGAACCTATAATGAACCATCTTTGAGTATTTGCAGAAGTATTTTTGTCAACTATTTCTATATTTGTACCGTTTGCAGCCTTTGAATCACTTACAGCAAGCGCTTTTCCGTTTTCCTGGTTAATGATCATGTAGCTTCCGTCGCTTTGCTTTGCAAATCTCCACAGCTGACGTACTGTCTTTGCACTTGCTTTCATTACAACATTTGATGAGCCTGTTGCAATAACAGCGACATTATTTTTTGATACTACACCTGTGACAGTTGCCATGAGATTTTCGCCAAGATCAACAGCAGATGCTTCAACCTGATTTTCGATATCTGTTACATTTTCGATTTCAAATGACTGTGCATTTGAACCGTTGGGTGTATATGCCTGAATATTTCTGTTGTTTTCAATAAGTCCTGCATGAATATCCATAACGTATTCGCCGAGTACTGATTTGATAACATATGTTCCGTCATCATTTCTTTCAAGCGTCCAACGCTGTGCTGTTGAATTTGAATCGTTGCCGACACGGATATTTGTTCCGTTTGAAACGCTTGTGCTTTCAACCTCGATACATTTACCTGTATCTTTGTTCTTTATCTCGTAGCTTCCGTTTGATTGCTTTGTAAATGTCCATATCTGCGAAGACTTGAGCGCTGTGTTTGAAAGGAGAACATTTGTGTCTGCAAATGCAACACAGAGCGAAGAATCTGCCTTTGTTATTCTTGCATCAAATGAAGTTACGGGATTTACTTTAACAGTAAATTTTTTGGTCGTGTTTCCGTATTTGAGAGTTACATTTGTATCTGAAACCGACAAATACTTACTTCCCGACGGATATATAATGCCAAAACCGTCACCGTACGAAAGAATTGTACCGTCAGTATATTTAACATTCAGATATACGCCTTTGGAAGAAAAGCTTTCACCCTCGTTATAAACCGTTTTTTCGGGAGTACCGAGGAATTCAACGGACTGAATTTGAGGTATGCACATGGAAGCCAAATCAGACAGATCGTTTTCATTGATTATGCCGTCATTGTTCATATCCATGCAGCGTGTTTGTAAAGCGGGTATATTTGTGCCCATCAGTTTTTTGAATCGCACAACATCTTTTCCGTTTACGATACCGTCATCGTTTACGTCGCCGCTGATTATGATAGTCGCTTCGTCTTTGGCAATTCCGTCTGCAAAAAGCGTTATAGTATCACCGGTCTTTAATGTTTCTGTCTTGGTGTAAATTTCACAGTCGCCTTTAATGAGATTTTTTACACCTTCGGCACTTGAATTGCAAGGAACACCGCACAAATAGGCAGTATTTCCCGAACGGTAAACGGTAAGCCCTGTGCCGGAAATCGGGGTCAAAACATTTTGTTCATTTGCCACGGTGAACAATTCTGTTAAGGAAAACACACAGGCAAACGCACACAGCAAAGCTGTAAGCCTTTTTAAATTTTTCATAAATACCTCCTCGGTTATAGGGTTAAAAATACATTATATTTTAACATAATATACACCCATTTATGTTAATACGGTGTTAATAAACGATTTTCGGCAATAAGTACTATTATCAGATGAAAAAACTGTATATATTGCACAAAAAAGCCTCTTTGCAAACGAGAACAAAGAGGCTTTTTTTGAAGCTATTAAAGATTTTTAAGGCTCTGATCGATGTCTGCGATTATATCGTCAACATTTTCAAGACCGACGGAAAATCTGATAAGACCGGGATTGATGCCAGCGGCAACAAGCTGTTCGTCTGTCAGCTGTCTGTGTGTTGCACTTGCGGGATGGAGAACACATGTGCGTATGTCAGCAACGTGCACTTCGTTTGAAGCAAGCTTCAAACCGTCCATGAATTTGACAGCGGCATTTTTTCCGCCCTTGATGAAGAATGTAACAACACCGGCACAGCCGTCGGGGAGGTATTTCTTTGCTCTTTCATACATCACAGGATCTGAATTTATTCCGGGATATACTACCTTTTCGATCTTATCGCTCTTTGCGAGGAATTCGGCAACCTTTGTTGCATTTTCACAGTAGCGCTTCATTCTTACGTGAAGTGTTTCAAGACCGAGATTGAGCAAAAATGCAGAGTGTGCGGCAGGATAACAGCCAAAGTCTCTCATAAGCTGCATTCTTGCCTTTGTAATAAATGCAGCAGGTGCGGCAAAGTCTGCATATACAACACCGTGGTAAGATTCATCGGGTTCGGTGAATTCGGGGAATTTACCGCATCTCCAGTCGAATGTACCTGCATCAACGATAACACCGCCTACCTGAAGTGCATGTCCGTCCATGTATTTTGTTGTTGAGTGAACTACGATATCTGCGCCGTGCTCAATAGGACGGCAGAGAATAGGTGTGGGGAATGTGTTGTCGATTATAAGGGGAACGCTGTTTGCATGTGCAATTCTTGCGAATTTTTCAATATCAAGCACAGTAAGTGCGGGGTTTGCAAGTGTTTCGCCGAATACAGCCTTTGTATTGGGCTTGAACGCCTTCATTATTTCTTCTTCATCAGCTTCGGGATTTACAAAGATACATTCAATTCCGAGCTTTTTAAGTGTGTAAGCAAAGAGATTTACCGTTCCGCCGTATATCTCAGATGCCGCAATAAAGCTGTCACCGCTGTGGCAGAGATTGAGGATCGACAAAAGAGATGCCGCCTGACCTGAGGATGTGCACATAGCACCAACACCGCCTTCAAGCTCTGCGATCTTCTTTTCTACGACTTCAACAGTCGGGTTTGAAAAACGTGAATACATGTGCGCTGTAGGCATATCGAAAAGCTCTCCGATATGCTCAGTTGAGTCAAATACGTATGTTGTACTCTGAACTATGGGCATTACACGGGGACCGCCGTTTTCGGGCTTATATCCGGCATGCAGACACTTTGTTTCTATTTTCATCTTTTATTACCTTTCCTTTCAGAAATAAACTGTTTTTTTCTATGAACACCGACGCTCATAACAGCGCCGAGACACATATACAAACTTACTATTGACGAACCGCCGTAGCTTATAAACGGCAGTGTGATGCCGATAACGGGCAACAGACCAAGACACATTCCTATATTTTCAAGTGTCTGGAATATGAACACGGATGCGACACCTGCGCATATAAACATTCCGTAATTATCTCTGTTTCTGCGTGCTATGATAAGAATACGCAGAACCAATACAGCCATCAGTGCAAAAAATACAAGTGCGCCGATAAAGCCGAAATCCTCACACAAAACAGCAAATATCATGTCCGTCTGTCTTGCGGGTAATGTTGATTCGCTGGGACTTTGCGTTATTGTACCGCTTGCGTAACCGCATCCGCTTATACCGCCGTTTGCAATTGCCCTCATACTCTGAAGCACCTGATACCCATATCCTTCGGGATCCTGTGTTGGGTCAAATCCGACGAGTATTCGCATTCGCTGATATTCGTTAAGAACTTTCCACATGATAGGCGATGCTATAACGAGCAAGCCCGCCGCACCCGCAAAATACCAGATGCTTACCCCTGCACAAAAACACATAACGGCGAATATAAGACCGAATGATATCAGAGCGCCCAAGTCCATCTCAAGCATTACGCAAACCATGATTATACCGCCGTGAATGCACAAAGCGGCAAGACTTTTCAGCTCATTTATATTTCCTTGCTTTAAAATACCGAGGTGATATCCGAATGTCATGATAAACATTATTTTAACAACTTCGGCAGGCTGAAGATTAACGCCGACAAACGGAAGTGCTATCCAGCTGTCATTGTTACCGAAGGAGCCGTGAAGCATATTCGGTATATTTTCTGCAATAGGCAGGATCAAAAGCGCACACGATGCAAGAAACATCGGTATTGCCATTTTTTTCAAAAGACTGTCGTAATCTATCAGCGCCATGAATACCATTGCGAAAAAACCTATTGTGGAAGCCAATATCTGAACCGTTACAAGATTGTTTGTTCCCATGTAGTTCACGGCTGAGGAAAGAACTATTATTCCGTAAACGGTAAGTATTACCGCAGGAATAAGTATGTACAGGTCAAACTGCCTTAATTTATCAAATAAACTTGTTTCGTGCTTTTTCATTTACTGCTTAGTTGAAATAACCTTTTGCGATCTGTGCACACGATGCCGCATCGGGCGCATATGCATCAGCACCTATTTCATCTGCAAATTTCTGCGAAAGAGGTGCGCCGCCTACCATGACCTTTACATTGTCTCTTATACCGGCTGTCTTCAATGCTTCTATAACCGTTTTCATTTCACCCATAGTTGTAGTGAGAAGGGAAGAAAGACAAACTATCTTTGCCCCCGTTCTGTTTACGGCATCAACGATCTTGTCAGCAGAAACATCAACACCGAGGTCCTCACAGGAAATTCCAGCACCCTCTATCATCATTTTAACAAGGTTTTTGCCTATGTCGTGCTTATCACCTTTGACAGTGCATATTACAGCACGGCCTATCGGTTCAACTCCGCTTGCCGTAAGCTCAGGCTTCAAAAGCTTCACGGCATTGTCCATTGTCCGTGCCGCCATCATTACTTCAGGCAGATAAAGCTCACCGCTTTTGAATTTTTCGCCAACGACACCCATACCTGCAATAAGTCCGTCGTTAAGTATTTTTTCGGCAGAAATACCTTCGCCGAGAGCTTCTTTTATAAGCGCCTCAACCTCACGCCCTCTGCCTTTTTGCAGTTTTTCGGATATTTGCTCAAGTAATGTCATACTTGTTCCTCCGTTCAATTGTATACATATGATTATGATATCACAAACCGATTTAAAAATCAATATATTTTCTTTAAATAAATGATTTGCGAGAAAAGTATATCGATCAAAATAAGGCTATGAATATAACCGCAATTACAAATATTAACTATAGGTAAATAAAATCTAAACTGATTCGGAAAAGTGATTTATATACTTGATTTTAAAAATTTATAGTGGTAAAATGAAAGTTGGCGTAATTTATCTTTGAGGAGTATACAAGAATATATGTTGTTGTCAAAGAAGAAAAAAATAAAGAAGATCGCGTTTTACACGGTAATATCCTTGCTTATCGCACTTGTTTTGGGTATTGCTGTAATATTCGGTATTTACATATACAAGGAGCTTACAAAACCCGTGCGTGTTTACGAAGAAGAAACCTTGACACTTGGCAGCGGGCTGACGATTGAAAATACAGGCTCATATTCGGGAATCTATACAGAAGACGGTTCGGATGATGAAGTTGACGGTATAATGTTCATTGTGCTGAAAAACAATCTTTCAAGCGACCTTCAGTATGCCGATATAAAGGTTATGTCGGGGGATAAGGAATTTCTGTTTACCGCTTCAAATATTCCGTCCGGCTCATCCGTAATGCTGCTTGAGAAAAACAGGCAGAAAGCTGAAAAAAAGATAACATCCGCAAAGACTGAAAATGTTGTGTTTTTTGAAAAGAATATGGATATTAAAAAATCACAGCTGAAA
>JBGVLZ010000096.1:0-1990 GCA_045124505.1 Eubacteriales bacterium
GATTATGTGATTTTTCATGAGGGTGCCAAATATGACCAAAACAAAGCACTTGACCAAAACAAAGATCATTACATAACTAAGCGGGAAGCGTGCAGATATGTGTTTAACCGTTATGCGGAAGGTCTGAAAGATGTTGATTAACCTTAAACTTTACGCAATTTGCGGAGCTGTAATAATTACCCTGGTATCGTGTAGTTACCTGTATTTATCCTACCGCATTGAAAAGGCTGTGAATGAGAAATACACGGCCAAAATTGAGCAGTTAAAGGCTGAACAGTTGCAGAATTTACAACAGTTGCAGCATGAGCAGAATGTGATTGTTACAGGTTACATCAGTGACATTGAACGGCTGAAAGAACAGCACGAAAAGGATGTAAAGGAGCTTGAAAATGCGAACTTTAAGGATACTGTTACTATTGAGCCTATTGTTTCCAACGATTGCGGGGTGCACAAAGACGATAACGGTAAAACAACAGTGCCAACAGCCGGAACTAAACCCGATCTTATCTGTTACACCCGAAGCGAACTTCAGTCAAAGATTGCAGAAAGTATGGCTATCGCAAAAGAAGCTGACGAATTAGCACTGAAATATAAGGCACTTGTAGAGGTGTGTACCAAGAATGAACAATGAAATTAAAGGCACTTTATACCTCATGGGAATAGTTGCAGTTATCGGTTTTGTTTTACCTTTTACGGGGAAATTTGATAAAACTATTCCTTCAGAGGAACAGAAGCCACAGGTACAGAAGGTAAAAACCGAAGTGCTTACACATGTAATACGTTGTACTACTTACGTGAATGACACATGCACAGAATACAGGGTTTATAACATCGTGAGGGAATAGCGTTAAATGGCCGATATTTACAATTTCAATACGCTGATACATGAGAAGTATCCCGAACTTGTAGAATACTGGCTAGAAACATTTAACGAAATGATAAAATTAAAACAGGATTATGATAATTTAAGCATGAAACATGCTGAACTTATAGGTCTTAATGATATGTTAGTGAATATCATTAAAGCCTATAATCTTGAATGTGAGGGGGTCAAACATGCCGAGATTAAAGAACAAAATCAAACTTGAAACAGCCTTACCGCCAAAACTGATTACACTCGATATGAAACTTATTGAGACTTTAGCGGGAAAGGGGCTTACTGAAAGACAAATCGGACAATACTGCGGATATTCTTCAGCGACACACTGGGCAAAAATGCGTAGAACAAATCCCGATATTAACGCAGCCATTGACCGTGGCCGTGCAAAAATGATTGTAAAGGTTGCAGATGCTTTAATTGATAATGCCATCAAGGAAAAGAACGTCACGGCTCAAATTTTCTTCCTGAAGGCACAGGCGGGTTGGAGTGATAAGGTTGAGATTAAGGCCGAAGTAAATCAGAATGTATCATTTAAGGAAATGAGCGACACTGAATTACTGAATTTTATTCAAAAAGCAAAGGCCGGAGAAATAACCGAAACCGACACGGAACAGGGTGACAATGAGTAACATCATAGATCTTCAGGCGGCACAACAGGAACTTATCAGACGTGCGGAGCATGAGCTTTACGTAAGGCGTGCCCGCACTTCCCTGGTAGACTTTACCCGTGTGACAAAGCCTGATTATCTGTTTGGGTGGTTTAATCGTGAATTGTGTTTGATACTTGATCAATTCCTTGAAGATTGTATCAACAAAAAGTCTCCCCGTTTACTCATTAAAGCACCACCACGTCACGGAAAGTCTGAACTTGTATCACGCAGATTTATTGCTTATGCTTTAGGCCGTTATCCGTGGTTGCAGATTATGAACGCAAGTTACAGCTCCGATCTTGCCAGTGCCATGAATCGTGATGTGCAAAGTATTATGGATAGTCCTGTTTATAACGAGATTTTTCCCGATACAATGATTAACGGTGAAATGGCAAAAATTTTGGGTGATAAGTCCGTTAAAAACCTGAAAAAAACCGCTGATTTTTGCGAAACAAATGAG
>JBGVLZ010000097.1:0-1735 GCA_045124505.1 Eubacteriales bacterium
TATTGAAACTAATATGCTGCGGGTTGGTGTTGTACAACTTTTGCCGATGCTGCGGCAGAGACGCAACTGGTGCTTGGAGCACATGTACAGCAAGCAATTCAATCAGGACTATCTTTTAGGTTGTATTGCGGTGTTTGATCATTGTCTGAAAGAGCATTGACAGGAGATTTTATGAACGAATTAGAATCAGATATACAGCATCTTGAAGAAGCGCTGAAAGATTTCAAAGGCTGCGATGAATGCCGGAAAGATCATGAGCGTTTGCTTGCTTATCTCAAAGAACTGCGGGCTTTTCGCAAGGCAAGGGATATGATGCTGATAACGCTGTTTTCGGCAAATGCAAACACGGAACGCAAAAAAGATCCTTTTGTTTGTGAATGGGACAATCACGGAGTAAAACCAGTATGAAAATTAACACAAGTTTTGACATTAGCAGCGAGCTTCAGGAGCCTTTGCCGGAAGGGGATTACATCATGGAATACGTGCGGGACGGGTTTTCCGCTGATGATCGCATGGTCGAGATCGTCTGCAAAGTTATCGAATCTCCGGACGGAAAACATATAGGCGATGAATGCAAGATCGAGACGGTTTACAGTTCTGAAAACAAACGTTTGCTTGCCATAGGAAACAGCATACGCAATCAAATATTCCGGGCTTGTATGGGAAGTGAATTATTTAACGCCGAGAAGGAAAACGGGGCAATAAACACAAACAAATTATACGGTCTCAGGTTCGGGTGTACGGCTGATGTGGTTGAAACCAACTTCGGACTTACCGGGTTTAAAAACCGGTTCCGGGCGTTTAAATGCGTTCTTACGGACGAGGAAAAACTGAAACTTGCGAAGGAAAAGTTTGGGTACTGATAATTAAACTGACAATGTAATAATTGAACTGACAGACCGCAGTGTGTTATTATTCATATTGCGGTTTTTTATTGCCGGGACGGGTTCGGAGGGATCATGGAGTTTATCGTAGAGGACGGAACAAACGTTGAAGGGGCAAATGCTTATGTGGCCCTTGCGTATGCAGATGCGTATTTTGAAAACCGGGGTATAGCCGGGTGGGGTGAAATGACGCAGGAAGCAAGACAGCAAAGAATTATTGTTGCCACGCAGTATATTGATGCCAGATGGTTCGGGCAGTTCAAAGGGGATAAAGTTTATGCTGATCAGACTTTGGAATTTCCCCGGAGCGAATGGGTTATTGATATTACCGATGCGAATACGGGCGAGGTTATTCAGCGTCCGTTCGTGCCCGCTCCGCTGCTGATGGCGGCCTGCGAATACGCATGGGCGGTGGACGGCGAAACCATGAGCCTTGCGGTGAATTATGAAACCACGGAAACCGGAGACAGGATCAAGCGAAAGAAAGAGCAGGTCGGCACGTTGCAGACTGACACGGAATACTTTAGCCCGGGAACGGCTGAGGGCAGTTTATGGGCTTCTTACACTCTTGCTGACAGTCTTATCGCCCGGCTTTTAAAGCAGTCAAACGTGATGCGCTGTATTAGAAATTAAGCGGGGCGCGTCATGGCAAAGAGAGAAGATTACGTTAAATACGTAAACATGGCAAAAAGGCTGATAAACAAGTACGGAACGGAGCTTACGGTTGTGCTGGGACTTGATGCGACCGATGAAGATAAACCGTTTGAATACGATGAAACAAAGGTTTTGAGCTATGTTACAACCGGGGTGATCATGCCGCCGGTGCGGGGTATTTACTTTCAGGGAACCCG
>JBGVLZ010000098.1:0-8218 GCA_045124505.1 Eubacteriales bacterium
TGTGAAGATGATTTTGAAACGAAAACACCAACAATCGGAGCACTCATTGTTCGTGAATATAATGATGAACCTTCAAATTTCCGAAGTGTTGAGAGTTTGTCTCAAACAATGAAAAAATACCATATTCCCGGTATATACGGAGTTGATACAAGACAAATTACACGCTCTATCCGTGATTTGGGAAGCCGTAAGGTGTTGATTACAGGAATCGGCACAACACTCCGGCAAGGACTTGAAATATTGAGAAATACTGAAATACCAAAAGACGCAGTTTCAAAAGTAAGCAGACCAAAAACAGGATATTTTCCTACGGAAAATAAAAAGTACCATGTTGTAGCAATAGACTGCGGTATGAAACAAAATATTCTGCGTTCTCTTCAAAACAGAGAATGCTCCGTCACGGTTGTTCCGTGGAATACGACAGTCGAGGAGATAGAAAGTTTTAGTCCCGACGGTGTGTTTATTTCAAACGGTCCCGGAGATCCTACGGATGTTCCTGAAACAGTTGAAACCATTAAAAAACTGAAAGGCAGATATCCTATATTCGGAATCTGTCTTGGACATCAGATTATTGCACTTTCCTACGGAGCAAAAACATATAAACTTAAATTCGGACACCGTGGCGGCAATCATCCGGTACGAAATTTAAAAACAAATAAAATTGAAATCACTTCTCAAAATCATTCCTATGCTGTAGAAAAAGACAGCATTCTGGATACCGATTTAGAGATTACACATATAAATTTACTTGACAATACGGTTGAAGGGGTTGAATGCAGAAAAGATAAGGTTTTTTCTGTGCAATATCATCCCGAAAGTGCACCCGGACCGCAGGACAGCACATATTTATTTGATGAATTTATTGAACTGATGAAGGGAGAAAAAGAAAATGCCTAAAAGACAAGATATAAAAAAAGTTCTCGTTATCGGTTCCGGTCCTATTGTAATCGGTCAGGCTGCAGAATTTGACTATGCAGGCACACAAGCCTGTCTTGCACTTCGTGAAGAGGGTTATGAGGTTATACTTTGCAATTCAAATCCTGCAACAATTATGACAGACACTACAGTTGCAGATAAGGTTTATATGGAGCCTCTTAATCTTGAATACATCGCAAAAATTATCAGACATGAAAGACCGGATGCAATCTTGCCGGGAATAGGCGGTCAGACGGGTCTTAATCTTGCTATGCAGCTCGAAAAGAAAGGCATATTGAAAGAATGCCGTACCGAGCTTTTAGGAACAAAGAGTGAAAGTATTGAAAGAGCCGAGGACAGAGAACTGTTCAAGGAGCTTTGTGAAAGCCTTGGAGAGCCTGTGCTTCCTTCGGATATTGCAAATTCTATGGAAGAAGGATTGAAGGTTGCAAAAGAAATAGGTTATCCCGTTGTGCTTCGACCTGCATTCACTCTCGGTGGAACAGGCGGCGGCTTTGCAGACAATGAGGAAGAGTTTTTGCAGATAATGAAAAATGCGCTTAGTCTTTCACCTGTCCATCAGGTTTTAATCGAAAAGAGTATTAAAGGCTTTAAGGAAATCGAATACGAGGTAATAAGAGATTCCAACGATACAGCAATTACTATCTGTAATATGGAAAATCTTGATCCTGTCGGTATTCATACGGGTGATTCTATTGTTGTGTGTCCTTCGCAGACACTAACAAATAAGGAATATCATATGCTTCGTGATAGCGCAATTAAAATTATCCGTGCTCTTAAAATCGAAGGCGGCTGCAATGTTCAGTTTGCACTTGATCCAAAATCATTTCAGTATTATTTGATAGAGGTAAATCCGAGAGTATCCCGTTCATCGGCACTCGCTTCAAAGGCAAGCGGATATCCGATTGCAAGGGTATCGGCAAAAATCGGTGTGGGTATGACACTTGACGAAATCAGAATAGCGAACACACCTGCATCCTTTGAACCCACTCTTGACTATGTGGTAACAAAAATGCCGAGATTTCCTTTTGATAAATTTACCGATGCAAACAACAAGCTTGGCACACAGATGAAGGCAACAGGCGAGGTGATGTCAATTGGCAGAACATTTGAAGAAAGTCTTTTAAAAGCGATTCGCTCATTGGAAATCGGTGTATGGCATTTGCATCACAAAAAGTTTGATGAAATATCGGTTGCAGACCTGCTCGATTACATCAAAATCGGAACTGATGACAGAATTTATGCTATAGCAGAATTACTTCGCAAAGGTATAGAAATTGATACGATTTGCAAAAACACACAGATTGACAGATTCTTCATTAGAAAGCTAAAAAACATCATTGATGAAGAAGGAGCGTTAAAATATTCTGTTGGGAATACAGATGAACTTATAAAAGCAAAGAAAATGGGATTTTCAGATAAGGAAATTGCAGTGTTGTGGAACAAACCTGAAAATGAAGTATTTAAAACAAGAAAAGAAGCATGCATTATGCCTGTATATAAAATGATTGACACCTGTGCATCAGAATTTGACAGCTATATTCCATACTTCTATTCAACCTACGAGGGCGAAAATGAATCAAAGGTATCGGATAAGAAAAAGGTAATCGTGCTTGGCTCAGGACCTATCAGAATCGGTCAGGGTGTGGAATTTGACTATTCAACAGTACATGCCGTTAAAACAATTAAGGCAGCCGGTTTCGAGGCAATTATTATAAATAACAATCCCGAAACAGTTTCAACTGATTATACAACGAGTGATAAGCTCTATTTTGAACCGCTGACACCTGAAGATGTAATGAATATTATTGAATTAGAAAATGCAGAGGGTGTAATTGTAACCCTTGGAGGGCAAACTGCGGTAAATCTTGCACAGCCATTGGTAGACCGCGGTGTAAAAATTATCGGTACAGACTGTGCAGCAATAGATAAAGCTGAGAACAGAGATGCTTTTGAAAAACTGTTAAAAGAGCTTGGTATCCCACAACCGCCCGGACGTGCAGTTACGAACATAGAAGATGGGATAAAGGCGGCGGAAGAAATTGGCTATCCCGTACTTGTAAGACCAAGCTTTGTATTAGGCGGACGTGCTATGCAGATTGTTGCAAAAGAAGAAGCTCTTCGCCACTATCTTAAAACTGCCGTAGAAATTGACGAAGATAAGCCGGTTTTGGTTGATAAATATATCAGGGGCAAGGAGCTTGAAGTGGATGCTATATGCGATGGCAAGTCAGTATTTGTTCCGGGTATTATGGAGCTTGTTGAAAGAACTGGAGTTCACAGCGGTGACTCAATAAGTGTTTATCCCACATACAGCGTATCCAAAAAGGTCAAGGAAACAATTCTTGATTATACCGAAAAATTAGGACTTGGCATTGGTATTATCGGACTTTTCAATATTCAGTTCATTGTGGATGAAAAAGAAAATGTTTATATCATCGAAGTAAATCCGCGTTCTTCAAGAACGGTGCCATTTCTCTCAAAATCCACAGGCTACAGCCTTGCAGATATTGCAACTTTGGTTATCCTTGGAAAAAGCCTTAAAGAGCAAGGTGTAACAGAGGTTTATCCTGACGAAAAAATGCGTCATTATGTAAAAGCACCTGCATTCTCATTTTCAAAGCTTAACGGAATGGATTCGTATCTTTCACCGGAAATGAAGTCAACAGGCGAAGCAATCGGATATGATGATAAATTTCCAAGGGCGATGTATAAAGCACTTACGGCTTCGGGAATGAAGCTTCAAAATTATGGTACTGTTGTTGTAACGCTTGCCGATGAGGATAAAGAAGAGGCCCTGCCGCTTGTTAAGCGCTTCTACGATATGGGATTCAATATCGAGGCAACAATCGGAACGGCAGAGTTTTTGAAAAAGCATGGCATTAAAACAAGAATACTCAGAAAGCTCTCAGAAGGAAGCACGGAGATACTTGAAGCAATTCGTGCAGGATATGTCAGCTATGTTATATGTACCCGTGCCATTCTATCGGGTGTGCACTACGAAGATGGCGTTGCAATAAGAAGAACAGCAACAGAAAATAATATCACAATGTTTACATCATTAGATACAGTAAAGGTTTTACTGGATGTTCTTGAGGAAATGACAATAGGAATATCTACAATAGACGCTTAAAGGAGGTATGCACAATGAAAAATAAAAAGACGGTAATTACAGTGGGTTCTGTTTTAGGTGGGACTTTTCTTGGACTGATTTGTTGTGCAGTAGTAAAATTTATCAACAGAGCAAGGAGGAACGGATAATGCACTTTACGAAAATGCACGGCCTTGGAAATGATTATTTGTATGTTTACGGCGAAGTGCCTGCAAATATTGAGGATTTGTCAATAAAGTTATCTGAACGCCATTTTGGAGCAGGTTCGGACGGAATGATATATATTTCTCCGTCAGAAATTTCAGATTTCAAAATGCGAATATTCAATGCAGACGGCAGTGAAGCAAAAATGTGCGGTAATGGCATCCGCTGTGTCGGAAAGTATGTATATGACAAAGGCTATACAGACAAAAAGCACCTCAGAATAGAAACTCTTTCGGGCATTAAAACACTTGATTTGAATGTTTCAAACGGCAAAGTAAAAACGGTATCTGTAGGAATGGGAAAAGCCGAGGTGTCAGAAAATCTACAGCTTGATGTAGATGGTGAAAAGGTCACCTGTACTCCTGTTTCTGTGGGCAATCCTCATGCAGTCAGTTTTGTTGCGGACATTGAAAAAGCACCGCTTTTGACGTTAGGGCCTAAAATGGAGCATCATCGTGCTTTTCCGGATGGAGTAAATGTTGAGTTTGTGGAAGTCATAGACAGGCACACTCTTAGAATGCGTGTATGGGAGCGTGGCAGTGGAGTGACAATGGCCTGCGGAACGGGTGCCTGCGCTGTGGCTGCGGCAGCAATAAAACAAGGTTACTGCTCGTTTGATGATGAAATATCTGTTGTGTTAGACGGTGGTACTCTGAAAATAAAAATAGCGCCGGACTATTCTGTTACCATGACGGGACCGGCAGAAATGATATACGAAGGAGATGTAATAGAATGATTACACCAAACACACATTACGCAGACTTAAAGGATTCATACCTTTTTTACAACATTGCACAGAAGACAAAGGCATATTTGGCAGCAAATCCCGATAAGCATCTTTATCGTATGGGCATCGGCGATGTATCACTTCCGCTTTGCGATGCTGTAATTCGTGCACTGCATGAAGCAGTTGACGATCAGGCGAAGAAAGAAAATTTTCACGGCTATATGCCCGAATGCGGAGCACCGTTTCTTCGTGAAACCATCGCAAAATACTATGCCGACAGAGGAGTAACAGTATCAACCGATGAAGTGTTTGTGTCCAGCGGTGCAAGTGACGAACTTGGTGATATTCTCGATCTTTTTGACCGAGGCAGCTCTGCACTTGTAATCGAGCCTGCATATCCTGCATATGTTGATGCAAATGTTATGGCAGGCAGAAAAATAGTACATCTTGCCTCGGGAAAAGATAATGGATTTTTGCCATCACCATCCGAAGAGGTTAAGGCGGATATTTTATATATTTGTTCTCCGAACAATCCGACAGGTGCAGTGTTCAGCCGTAATCAGCTTCAGGCTTGGGTGAATTTTGCAAATGAAAATGGATCTGTAATTCTTTTTGATGCGGCTTATGAGGCGTTTATAGAAGATGAAAGTTTGCCTCACAGCATTTTTGAATTAGATGGAGCAGAAACCTGTGCAATTGAAATTTGTTCACTGTCAAAAACAGCAGGATTTACAGGAACGCGACTTGGTTATACTGTTATTCCCAAAAAGCTTATAAGACAGAGCATGAAATTTAATGAAATGTGGGTAAGGAACCGTACCACAAAAACCAATGGTGTATCATACATAATTCAAAAAGGCGGTGCTGCAGTATTTACACCCGAAGGGCAGAAACAAATTCACGATAATATAAAGGTTTATAAGAATAATGCAAAGGTGCTGATGAAGGCACTTGACAAACTTGGAATATGGTACTGCGGTGGTAAAAATGCTCCTTATATCTGGATGAAATGTCCGGATGGTATGGGAAGCTGGGAGTTCTTCGATTATCTCTTAAATGAGATTCAGGTTGTCGGAACTCCAGGAGAAGGATTTGGCGCTTGCGGCGAGGGATATTTCAGATTTTCCACTTTCGGAAGTCCGGAAGATACGGTAGAAGCTGCAAATCGTTTGGTAAGTTTGCTTGGAAAGAAGTGATATGAATGCGAGATTATAAAGCAGAATTTGAAAATAGAGTCGAGTTCATAAAGTCTGTATTAGCTGATAGTGGTGCAAAAGGTATTGTGTACGGAAATAGCGGAGGTAAGGATTCTGCATTGGTTGGGATTCTTTGCAAAGCTGCTTGCGAAAACACTGTTGGAATTATTATGCCTTGTAGCACAAAACGAAATTATGATGAAGATGTGGTGGATGCAAAAGAGGTTGCACAGCAATACAGCATTGAAACGAGAACCGTGGATCTGACTCCTGTAAAAGAAGCAGAGATTAATGCACTTGCAGGCATAACGGAATTGAATAATTCAGCTCTAAGCAATATGGCACCTCGTATTCGCATGCTTACATTATATGCTATCGCTGCAAGTGAAAACCGACTTGTTGCAGGAACAGGAAACCGTAGTGAGGCTTATGTTGGTTATTTTACCAAGTGGGGTGACGGAGCACATGACTTTAATCCTATTGCAGATTTGACCGTAACCGAAATTTATGAATTTCTGCGTTATCTTGATGCTCCAAAGCGTATCATTGAAAAAACCCCGTCTGCTGCTTTGTTTGACGGTCAGACAGACGAGAGTGAGATGGGCGTAACCTATGCGGAATTGGATGCTTATATCGCAGGAAATGCTGTTGACAAAGACAAAGCAGAGATTATTGATAGATTGCATAAAGTGAGTGAACATAAAAGAAAAGGAATACAGAAATTTTAGATTGTTTTGATATAAGATCTAACTGTATTTTCCGAGTAAAAAATACGTGTTATATAATGTAAGTTATGTTGTACTTTGACCTTCTAAATCGTGTAATATAATATGAGAGTGTTACATAATTTTAGGAGGTCTTTTTTATGAACGAGTTTGAAAAATATCTGAAATATGAAAATGTTTCACCGAACACAGGAGATACATATTTGATTGCAGACCGGCAATATCATAAATGGTATCTTGAGTCTTTCGGTGAGGAATTTACAAAACTCTATCGGCAGAACGTGCTGGAGTTCATTTCATACCTGAAGAATATCCGTAATTTGAAGTATGAATCTATCAATGTTAAAATTGCTGCTCTGGTAATATATAATTCGTTCCTCTCTTCTGTTGATCCTGAGCGGGACCGTGTGGTGGACAAGCATGACTATCTATCTGTCCAGACTCAGTTTGCAAGTCCGAGTACAGCAACAGAAAAAGATGTGGATGAATTCAGATAACGTGTGATCTTCGGGAATGGTGTCCGTGATCTCGCCATTGCAACTCTCATTTGTTATTCAGGTCTTAGAATATCTGAAATAGTTAATTTGAAATTGATGGATATATTCTTTGATAGTCGTGAAATCAAAGTTGTCGGACCTGGAGAGTCGGGAAATACAAATCTCATTAAGATTGAAAAAATCTAATTGTGAGATATGATTTTTATAAAATTTAAAAAAATGTAAAAAAACTATTGACAAATCAAAAACAGAGTAGTATAATTCAAAACAAAATTTGAATATCACAAAAAACGACTATGACGAGGACGGTCGGATTGTGGAGCCTGGAGAGAGTTGCCGGTTGGTGCGAGGCAATGGTGAGACTTTCCAATGACTTATCACCTCTGAGTCGAAGGACCGAAAGCGAAAGCGAGTAGACTCCTTCCGTATTGCTGCGTAAAGGCAAAGGGCTTGTTAGAGCTCGGTAAGTGACGGGGAATTTAAAATTTTCCGTAATTTGAGTGGTACCGCGGGTTGTTATAACTCGTCTCAAAGTTTACTTTGAGGCGAGTTTTTTGTTTTATTCAGATTTGTAACCAAATATCAAATTTGTCAATGATGAAAGGGGACAAAAACAATGGATTACAGTTTGAAAGAAGTAGCAAGAAGAATCAAAGACTTGCGCGAGGCAAAAGGATACACACAGGCAGAGCTTGCTAAACTTTGCGGTGTATCGGTGGAAGATTACAAGGTTTTGGAAAAAGGAGAAACAGACTTTAGCTTCACATTCATTTACAAATGTGCAAAAGCATGTAATGTTGAGGTGGTGGATTTGCTTGAAG
>JBGVLZ010000099.1:0-44795 GCA_045124505.1 Eubacteriales bacterium
AGCCGACTGCTGTAAACACACTTGCAAGAACAAGCACAATTGCCAGAATCTTACTGAATTTGTTTTTCATACTTTACCTCTTTTAATCTTCATTTATTAAATACATATTAAAATCCCATGCGGGAATATACCTTGCTTTTCTTACGGATATTTTCGGATGGCCATACATACCGTGAACTTTGGGAATTATGCTGAACATATCTTCGGGTCTATGATACAATGATATCTGAAGATCGGGCTTATATGTCCTTATAGTACCTTCGGCACCGTTTATGGCATCGATCTCTGCGCCTTCAACGTCAAGCTTTATAATATCAACACCTTCACCGTTCAAAACTGTATCGAGCTTGCAGACAGAAACTGTTTTTTTTACAGCATCCGTCGCCTTTTCAGCATAAAGCGAAGTGTTTCTGTTTCCTTTTTCATATATTGCCGTTTCGCCGTCGAAATTACCAAGAGCAGAATTGTACATGTTAAGTTCAATTTCACTATCAAGAATTTCGGAAAGCTTCTTATTCATTTTTTTAAAGCTTCTTGCATCAGGCTCAAACGCATATACCTTTGAAAGATCGGGACAAATACTGCGCATATCGATAACAGTTTCGCCACCGTAAGCCCCTCCGTCAACGTACGATTTATAATTATAACACCTTAATTCGGAATTTGCAATAGAAAGTTGAGAACTTTGTGAGAATTTAATATATTTAATTTCGCCTGAAAGCTTATAGCTAAGCACATCGTCAAACTCTTTTTTTGATATATCATCACAAAGGAGCGAGCGTGCAAAGTCAAATTCATCTTTATGCCGACGGTAGAAATCATATGTAAACAGCTCACCGGGACACACGGGGAGATCCGGAGCATAAAGCTCAAACTCACTGTCCAATTCACATATTTTGGCTATAACATCGGGAAGCGACGTGCCAAAAGATACTAATATTATAAATTCGCTGTATTTCTTTCTTATTTCGTCAAACGTCATAACACGCTTGCCGTGAAAATACTGCCCTCGTACAAATCCGTCAGAAGCGAAAAAATCATCCGGGGCTCTGCCTATTCTTCCGAGTGCCGCAATAAGCTTATCGGCACCGTCGCCCATTCCGTATACAACGATCGGCTTCTTGCTTTCCGCAAGATACTCCCATAGATCATAATTAATACTTACCATAATTTCTCCCGTAAAGGATATTCGAGTCTGTATTTTACATCAAATTTATTAAGACGATATAAAAACATTTAAAATTTTCACCTTAACAGTGCAAATAAACGCATAAAAAGTTTTTATATTGCAAATTTTGTCTTGAAATAATTGAAAGAATGTGATATCATATGTATATTAGATAATTTAAACGAAGGAGTTTTTATTATGTCAGAGAACGCAAAATTATTCAGAACTGCAGTTGGCGGCTTCAATAAAGAGGATGTTGCGCAGTATATCGAAAAAATGAATTTCGAATTCAACAGAGATATCAGTATTGCAAGAAACGAAGTAACAGAATGGAAAAGCAGATGCGAAAAAGCTGAAAAAGAGCTTGAAGGCTACAAAGCCTCAACGATGGAAACAGAACGCTACGGCGCAAAGGTTGCTGTATTGGAAGAAAATCTTGCAAAATCCGAACTGACCGTAAAAGAACTTATCGAAAAGCTGTCAGATGCCGAAGAACGTCTCAGCGCACAAAATGATGCACTTGATAAATTGTGTGTTGAAAACGAAAAACTCAGATCGGATGTAAAGACAAATGCTCCCGAAACGGATTCCGAAACCGAAGAAAAGGCAAAGCTTTACGATAAAATGTCATCAAAGATCGGTATGGTGATAATGGACGCAAACAGAAATGCCGATGCTGTCATTTCTGCCGCAAAGGATGAAGCTGCGGGAATCATTTCCTCTGCAGAAACGGAAGCTGATGATATCATCAGCAAAGCAAACGAAAGGGCGGAAACGATATACAACAACGCTTGCCGCCGTGCTGATATTTTCTCAAATGAATACAAGGCACTTTTCGTTAAATATTCGGAGTCTATATCGTCAGCTCTTCAAAATATTGAAAATGAGATCGATCTTTGCGATGCTGAGCTTAAACTCAAAGCAGAGGGACTTAACAAAGACGAATACACTTCCGAAGAATAAGGAGATTTAAAATGAACGAACTTTCACAAAAAGCCCTTGAAATGGCTTGGCAGTCATTACAAATAGAAAAAGAAGCTATAGCGCAGGCAGAACAATACCTCGACAAGGAAGAATTTCTGAAGACAGCAATAGCTCTCAGCGAGTGTAAAAAGATAATTACCTGTGCCAGCGGCTCGTCAGGTATTGCAGCTAAAAAATTTCAGCACAGCCTTTGCTGTATAGACAGACCTGCGTGCTTCATGTCACCTGCGGAAGCCGTACACGGCGGACTCGGTGTTGTGACGGATGAAGACTGCGTAGTTATGGTATCCAGAGGCGGTAAGACGGTTGAACTGCTTCCCATTATTGACGTTGTTAAGAAAAAGGGCGCAAAGCTTATTGCAATTACAGAAAACCTTGATTCCCCTCTTGCAAACAATGCAGACTACATTATCAAAATGCAGATAGAAAAGGAAAGCGATAAATATAACATGATGGCAACCGCTTCCTACGTTGCAACCATTGCCATATTCGATGCTTTTCTTGCCGCTGTCATGGAATTGACAGGATATAAAAAAGAACAGTTCGGACTTATTCATCCGGGCGGTGCCGTAGGCGAAAGACTCAATAAAAAATAAAGTAACCTAAAATCCCCCTTTCGATTATAATATCAGTAATGTATCGACAGGGGGTTTTCAAGTGGAAACTTATTTATATTCATTCGGCGGTATAGATGATCTTGCAGGTGCCTGCAGGTTTATTATGTCGCTCGGTTCACCGTCGCAGACATCTGTATATTATGAAGAATTCGGTCGGATGGCAAGATATTATCTTCTTTTTTCGCAAAGTGTATACGATATAAGAAGTGAGCTGTATCCGATGTGTACGATAAGTGAATTTGCGCAAAGCGAAATAAAACCGACACGTGCTGTCCGCGCATATCTCAATGAACGGTGTAACATTATAGCCGAAAATAATGCAGCGGAAATATTCTCCGCACTCTGTTAGGAAATAAAATGAATCTTGAAGAACTCTATGAAAAATGCAACGGGTGCCGTGCCTGCCCATTGTACCAAACAAAAACCAACACCGTTTTCGGTGTCGGAAGGCACGATGCCGACATAATGTTTGTCGGCGAAGCTCCCGGAGAAAACGAGGATCTTACGGGTGAACCTTTTGTCGGACGTGCGGGAAAGCTTTTCGATAAATATCTTGATGCTGTCGGGATGAAGCGTGAGAATATCTATATTGCAAATATTCTGAAATGCCGCCCTCCTAAAAACCGTGATCCGCAAAAAAACGAGGAGGATGCTTGTATTGACTTTTTGCGTGAGCAGGTGCGTATAATCTCACCGTCGCTTATCGTTTGTCTTGGAAGGATATCCGCCATGCGTCTTATCAAGCCCGATTTCAAAATAACTGCCGAGCACGGTGTATTTTTTGAAAAAGGAAAGTTTATCATGACAGCTGTATATCATCCGTCGGCACTTTTGCGTGATCCGAATAAAAAGGACGATATGCTTAAGGATATGCAAAAAATCAAGGAGTATGCCGTTAATAACGGCCTTATATACTGATATGAACGTCAATTCGGCAGAACTGCTAAATACAGTCATAAAACTGTTTATTATCATGGTCGTGGGCTTTGGTGCATATAAACTGAAGTTCATGGACAGAGATTTTTCAAAAAAGCTGTCCAATTTCGTAATATGTGTCGGAACACCGTTTCTCGTCCTCGGAGGACTTTTGGGAACGGAAGACAAAAATATTGAAAATTTAAAATCGGGGCTTCTCATAATTTTAACCGGCATATGCATTTATGTTTTTTCGGCAATTGCGGCTTTTGCCTCAACACGTCCCATAAAAGACAGTAAAGAGCGTTGTATAGGTGAATTTGCTCTGTTGTTTGCAAACACAGGCTTTATGGGATTTCCCGTTTTAAAGGCGCTTTTCGGTGAGGAAATGGGCGCTTTTTACGGCTCGTTTTACATTATTGCCTTCAATCTGGTAATATGGACATACGGAATTTTTGTAATTTCAAAAGCGGGCAGCGGAGTTAAGGCAAAGCCCATAAATATGGTACTTAATTACGGAACGGTTCCGTGTATTTTGGGAATAATTTTATACATGCTTCCATGGCAGCTGCCGCACGTTGTGACAGATGCTTTCAAGATGATAGGCGATATAACAATTCCCTGTTCAATGTTCATAATCGGCGGTGTAATAGCGACCATTCCGTTCGGAAAAATATTCTCCGACATCAAAGTTTATATACTGCTGTTTATAAAACTGCTTATTATTCCCACGGTGTCATCTGCTTTGGCATACATTCTGGGACTTGACAGCTTTTACATCTATTTTGTTGCTATAATGACAGCCCTTCCGTGTGCATCGAATACAGTAATGTATGCCGAAAAATACGATGTTGCGCCCGAATTCGGCGCAAAGCTTACGGGAATTTCAACTGTATTGTCTGTGGCAACAGTTCCGCTTGTTTTGAATCTTGTTGACAAGCTTTTCATATCTTAACGCTTAATTTTATTTTGTGCCGTACATGGCAGAATGGATAACTTAATGAAAAAAATTATTTTGATACTTTTGAGCGTTTTGCTCATAATTTCCTTTGTTTCGTGCGGCAATTCAAGCACAGATTCAACATCTTCCGACAGCACTTCAAGCCCTGCCAATGATATAATACTCGCCCCCGCTGATAAAACGCTTGCAAGTGTTGACGGTATTGACATATCGGTTTATGCTCTGCGTTACTTTTACGTAAACGCTTACAAAGACTTTTGCGAAAAAAATTATTCTGATATTTCAAAATATTTCGATCCTTCGCTTCCGTTGCACACACAGGTACCTACACATGCAGATTACAAGGAATATGCAACGTGGTATGATTATTTTTTGAGCATGGCGAAGCGTGATCTTGAATATTATATTGCATTTGCAAAAGATGCCAAAAAAGACGGTATTTCTTTAACAGACGAAGAAAAAGCTGCTGTTGACCAATCCGTTGCTGAGCTTGAAGAAAATGCGAAAAGCTATGATGTTTCGTTTGCAGAATATATGGAACAATTCGAAATGATGGGTCCGGGCGTTACTCCCGAAACTGTAAAAGAGGTATACTATATATTCCAGCTGGCAACAAAATATTCAAGGGTAAAGTATGATTCCTTTGAAATAACATCAGATGATATTCAGAAAGAATTTGAAAAAGACAAAAAATCCTATTCAACGGTTGATTACAGCATTATCACGATCGTGCCGAAGTACGATGCAACAAGCACGGACGATGAAAAAGAAACCGCAAAAAAGAAAGCTGTTGAAGATGCCGACAAATTCACATCTTACATTGAGTCCGGCAAGAGCTTTTTTGAAGCTCATAAACTGACTTATCCTGAGCTTGGTGATGAAGAGCATACGGAATTTCTGAACTCATGTGAAATAAATGATGCCGAATATGTAAAGGATGACACACTTTCGGAGTGGCTTTTTGATGAAGCGAGAAAAAGCGGTGACATAAACCGCACGGTTGATTCACAGGGCAAAATAAAAATAGTACAAATAGCAAAAGCGGCAACCAAAAATGATTCTCCGCTTTTGAATATAAGATACATTTATATTGACCTTTCGCTTCAGCATTACAATGAGGTAACCGCACCCGCACTTGCAAAGGATATCATAGCCGAAATAAAAAACGCTGATGATAAAGACAAGAAATTTGCTGAGCTTGTTGCTCTGCACTCCAACGATACAAATACAAACCAGACAGGCGGACTCATTGAAAATGTAACACCTGAAAGCACTATGCTGCCTGAGAATATCATCTCATGGTGCTTTGAGGACGGACGTGAGCTTTACGACTGCGATTACAAGGAATATACCTCTTACGGTGTTGTTTGCGGATACTTCATCACATTTATTTCCTCAAACGGAAGACCGTATTATGAATATCAGATAGAAACAAAGCTTAAAAGCGAGCTGTTTGCAAATTATATAGAGGACATCACAAAAAATATTTCTATAGAATATGACTCTGAGCTTTCAAACCTTATATATAAATAAACCTGTAACTTCAAATTTTTAAAATATAAAGCGGCGGCCTCACTCGGGATCAATTCCGAGTGAAAGCCGCCGTTTCACGTTATATATAATTATCAAACAGATACAGCTTCAAATGTAAAAGGTATGCACTTATCTAAATCTTTAACAGCTACCTCCACCTGAAAACCTATCTTTCCGCCGCTGAAAAAAATCGTTTCATAATTCTCTGCTGATGAATCAATTACTGTTTTGAACTGTTTTTTCATTCCTATAGGAGAGCAACCGCCGTGTATATATCCCGTAAGCGGCAACAATTCCTTTGATTTTATCATCGCAACGCTTTTTTCACCTACGGTTTTTGCAGCCTTTTTGAGATCGAGTTCCTTCTCAACAGGTACAAGAAAAACATAATTTTTCTTTGAAGCACCTTCGGTAACAAGCGTTTTGAATACTCTGTCGGGATCATGTCCTATAACACGTGCAACGTCAGTTCCGCTTACAACACCGCTGTCAACGTAGTTGTAGCTTTTATATTCTATCTTCTTTGCGTCAAGCACACGCATTACATTGGTTTTCTCTTCATTCTTTTTCATTTTAACTATCCTTACTATGATATTTTCCGCACCGCTTACTTATCTTTACATACCTATTGACACAGAGGATTTTTTTGTGTATAATTTTAGAAAAAATTATATGGGGTAAACAATGAGAAAAAATATTATTATTTCTGTTCTGCTTTTATTCGTTATTATATTTTCTGCTTCATGTACAAAAGAAATAACGGATCCTTCGGATGTAACAACTGCACCTGCACCTGTTTTGCTTAAAACAGAAAAGGTTACATTCTGCGATTATACTACGGCAAACGACTATGAAACTATGGACGAAAACAAGTATGCCGTAAAATTCACCGCATCAAGCAAGCTTCACTCGTTTGATCTTCACGCTTTTGCAGGAAAAGGCATGAGCCGTGCAGTTGTGACGCTTTACAGCTGGTCTGAAGACTATGAAACGACCGTAAGCTCAACACCTTTTGATATATACACCCTCGGTCCGCTTTCAAAAAAGGATATCGGGGCTGTACAGGCAATGATGTTTCCGAGCATCAAGACACCTCCCGCAGGTGAATACCTTATCGTGATATCATGCAGTTCCCCCGACGGGCTTTTGCTTATGGGTGAAAAGACAGAGGCTGCTGAGCAAAGCGGTATCGTATGCTACAAAAACGGTGTTGAATATGACAAAACGCCATGCATGACCATGGCGTATCATCAAAGCTGACGCTTACTGAATAAACAGATCATCCGTCATAAATTCAGGATCGCACGTCAGATTAATTTTTAACTTTTTAAAATATGCTTCCTCAAATGCAGGGAGCATTTTTGTACTATGCGCTTCACAATGGAAAAGCTCGGGAAGCTTTGAAAGAATATAATCCATCTGAGGATTCATAGCACGGCAAAGCGACATTGCAAGCAGTGTTTCGTGTATATTAAGTGCTGTTACCTTGTCGCCAAGCGACTTTTTAAGCGAAGTTATAGGCTCTAAAACAAACGGTGAAAGTATGTGCATACCCTTCGGAATATCTGCAAGAACTTTCAGTGCATTTACAAGGGCGGCTGACGGCGCTGTCAAAAGCTCACCCGCCTTACCTGAAATTATGCGGCCGTCCGAAAGCTGTATCGCAACGGCATTTGCACCCGACGATGCTTCTTTATTTCTTGCCGCTTTTACACACTCACGGTCGGTAACATTTATACCAAGCTCCTGCATAAGATTTTCAAGCCTGTGTACAACATCCTCGTCACAGGCGCCGTTTTTATAATCGCAAAACGCCTTGAAATATCTTCTTATGACCTCATGCTTTGATGCTTCTCTGCAGACCTCATCATCAGCGATGCTGTTTCCTGCCATATTGACACCCATATCAGTGGGTGATTTGTAGATACAATCCTCTCCCGTTATCCTGTGAAGTATCTTCTTCAAAACGGGAAATGCCTCTACATCACGGTTGTAGTTTACAGTCGTTATACCGTATGCATCGAGGTGGTACGGATCGATCATATTAACATCGCGAAGATCCGCTGTTGCGGCTTCATAAGCGATATTTACAGGATGCTTAAGCGGTAAATTCCAGATAGGAAATGTCTCGAACTTTGCATAACCTGCCGCAATTCCCCTCTTATGCTCATGATAAAGCTGGCTTAAACACGTTGCAAGCTTGCCAGAGCCGGGGCCGGGAGCTGTAACAACAACAAGCGGACGGCTTGTCGGTACAAACTCATTTGCGCCGTAGCCTGCATCACTTACAATTGTATCTATATCATTGGGATAACCCTTAATACAGCGGTGGACAAAAACCCTTTCACCTCTGATTTCAAGCTTTTTCTTAAAAATATCGGCAGACGGCTGTTCTTTGTACTGCGTTATGACTATAGCACTGACATAGATATCAAGTGAACGCAAATTGTCTATAAGACGCATAACATCAGCATCGTATGTAATTCCGAAATCCGCACGTATCTTCTTTCTTTCGATATCTGCGGCATTGATAATAACAATTATCTCCGTCTGATCCTTAAGCTCCTGAAGCAGTTTTATCTTCGCATCGGGCTTGAACCCGGGAAGAACGCGGGAAGCATGCATATCATCAAACAGCTTACCGCCAAATTCAAGATAAAGCTTATTATCAAATTTTTCTATTCTTTCAAGAATGTGTTCCGTTTGTAATTTAACGTACTTTTCGTGATCAAAACCGATATTCATTTCAAGCTCCCAAATGTAAACATAAATATACTGGTAATTATATACTACAAAATAAAATTTGTAAATACCAAAATCAAAAAAAAACACTTACGAATAAGTGTTTTTTTAATTATTTTATTTCTTCTTGCTTTTCGGTTCGTTGACTCTCGGTTCTACAGGTATATTGTATATATCTCTGTACGACATCGCTTCATTTTCATACATAGGAAGCGACGGGGCAAGTCCCGTGCACTCTGTAGATGAAGCAACAGATCCTATTTCATCATCATCCTCAAACGGAAGCTTTTCGGGATAAACTATCTTTTTGCTGTTTTTCATAAAATCTCATCCTTTCTTACTCCTTAACAATATTGTTTCTTACCCTTTAAAATTTATTCCGTTAGATTAAAATTTAATAAATGTTCTTACCAAATAAACAATTGAATTGTATGATATAATTAATTATTATATAAAGAGGCTGTAATGGAAAATACATGTTATATCGTCGGGGCATCCGGCGAAAATTTTGAAAACTTCATCCCGAATGACGGCGACCTTATAATCGCATCTGACGGAGGGTATGAACAACTTATAAAAAAGGGGTATACGCCTGATATTCTTATAGGAGATTTTGACTCACTTGATATATCCGATGTAAGCTGTAAGGTCATACGCCACCCTGTTATGAAAGACGATACAGACACGATTTTGTGTATAAAATACGGCATGGAAAAGGGTTATAAAAATTTCGTCATATACGGCGGACTCGGCGGAAAAAGAATAAGCCATTCCTATGCAAATATCCAGGCGCTCGCCTTTATTAAAGATTCCGGATGCTTCGGTAAGCTGATTTCGGAAAATTGCGAAATATTCATGCTTGAAAACAGTAAAATAGAATTTGACAAGGGCAAATCAGGGCATGTATCTGTCTTTTCATATACGGACAGATCAATCGGTGTAAGTGAAAAGGGACTGAAATATGAAATTACCGATGTTGAAATAACCAACCGTTTTCCTATCGGTGTAAGCAATTCTTTCACGGGAGCACCCTCATTTATCAGTGTAAAAGACGGAACTCTGCTCATAATCGTAGAAAGTTAATAAATAATTATTTATAAATCAAAATATATAGTATATAATGAAAGGTACTCATAATTTAGTACTATCTGCACAGAAAGAAAAAGGATTGATATTTATGTTGAATTATACAGAGTCTGTTACAGGACTCACACTTCCATGCGTGCCTTTAAGAGGCATAGTAGCATTTCCCGGTATACCGCTTAATTTTGAACTTACAACAGACATCTGCCGCCGTGCGGTCGATGCCGCATCGCATACACCGGAAAAGCTTGTTTTTCTAACGCTCCAGAAAAATATCGCAAATGAAAAGCCGAACAAAGACGAGCTTTTTGAAGTAGGCGTTATTGCAAAAATAAAGCAAACAATAAAGACTCCCGACGGAGTACAACGTGTACTTTTTGAAGGACAGTGCCGTGCAGTATGCGAAACCTTCAAGCGGCATATTTATATAATCGCCGACATTTCTACCAAGTCAACTGACGGTGATTCTGTAAACGACCCAAGTTCAACCGCCCTTATGCGTGAGCTTCAGGCGGTTATGGAAAAAACAATAAAATACTTGCCGAATATTTCCAAGGAAATAATTTTCGCAGTTAAAAGTATAAAATCACTTGGCTTGCTTTGCGACTTTATTGCACTCAATATTCTGCACAGCATTTCGGATAAACAAACCGTATTAAGTGAATTTGATCCTGAAAAGCGTGCGCAAACGCTTCTCGTCTTACTTAATAACGAGCTTGAGCTTCTTTCTCTTGAACGCAAAATACGTTCCAAGGTAAAGGAACAAATGGACAAAAACCAGCGTGACTATTACCTGCGTGAGCAGATGAAAGCAATAGAAGAAGAGCTTGGAGAAGATGAAGACGAGGAAATAAGAGATTACACAGAAAAAATAGAAAAGCTCAGGTTTGATGAAGATACACACGAAAAGCTTATGAAAGACATCAAAAAGCTTTCCAAATCTCCCTTTTCGTCCGCTGAAAGCTCTGTTTTAAGGAACTATCTTGACACGGTTCTCGATGTTCCGTGGAACAAATTTACAACAGAAAAAAATGATATAGCGCACGCAAAAAAGATACTTGACAGAGATCATTACGGTCTTGATAAGGTCAAAGAAAGAATACTTGAATATATTGCCGTAAAATCTGCAAACCCTGAGCTTCGGCATCAGATAATTTGCCTTGTCGGCCCTCCCGGTGTCGGTAAGACTTCAATTGCATCATCTTTAGCCGAGGCTATGAAACGTAAGTTTGTAAGAACATCGCTTGGCGGTGTCAAGGATGAAGCGGATATAAGGGGCCACAGAAAGACGTATATCGGCTCTATGCCTGGACGTATCGTTGATTCTCTTATTCGTGCACAGTGCATGAATCCGCTTATACTTCTTGATGAGATAGATAAAATGGCATCAAGCATTAACGGCGATCCCGCCTCTGCTATGCTCGAAGTACTTGACAGCGCACAAAATAAATCCTTCAGGGACCATTTCCTTGAAATCCCCGTGGATCTTTCACACTGTGTGTTTATTTGTACGGCGAACACGCTTGATACAGTTCCCCGTCCGCTTATAGACCGTATGGAGATAATCTCACTTGATTCGTATACACGCAAGGAGAAGTTTGAAATAGCACGCAGACATCTTTTACCGAAGCTTCGTAAAAAATACAATCTGATGTATCTTGAATTCAAGATATCCTCCGATGCTCTTTACGCTGTCATTGACAATTACACACATGAATCAGGTGTGCGTAATCTTGAACGTGTGCTTGACTCGCTTATGAGGAAGACTGCAAAGCTTATCGTAAGCGGTGAAACTACTTGTGTAAATATTTCGCTATCCAACCTCGATTCTTATCTGCCGTTTGAACATAAGATGAAAAATGAAAAGATATCGAAATATGACGAAGTCGGTGTAGTAAACGGTCTTGCATACACACAGGTCGGCGGCGATATACTTAAAATTGAGGTATCAGCTCCCGAAGGAAGCGGAAAGCTTGAGCTTACAGGTTCACTCGGCGATGTTATGAAGGAGTCGGCAAAAGCGGCTGTCACATACATACGCTGTAATGCAAAAGCACTTAACATTGATCCCGATTTTTATAAAAACCGTGACATTCATATACATGTACCCGAAGGCGCTGTGCCGAAAGACGGTCCTTCTGCGGGTGTTACGATTATGACAGCTCTGACAAGTGAGCTTTCGGGAATACCTGTAAGACGTGACGTTGCAATGACAGGCGAGATAACCTTGCGAGGCAGAGTGTTACCTATCGGCGGACTTAAAGAAAAGACCGCCGCCGCATACGCAGCCGGTGTAAAGACAGTACTTATACCGCAGGATAACCTCGATGATTTAAAAACCATCGATCCCGAGGTAAGAGAAAAGCTTGAATTTATCCCCTGTGCAAATGCAAGCGATGTACTTAAAAACGCCATGGCTTACCCTGCAGATAAGCTTTGCACTACGGTTTTTGATTTTTCAAACGATACACATCCGCTTAATAAAAAAGGAGACGCAAAAACACCTGCGGTAATTCGCTGATATGAAAAGATTGAATTTAAACAATATAAAATTGACTATTTCCGCAGGAAGACTCGATCAGATACCGTCAGGCGGTATTCCGCAGGTTGCTTTTTCAGGCAGATCAAACGTCGGTAAAAGTTCCCTCTTAAACGCCCTGACACAAAGAAAATCTCTGGCAAGAGTAAGCGGAACACCCGGTAAAACAATAACAGTCAACTTTTATGAAATAGACAAAAAGCTGTTTTTAGCTGACCTTCCCGGATACGGATATGCGGCAAGAAGTGCTAAAGATCAAGCTGTATGGTCAACACTTGTTGACGGATATCTTTCGGAATGTAAGGATATAAAGCTCGTACTTCAGCTTATCGATATGAAGGTAGGCCCTACAAAGGACGATGAAATGATGCTGCAGTGGCTTGTTGAAAGCCGTATGCCGTTTGCAGTCGTTGCAACAAAGGCAGATAAATTAAACAAGACAAAACGTGCTGAAGCGCTCGAAAAGCTTCAGAGCCATCCCCTCATTCCCAAGGGGATACCGATAATTCCCTTTTCTGCATTGAACGGAGAAGGAACGGATGAGATACGCTCATTCATTGGGAAAGTAACTGAAATATAGAGGATTGAAAATATGAATAACATACAAGATTGTTACGGTGTAAACAAGGACGGTCACTTTACTTTAGGAGGCGCTGATACTGTTGCACTTGCAAAGAAGTACGGCACACCGCTTTACTTGCTTGATGAAAACAAAATACGCCGTCAGTGCGAAATATACAGAGAAGCGATCAAAAAGCATTTCCCCGAAGGCTCAATGCCCTTTTATGCAAGTAAGGCACTTTCTTTTGTTGACATTTACAAGATAGTGAAGTCTGAAAACATAGGCATTGACATCGTTTCCCCGGGTGAACTTTATACGGCGATCTCTGCAGGCTTTGACGTTTCAAACGCATGCTTCCACGGAAACAACAAAACAGATGCTGATATCGAATACGGAATAAAGTCAGGTGTCGGATATTTTGTTGCCGACAGCCATGAAGAGGTTGAAGCGATCGACCGTATTGCAAAAAGTCTCGGAAAGGTGCAGAACATCCTGCTCCGTATAACCCCTGGTATCGACCCGCACACGCTTAAGGCTATAAGCACAGGCAGAGTTGACAGCAAGTTCGGCACACCCATAATCGAAAACAAGGCAGAAGAGATAACAGGTTTTGCCCTTTCCAAGGAAAATGCAAGGCTTTGCGGATTTCATTGTCACATTGGCTCACAGATATTTGAGCCTACACCCTTCATAGATGCGGCAACCGTTATGATATCCTTTATTTCCGATATGAAGGATAAATTCGGATTTGAAGCTGAAATACTCAATCTCGGCGGCGGATTTGCAGTCAAGTACACAGCGGAACAGTCTGAGGTCAATATATCCGAATATATCGGAGAAATTGCAAAGAATATAACATCCCTTTGTGAAAAATATTCCGTAAAGATGCCGAAAATATTTATGGAGCCCGGCAGAAGCATCGTTGCCGCCGCAGGAGTTACTCTTTACACCGTCGGCACACGCAAGGAAATTCCCGGCTTCAAGAATTACATTTCCATTGACGGCGGTATGCCCGATAATCCGAGATACGCGCTTTATCAGTCGCCGTACACCGTTTTGTGTGCAGACCGTGCCGATTTCGCCGCTGATTACAAAGCAACGGTATGCGGAAGATGCTGTGAAAGCGGCGACCTTATCGCAGAAGATATCAAGGTTCAGAAAATGGACCGCGGCGACACACTTGCAGTACTTGTCACAGGTGCATATAATTACTCGATGGCTTCTAACTACAACAGGATCCCACGCCCTCCGATAGTTATAATCAAGGATGGAGCTGACCGTCTTTCCGTACGCCGTGAAAGCTTTGAGGATCTTATAAAGAACGAGGTTTTATAATTAACCTCCGATACTAATTTTGATACCGCCAAAAGCGGTAAGTGGAGATTTTTATGAGCTATATAATGAATTTGTTTTCCGACCCGTATGAGTTGGTCATGCTTCTTTTCCGTATCCCGATAATTCTTATCGCACTTTCGATACATGAAGCATCACACGGATTTGCCGCATACAAATGCGGAGACCCGACAGCAAGAAATTTAGGCAGGCTTACACTTAATCCTATACGTCATCTTGATCCCATAGGTACTGTCTGCATGCTTTTATTCGGAATAGGCTGGGCAAAGCCCGTACCCGTAAACACAAGATATTTCAAAAATCCCCGTAACGGTATGGCAATAACCGCATGTGCAGGTCCTTTATCAAATGTCATAATGTCATTTTTGGGAATAATACTGTTTTCTTTGATCGCATGTCTTATTAATCCCGAATCGACAGTTCTTTTGCTTATCGGATTTTTCTTCTACTATTTCCATCTTGTCAACTTGATGCTCGGTCTTTTCAATCTTATACCGATTCCTCCGCTTGACGGCTCAAGAATTGCGTTTATTTTCCTGCCGGACAAGATATATTTCGGCATTATGAAGTACGAAGAAATAATAAAGATAATATTTTTAGCATTTCTTTTCTTCTCGGGTGCATCGCTTATAGGAGATCTTGCATATTTCATCTCAAACGGTGCTTTGAATCTTATCGTAAAGATACCCGGCTTTGATGCATACGAAATAAATACATTTTTCGACCGTTTTTATAATATTTTCATAGGAAACGGAAACACCCTGGTATGACGGAATTAACGTATAAGATAGAGGTTTTTGAAGGTCCGCTCGATCTGCTTCTTTCGCTCATCCATAAAAACAAGGTTGATATCTGCGATATACCGATAAACGAAATATTCCTGCAGTACATGGAATATCTCGATGAAATGAAGAAGATGGACATGGATATTGCAGGCGAATTTATCGTCATGGCATCGGAGCTTATGCTTATAAAAAGCAAAATGCTTCTGCCCCGCCCATCTGAAAACGGTGAAGATCCCCGTGCCGCTTTGGCGCAAGCGCTCCTTGAATACAAGTATATCAAAGAAATATCAGAAAAGCTTGATGAATATCAGAAGGAATACGAAGGCAGATTTGTAAAGGAAACAGACGAAATACCGCCCGATGCCGGATATGTCTGCCCTCACAATATTACTCTTTTAAAAAGTGCTATGATACGTATGCTTGAAAAGCGTGCCGAAGAAACACGGGAAAGACCTGACAACATACGCCCGATAATCAAGCGTAAGATAGTGCCTGTTTCGGCAAAGATCATAGGTGTTATGAAAACGCTGAAGCGTGGCGGAAAGACACATTTTGACAGACTTTTTGAATCATGTACATCAAAATCGGAGCTTGTGGCTGTTTTCATGGCAGTGCTTGAGCTTCTTAAGGTCAACAGAATACTTATACACGAAACGGAGAACACACAGTTTGATCCATCGGATATAATCGTTGAACTTAACTGTACACCATAAGGGAGGTAATTAAAATTAATACCGAAAACGAACTTACACCGATATTTGATCCTGTCAGGACTTCAAATGCTGTTTCGGCAATTCTTTTTGCCGCAGGTTATCCCGTGTCACGTGAAAAGCTTATGTATTCGCTTTCAGTAACAGAGGATGAGCTTGATGAAGCCCTCAAGCTTTTAAAGGAAAAATATTCGGATCCCGACGGCGGAATCATTCTTGTATTTTTAAATGACTGTATACAGCTTTGTACAAATGAAAAATACAAGGAAGAGGTCAAGGAAGCTTTAGGAATAAAGAGGGGCGGAAACCTTTCACGTTCATCGCTCGAAGTTCTTGCCATTATAGCCTATAATCAGCCGGTTACGAAATCGTATATAGAAAGCGTAAGAGGTGTTGACTGCACATATACCGTTTCTTCCCTGCTTGAAAAAGGACTTATAGAAAACTGCGGTACACTTGACGCTCCGGGCCGTCCTTCTCTTTACAGAACAACGCCTGATTTTCTGCGCATTTTCGGAATATCCGACATTTCCGAATTGCCGCCTTATCAGCTCGTCGGTGCCGACGGACAAGTTGTAATAAAGCCGTAGGAAAAAATATGGTGTTTTTATATATTTTACTCGGAATACTTCTCTTTTTCTCGCTTATTATGTTCATTCCCGTAAAGCTCGGAGTACAGTATCGGGAAAATGCAGAGCTTTATTTAAAGATACTTTTTATAAAAATTAAACTTTCACCGAGGAAAAAGAAGGTAAATTTAAAAAAATATACTCCGCATGCCATGGAAAAGGCACGCAAGAAAAAAATTAAAGCGCAGATAAAAAAGGAAAAAAAGCTTGCAAAAAAGAAGGCATCGAAGACAAAGACAACCTCAAATTCGGATAAAAAAAAGATGTCCAAGCTCAAAGAAATATTCTCACATCCTACCGACATTCCTTCATTTATCACGGATATTTACGACATAATCTCAACTGTTACAGGAAAATTTTCCAAGCGTTTAAAGATTAAAATCGTAAACTTCAACATAAATATAGGCTCTGACAATGCGGCAAAGACCGCTATACTTTACGGCGGTGTGTGTGCAGGCATAAATGCGCTTATAACTTTACTTGTTCATCATACAAGATACAATGAAAATGACAATGATAATATAAGTGTCATACCTGACTTCACAAGTGAAAAAACGGTATGTGACATTCATTTGCAAATATCACTGCGTCCGGGACAAGTCTTTACATTTTTATTTTCCGCCCTGCCCGAAATATTCAGAATAGTTGATTATATATAAAATTGGAGGAAGTTATGGCAGAACAAAAATTTTCAGATGCACTCAAGACAACACTTGAAAATATCAAGAATATAGTAGAAGCCGATACTATCATAGGACAGCCCATAGTAACATCATCAGGCGTTACCATCATACCTGTGTCAAAGATAATGGTCGGACTTGCTACAGGCGGTGTTGATTACATCGGCAAACACACAAAAAATCAGAATGACAAGGCGAACAGCTTCACAGGTGCAGGCGGCTCAGGTGTTACCGTATCTCCTGTTGCATTTCTCGTCATAAAGCCTGACGGCGATGTATCTATGATGAGCATAAACAATCCTCAGGATGCTGCAAACGACATCGGCTCAAGCGTACTTTCACTGCTTAATAAAACACCTGATATAATCACTAAAGTGAAGGATATCGTAAAATCCACAAAGAAAAGCAAAAAGAACGAAGAACAGGTTGAAGAGCTTGACCTTTCCGAAATAATGAAAACAGAAGAATAATTTTTGTTTTCGGCTCATATTATGTAACACGGTCAAAACCGGAATTTTAACAAATTACGGAGTTAATATGAGCAAAGCAGTCAATATCTGTATTTCAATACTTTCAGCTATTTGTCTTACTGTAAACACCTGCGCATCAAGCGATGCGGTAATACAGACTGATACAGAGGTGCAATATCCTTCCGTATCTGCCGTATCGGCATGTATTATTGAGTGTGATTCGGGTGATACGGTATACGAAAAAAATTCGGCAAAAAAAATGCCGATGGCAAGTACGACCAAGATAATGACAGCAATCATTGCAATTGAAAATGCTCCCTTGAAAAAGGTTATAACCGTTTCATCGGATGCAGTCGGTGTTGAAGGTTCTTCCATCTATCTTTGCGAAAACGAAAGACTTACAACTGAGGAGCTTTTGTATGCCCTCATGCTTGAGTCGGCAAATGACGCCGCATGTGCCCTTGCAATTGAAATAGGCGGAAATATTGAAAATTTCGTCGAAATGATGAACGATAAAGCATCAAGTCTCGGTCTTCGCAATACACATTTTTCAAATCCCCACGGATTGAGCGATCCCAATCACTACAGTACGGCACAGGACCTTGCAAAGCTTATGGCGTACTGTATGAAAAATGAAATGTTCGCAAAGATCACTTCAACGAAGAAATTTTCACTCGACGGCTCTGACGACTCGTATTCACGCTTGCTTGTCAATCATAACAGACTTTTGGGTACCTTTGACGGCATAACAGGCGGAAAAACAGGATTTACAAAAAATGCGGGCAGATGTCTTGTTACCGCTTGTGAAAGAAACGGTGTGAAGCTTTGCGCCGTTACTTTAAACGCTCCCGATGATTGGAATGACCATAAAAGTATGTACTCATACGGTTTTACACTTTATAAACGTGTGGTACTTGAATCTGTAGGACAGTTTGAATTCACAGCTCCTGTCTGCGGAGGAGATAAAAGCAATATAAATGCACGCATACGTGATGACGTTACAGCGGTACTGCGTATAAATGGCTGTGATTTGAAACGCATAGTATGCATGAGAAGATTTTACTATCCCGGTATAAAAGAGGGCGACATAATCGGATATGTCGATTATTTGAACGGCGATATTTCTATTGCCACAGCTCCGATATACGCAGACTTTGACGTTGAGTATGCGGAAGATGACCGCGGATTTTTTGAAAAAATAAAGGATCTTATAAGCTAATGGAAAAAATGAGGATACAAAAATATCTGTCGCTTTGCGGTGTGACATCGCGCAGGGCGGCAGAGGACGATATAAAAAACGGTATAGTATATGTAAACGGTAAGGTTTGCGCTATAGGTCAGGTCATAGACCCTGATACGGATACCGTTACATATAAAGGAAAAAAAGTCGCTTTAAAACGTGAAAATGACCGCATATATATAATGCTTAACAAGCCGCGCGGTTACATAACGACATCAAGCGATGAGCTTGGACGTAAGACAGTTCTTGATCTTGTATCCGACATTTCCGAAAGAATATATCCCATCGGAAGGCTTGACCGTGATTCGGAGGGACTTTTGCTTTTGACAAATGACGGTGAGCTTACAAATATTCTGACACACCCAACACATAAAATACCGAAAATATACCACGTTAAATTTGCAGGTAAAATAACGGACGAACAGCTCGAAGTGTTAAGAAGTCCCCTGACACTTGACGGATATAAAATAAAGCCAGTTCAAACCGATGTCATACGTATGACGGACAACGAAACAGTACTTGAGTTTACTCTTTTTGAAGGACGTAACCGACAGATACGAAAAATGGCGGAAGCGGCAAACCTTCGCATTATAAGGCTTACAAGAGTTGCCATAGGTAACATCAAGCTTGGTAATTTAGCTCCCGGCAAATACCGTTATCTTACAGGAAAGCAAGTTAAATATTTAAAGGAAAAAGGGGTATAAAATGCTGACTGTCAAACCAATTCAGGACAAGCAGATACAAAGGGATATCTGCAATCTTTGCGGTGTTATTTACGACGAAGAACACTTTTGTTACGGCGGATATAAAGACGATATTTTAACCGCCTGCTGTCAATTTTATCTTAACGGTGAATACGGAACGATCGATGAGATCGCATATGTTCCCGGCAAAGAAAACCGTGAGCTTATGATCCTTATCGGAATGTCAGCAATAAGCTTTATTGACATATGCGGTGTGAAAAAAGTTATTTACACAGGAAAAAGCGATGAATTTGCAAAAGCACTCGGTTTTATAAAAAATGAAAACGGTATTTATTCACTTGATATAGTTCCCCATAAATGTTGCGGTGGATCACATTGACGAAGTATATCTTAATTGCACTTTTCGTTCTTTTGCCGGTGTATTCCGTTTCATGCATCTGCGCCGCACTTTATGCCCTGAAAAGAAAGAAAGCACGAAATACCGATACATTTTTAAAAATTCTTGATGACCCATCAAAAGCGTATGCGCACGAGCACGCAAAAAGATGTATAGAAAGAATAGATCTGCTTGAATCATCGATGACAGAAACGCTTTGTATGAAAAGCTTTGATAAATTGGAGCTTAAAGCGTATTATGTTCCCTGCGGAAAAGAAACCGAAAATTTTGTCTTACTTGCCCACGGATACGACTCGGATGCTTTCACCGCTTTCGGCACACAGATAAAATTTTATAAAGAGCTTGGTTTTGATATCGTAGTTATAGATCAAAGGGCATGCGGACAGTCAGAAGGCAAGCATGTGACATTTGCGGTAAACGAAAGCCGTGATATAGCATCGTGGTGTCATTTCATAACCGAAAGATTTAAAAACTGCAAAAATATCGTTTTACACGGCATCTCACTCGGCGGTGCAAGCGTGTTGTTCTCAATTGGCAGGCATTTGCCATGTGAGGTTAAGTGTATCATAGATGACTGCGGCTTTGACAGTCCGGAAAGAATACTGCATCACGTACTGAAAAAGGACTATCACCTTCCGAAATTTGTAAGGGTAAGCATTATTTTCTTTTGTGAAATAATTTGCAAATGCAGATTCAGAGGTGTAAATACAGAGGATATTTTAAGAAATACAGAGCTTCCGATACTTTTCATTCACGGTGCGCTTGACACGTATGTTCCGTATTATATGAGTGAAAACAATTTCAAAGCTGCAAAAAATCCGTTTAAACTTTATACAGTTGCTGATGCGCACCATGCAAATTCCTTTATCTGCGACGAAGACGGATGTAACGATGCCGTAAAGCAGCTTATTGATCTTGCTCTGAAGGAGAAATAAAATGAAAGATGAATATTCAGAAAAAAATAATCTTCTCAAACTGTGCCGTGATATAAACAAAGGACTTTTCTCTGAGAATGCACAGGATGATATAAGACAGTTACTCATTTTGTATAACCTCTGCGGAAACAGAACAGATAAAGACGCCCCAAAGCGGATAGCCGCAAAAAACAAGGCTGACAAAAAGCAGCTTTTAAAAATTGTATATATTTCGTTTGTTAACATGTTTGAGCTTGATTTGAATACAAGCGAAAGACTTGTATTTGCAGAGGAAATATTAAAAGACGGCGGTTTTATATATCAATCCCAAAAATTCGGAACAAGAAGCATTACAATGGACTTTTTGCGTTTGGCAAAAGACATATTATGCGATGAGTTTTTTGATAAACAGGAAGAAAAAAAACGGGTAGAACTTTTGGCAGTTACCCGAAAATTCTCCCGCTTTAGAATTATTTTATTAAATAAAGTCAATTGACAACATTCACAGGCGTACCGATTTGGTACGCTTTTATGTTTTCCGCAACTATATTGATAAGTCTTATACGTGACTGCAGAGATGCCCATGCAACATGAGGTGTTATTGTACAGTTTTTCGCCCTAAGCAAGGGATTTCCCTCTTTCATCGGTTCAACCGTTAAAACATCAAGTGCAGCACCTGCTATTTTACCGTTATTAAGTGCATCTGCAAGGTCAGCTTCATTTATCACACCGCCTCGCGATGTGTTTATAAGATATGCAGTCGGCTTCATGAGCGAAAGTGTTCTTTCACATACAAGCTCACGGTTTTCAGCTGTCAGAGGAGCGTGAAGTGTAAGATAATCGCTTCTTTTAAAAAGCTCATCAACATTTACATATTCATAGTCATTATCACGTATCGTCCTCGTGCACGCAATTACATTCATTCCGAGAACCTTTGCACATTCCGCAACCTTGCGTCCTATCGCACCCATGCCGTAGACACCGAGAGTCTTTCCGTAAAGCTCGGTAATAGGATACGGAAAATATGAAAATGCATAAGACTTTATCCATTCTCCGCTGTGCGTTGATTCATTGTAGTCATGAAGCGATGTTGCATGTGAAAGAATAAATGCCATTGTAAGCTGGGCCACCGAATACGTCGAATATCCGGGAACATTTACAACAATGATTCCCCTTTTTTTCGCTTCATCTGTCGAAATATTGTTATAACCCGTTGCGAAAAGTCCGATATATTTAAGATTTTTGCAACTATCCATAATATCCGCATCAATTACGGCTTTATTGCAAAGCAATACCTCGCAGTCTTTTGCAGCCTCTATTATTTCGTCATGCGGCAAAATATCGTAATACGAGACCTCGCCGAGCGCTTCGATGGGGGAAAAATCTATATCCCCCACCGTAAGCGTACATTTATCAAGTACGGTTATTTTCATAAGTACCTTTCAAACTCCTCTTTCGTTATGGCAACAGCCGAATAGAACAAGAGAAGTGCATAACTCAGAACCGAAAGCACGAGCGAAACGATAACAAATATATTATTGTAAAGCAGTGCCTTTTCAGCATTAAAAGCTGAATTTGTACATACAGCCATCATGAGCATGGCTATAAGCGACACAATATGCGATGCGGATGCGAAATTGCTTTTATCCTTGAAAATAACAACTGTTATAAATATTGCAGTCAAGAGAAGTGCCAAAAGCGTGAGTATCGTAAAGAAATAATCAGTCCATTTAGGATCGCCAAGCTCTTTCAGAAGTTCTTTTTCCGCTTCTGTCAAAGTACCTGTATCCAAAAGTGTTTTCCTTACTCCTCCAAGCATCGTTATGAGCATCATCACAAACGCACCTACAGCGGAAAGTGATGACAGAGAAATCAGTATTTTTTTCATATTCACCTTATTTATATTTTGAAATACTTTACAGCAGATTCAAACAGCTTCATATCGTAATTACCGGGGACATTTTTATAAAGTCCTTCGCTGTATCTTTCTGTGTGTCCCATCTTACCGAGTATTCTGCCGTCGGGAGATGTGATACCTTCAACAGCATAATATGAGCCGTTGGGATTATATGCTATATCAAATGTAGGTTTACCGTCTGGGTCAACATACTGTGTTGCGATCTGACCGTTTTCCACGAGTTTTGCAAACAAATCATCGGGACAGATAAATCTACCCTCACCGTGAGATATCGGAACTGCATATATTTCATCGGGATTTGTTGCAGAGAGCCACGGAGATTTATTTGAAGCCACACGTGTGTTTACAATCTTTGACTGATGGCGGCCTATCGTGTTAAATGTCAGCGTCGGACAGTTAACGTCTGTTTCAACTATCTTACCAAACGGAACAAGTCCGAGCTTGATAAGCGCCTGAAATCCGTTACAGATACCTGCCATAAGTCCGTCACGGCAATTCAGAAGCTCATCAACCTTTTCGTGAATAAGAGGATTGCGGAAAAATGCCGTTATAAACTTGCCTGAACCTTCAGGTTCATCACCGCCCGAAAATCCTCCGGGAACGAATATTACCTGTGACTTTGCAATTTTTTCTGCAAATGCTTCGGCACTTGCTGTAACGTCAGCTGATGTCATATTGTTTATAACAAATATTTCAGCCTCACCGCCTGCAAATGCAATTGCCTTTTCTGTATCGTATTCACAGTTTGTACCGGGGAATACAGGTATCAGGAATTTAGGTTTTGCAATTCCTACCTTCGGTGACGGATACGATGATGCTTTATACGAATATGCCTTAATTTCTTCTTTCTTGCTTTCTATATTGCAAGAGTATACATCCTCAAGCTCATCCTCATAAAGCTTTTCAAGTGTGCAAAGGCATACCTTCTCACCGTTATAGGTAAGGGCGTATTCCTCAGTTGTGTAACCGAGTGTCTTGCCGATATTTGAATCGTCTGAAAGCTCAAGAATAAAGCTTCCGTAAGAATAGCCGAAAATTTCATCCTTTGTAACGGCTTCATCGTAAGCAAAGCCGATCTTATTACCGAGCGACATTTTCATTATACCCTCAGCAACACCGCCATATACAGGTGTATAGGCGGAAAGGACCTTGCCTTCTTTTATAAGTTTACCTACAAGTGCAAAATTATTTTTGAGGGATTCAACCGTGGGAAGACCGTTTTCACGGTATTCGGGATTGATTATAATGACCTTTGAGCCTGATTTCTTGAATTCGGGTGATATTGCATTTCTGCAGTCACCGCATCCGACAGCATAGGAAACGAGTGTGGGCGGAACGTCGATATTTTCAAACGTACCACTCATTGAGTCCTTACCGCCGATGGATGCAATTCCAAAGTCAAGCTGTGCTTTAAGTGCGCCGAGCAGTGCCGCAAAAGGCTTACCCCAACGTGCGGGATCATCCTTCGGCTTTTCAAAATATTCCTGGAATGTCAGATACATATCAGGGCTTTCAACACCGCTGCACGCAAGCTTACAAAGCGATTCAACAACTGAAAGATATGCACCTACATACTGATTTTCAGACATTATAAAGGGATTGTAGCCCCATGCAATAACAGACGCTGTATTTGTCTTGTGCGGTCCTACGGGAAGCTTTGCTATCATCGTCTGTGCAGGTGTGCGCTGGTACTTACCGCCAAAAGGCATAAGGACAGTGGATGCACCTATCGTTGAGTCAAATCTTTCTGAAAGTCCGCGCTTGGAGCAAACATTATAGTCGCTTGCAAGCTTTTTATATTCGTCTGTAAAGGAACCGTTTACAGTCTTTTTGCTTATTTTCTTGTCAGCAACGGAAACGCCGATATGCTTCTCAGCACCGTTTGAATTCAAGAAGTCACGTGAAATATCAACGATAACATTTCCGCACCATTCCATCTTAAGACGTTTTTCTTCAGTTACGGTTGCAACTATTGTTGATTCGAGGTTTTCTTCCTTTGCAATTGAAATAAACTTTTCAACATCAGCAGGATCAAGCACAACTGCCATTCTTTCCTGTGATTCGCTTATTGCAAGCTCAGTACCGTCAAGACCGTCATATTTCTTCGGAACAGCATCGAGATTTATATAAAGACCGTCTGCAAGCTCACCTATAGCGACGGAAACACCGCCTGCGCCGAAGTCATTACATCTCTTGATAAGAGTGGATGCTTCGGGATTTCTCATAAGTCTTTGCAGCTTTCTTTCTTCGGGCGCATTACCCTTCTGTACTTCAGCACCGCAGGTGTGGATAGACTCTGCTGTGTGTGATTTTGAAGAGCCTGTTGCACCGCCGCAACCGTCACGGCCTGTTCTTCCGCCGAGAAGAACAACAATGTCACCGGGATCCGGCACTTCACGTACAACGTTCTTTTCGGGAGCTGCACCGACAACTGTACCTATTTCAAGTCTTTTCGCAACGTATCCGGGGTGATAGATTTCATCTACCTGACCTGTTGCAAGACCGATCTGGTTACCGTAAGATGAGTAGCCTGCAGCAGCAGTTGTTACGATCTTTCTCTGCTGAAGCTTACCGGGAATTGTATCCTCAACCGATACGTGAGGATCAGCCGCACCTGTTACACGCATAGCCTGATAAACGTATGCACGTCCTGAAAGCGGGTCACGGATAGCACCGCCGATACACGTTGCCGCACCGCCAAAAGGTTCAATTTCGGTCGGGTGGTTGTGTGTTTCGTTTTTGAAAAGAAGAAGCCACTTCTGTATCTCACCGTCAACGTCAACATCGACCTTTACTGTACAAGCGTTTATCTCTTCACTTTCGTCAATTTTAGGAAGCTTACCCTTTACCTTGAGGTATCTTGCACCGATCGTTGCGATATCCATAAGATTTATGGGCTTTGTGCGTCCGAGCTCTGCTCTTATCTTTATGTATTCATCATACGTATTCTTAACGTCTTCATCTTCAATATCGGCAGAGTCTATAGTCGTCAAAAATGTTGTATGGCGGCAATGGTCCGACCAATACGTGTCGATCATTCTGATTTCTGTTATAGTGGGATCTCTTTTCTCGGTTCTAAAATAGTCACGGCAGAAGCGTATATCATCTGCATCCATCGCAAGAGAGTATTTCTTGACAAACTCCGCAAGCTCATCCCCTTCCATATCGATAAAACCGTTAAGCGTTTCAACAGATGTGGGAATATCGTATATATCCTTCAAAGTGTTCTTTGTTTGAAGGCTTGCCTTTCTCGATTCAACGGGGTTGATGATATATTTTTCTATCTTTGCCTTTTGTTCATCTGTAAGCTCACCGTCAAGATAATAAACCCTTGCAGTTCTTACGACAGGGCGTTCAGCACCTGTCAAAAGCTGTATGCACTGAGCGGCTGAATCCGCCCTCTGGTCAAACTGACCGGGCAGATATTCAACTGCAAAAACGTATGCACCGCCGTTTTCCGGCAGTTCTCTGTACACAAAATCAAGCTGAGGCTCGGAAAAAACCGTGTTAATGCTCTTTTCGAACAGCTTTTCGTCGAGATTTTCAACATCGTATCTATTGAGTAATCTTACACCTTTAAGTGATATACCAAGCTGTGTGGAAAGCTCCGCACAAAGAGAAGAAGCTTCATTTGAGAGTGCGGGATTTTTTTCTGTATATATTCTGTAAACCATAGTTAAACTTCCTTATTTAAGTGCTTTAAGTGCAGTCTGTCCGATATCGGAGCGCATATGCTTATTTTCAAAACTTATCATTTCTGCGCCTTCATAAGCCTTTTTAATTGCATTTTCAAGTGTGTCTGCCACCGCTGTGACACCGAGAACACGTCCGCCCGATGTAAGTATCTCACCGTCATCGGAAAGCTTTGTACCAGCGTGGTAAACGGTGACATTATCAAGCTTTTCAAAATCACCAAAATCAATGACCTTGCCTGTTTCGTATTTCTTGGGATAACCGCCCGAAGCAACTACCACACAGCAAGCGGAGCCTTCATCAAACTCAACACTTATTTCATCGAGTCTTTCATCCTCAACAGCCTTCATAATTTCAAAAAGGTCTGTTTTCAAAAGCGGTAAAACGACCTGCGTTTCAGGATCGCCGAAACGGCAGTTATACTCAATTACATACGGCTTACCGTCACAGATCATAAGTCCGAAGTAAAGGCATCCTTTGAATGTTCTTCCCTCTTTTTTCATCGCCTCGATCGTAGGGATGAATATTTCCTTCATGCATGCCTCTGCAATATCGGGTGTATAGTATGGATTAGGTGCAACCGTGCCCATTCCGCCTGTATTGTCGCCCTTATCATTGTCAAGCGCACGCTTGTGGTCCATCGATGAAACCATCGGAACGACCGTTTTTCCGTCTGTAAATGCTAAAACGGAAACCTCAACGCCCTTTAAAAACTGCTCAATTACAATGTTTGAACCGCTTTCGCCGAAAATTTTGTCCTCCATCATCGAAATGACAGCCGCTTTTGCAGACTCAAAATTCTCTGCAATTACAACACCCTTTCCGAGTGCAAGTCCGTCAGCCTTGATAACTATCGGATATGATGACTTTTCAAGATAATCAATAGCTGATTTCTTATCGGTAAATACCTCATAAAATGCTGTTGGTATTCCGTATTTTTTCATAAGATCCTTTGAAAATACCTTACTGCCTTCAATTATTGCGGCATCGGCACACGGACCGAAGCACTTGATACCGACATTGTGAAGCGCATCGACAGCACCCAAAACAAGCGGATCATCAGGTGCTACCACCGCAAAATCAATTTTATTTTCAACAGCAAATTTAACAATTCCGTCGATATCCTTTGCACCTATGTTTACACATTCGGCATCAAGGGAGATACCGCCGTTACCGGGAAGCGCATAAAGCTTTGTTATTTCTTTGTTTTCTTTGAGCTTTTTTATAATTGTATGCTCACGGCCGCCGCCGCCTACAACAAGTACGTTCATTTTATCGCCCTTTCATCAATGGTGGAACAGACGTATTTTTGTAAATGCCATTGCCATACCGTATTTATCTGCACATTCAATTACAAGATCGTCACGGATCGAGCCGCCGGGCTCTGCAATATATTCAACACCGCTTCTTCTGGCACGTTCAATATTATCGGAGAACGGGAAAAATGCATCAGATCCGAGTGAAACACCTGACATTGTTGCAAGATATGCCTTCTTTTCCTCACGTGTGAGAGGTTCGGGACGGACAGCAAAGAAATTCTGCCATACATCGTCCCCTGTTACATCCTCATAATCTTCAGAAACGTATACATCAATGCAGTTATTCTTATCAGCAAGCGCCATTCCTTCCTTGAACTGAAGGCTGAGCGTCTTGGGATGCTGACGCAAGAACCACACGTCTGCTTTATTTCCCGCAAGGCGTGTGCAGTGGACTCTCGACTGCTGACCTGCACCGACACCTATCGTCTGACCGCCCTTTGCGTAGCAAACGGAGTTTGACTGTGTGTATTTGAGTGTGATAAGTGAGATAACCAGGTCACGCTTTGCATCCTCGGGAATTTCCTTTTTAGCTGTTACAACATCGGAAAGAATGTCATTGTCTATCTTCAATTCATTTCTTCCCTGCTCAAACGTAATACCGTATACCTGCTTACGCTCGATAGGATCGGGGGTGTAGTTTTCGTCGATCTTTACAATGTTATATGCGCCCTTGCGCTTGGATTTAAGTATTTCAAGCGCTTCATCTGTATATCCGGGAGCAATAACACCGTCGGATACCTCACGCTTGATTATAAGTGCTGTCGCCTTGTCGCAAACATCGGAAAGCGCTATCCAGTCACCGAAGGATGACATTCTGTCAGTTCCTCTTGCTCTTGCATATGCCCAAGCGAGGGGAGATTCGTCAAATCCGGGAATATCTTCAACAAAGTATATCTTTTTGAGTATATCATCAAGCGGAACTGCAACTGCCGCACCTGCGGGAGATACGTGCTTGAATGATGCCGCCGACGGAAGCTTTGTTGCCGCCTTAAGCTCCTTTACAAGCTGATAGGAGTTGAATGCATCGAGGAAGTTTATGTAACCGGGACGTCCGGAAAGGACCTCGATAGGAAGCTCATTTCCGTTGTCCATATAAATTTTTGAGGGTTTCTGGTTGGGGTTACAGCCGTATTTAAGTTCAAATTCCTTCATTTTAAATTCTCCCGTTATTTATTCTTGTTTTCGATTATCGTTTTTGTTTCGCCTGTTGAGAGGTCTGTATAGCGGACAAACAATGATACCTTATTGTCTTCATTGAGGTTTTCCCACAGAAGCTTCGCAAATTCTTCAATATCCTCGTTTATTGTGATTCTTTCAGGCTCACCTTCAAATGTGGGTATTGGGTTTCCGTCATGCATATATGTATGAATGAAGTGTGCAACACCGTTTATAGGCTCATACTCATAAAAATATCTGTTGCAGGCAGAGCCGTTTTCGTCGGCACTCTTCAAAATACTCATTTTGTAAGTGAAGTCACCGTCGGCGAATGTGAGCATACCGCTTATGCGAGGTGTGAAGTTGGGTGCATCAGGCTCAAACTCACGTGTGCGGAGCGCTTTTATGAAGCAGCCGCCATCTTTGAGAGATTCGTAAACTGTGTCCGTTTGGTCACCGTTTGTAACAATAAGCTTATTTTCGTATTTTCTTACAGGATAGTAAATAATGAGTGACGGATCTTTAAGCTTTGAAGGGTCGTACGCTTTTGTTCTTACATCCTCGCCTTCAGCGACAAACACTCTGTTTCTGGAGTTTTCGCTTCTGCCCATTATAAAATATGCACTTACAGCATATTTTCCGTCAGCAGACTTACCAATTATAATGCCTCGTCCGGGATATGTGTTTTCCGAAAGCAATTTTTTAATATCATACGTTGTCATCATTTACTCTCCTTTATCTCTTTGCATATTTTTTCTGCAGCCCTTGGCAGTATTATCCATTCTGCATTTTCCATTACACGTCTTTGTAAAGTTTCAGGGGTATCGCCATCTTCAATTTCAACAGCTTTTTGTGCAATTATTTTTCCACCGTCGGGTATTTCATTTACAAAATGAACAGTTGCACCCGTGACCTTGACACCGTAGTTAAGTGCCGCCTCGTGCACGTGCAGACCGTAAAAGCCTTCACCGCAGAAAGATGGGATAAGCGACGGATGCACATTTATAATTCTGTTTTCGTACTTTTTTGTAAAATCAGCACTGAGTATGCACATAAAGCCTGCAAGAACTATAAGCTCAATTCCGTTTTCTTCAAGAAGGCTTATTATCTTTTCTTCAAACTCACTTGCGTCCTTACACTCTTTTTTGACAACAACAGCTGTTTTTATGCCGTTGTTCTCCGCACGTGTAAGTGCGTAAGCATCTTTTTTATTTGAAATAACAAGGCTTATTTTGCCGCTTTTTATTATGCCCGACTTTTCAGCATCGATAAGAGCCTGAAGATTTGTGCCTCCGCCTGATACAAGCACGCCTATCTTTACCATATCTTAACGCCCTCAATACCTGCTTTTACTTCGCCCATGATGTAAGCCGCCTCACCGTTATCGTTAAGTATTTCAACTGTCTTGTCAGCATCCTCGGCAGAAACAACAACACACATACCGACACCCATATTGAATGTATTGAACATATCACGCTTGGGAATGTTGCCTTCCCTCTGAATGAGTGAGAATATGGGGGGAATCTTCACCTTTGCTTCTTCAATAGATGCACCGAAGCCCTCGGGGATAGTTCTCGGAATATTCTCGTAAAATCCTCCGCCTGTAATGTGGGAGATGCCCTTAACGTCAACCTTTTCGAGAAGTGAAAGAATAGGCTTTACATATATCTTAGTAGGTGTCAAAAGCGACTCACCTATAGTCATTCCAAGCTCATCGGAATGTGCAAAAGCATTCTTCTCATCTTTGAGAAGCACACGTCTTACAAGCGAAAATCCGTTAGAATGTACACCGCTTGACGGAAGTGCGATAATTGCATCCCCTTCTTTGATCTTTGAATTATAGATTATTTTTGATTTATCGACCATACCGACTGTAAATCCTGCAAGGTCATATTCATCTATCGGATAAAATCCCGGCATTTCAGCCGTTTCACCGCCTATAAGTGCGGCACCTGACTGACGGCAGCCGTCAGCAATACCTGATACGATCGCAGCGATTTTTTCCGGAACATTCTTACCGCAAGCAATATAGTCAAGGAAAAACAAAGGAGCAGCACCGCAGCAAATAACATCGTTTACGCACATTGCAACACAGTCGATACCGACCGTATCGTGCTTATCCAAAATGAAGGCAAGCTTAAGCTTTGTTCCGACACCGTCAGTACCCGAAACAAGCACGGGAGCTGTCATTCCTTTTATATTCGGCTCAAAAAGTCCGCCGAATCCGCCTATTCCCGAAACAACGCCAGATGTCGTTGTGGAAGCAATATGCTTCTTCATAAGCTCAACAGCACGGTATCCCGCTGTGATATCGACGCCTGCTTCTTTGTAGCTTTCGCTGTAACTCTTACTCATCTTTTACACCATCCTTATATTTTTTCCTGAAGTTCTTTATCTTTTTTAAGTACGTCTTCTCTCATTTTTGCTCTTGCTGATATGAGTTTTTCTGCAAGCTCATCATCTGAAAGGGCAATTATCTGAAGCGCCAAGTGTGCGGCGTTTTTCGCCCCGTTTATCGCTACTGTGGCAACGGGAAGTCCTGTCGGCATCTGTACTGTTGACAAAAGTGCATCCATTCCGTCAAGCGCTGATGACTTCATCGGTATACCTATTACCGGAAGCGTTGTATTTGCCGCCGCCGCGCCTGCAAGATGTGCCGCCATGCCTGCAGCACATATAATAACCCCGAAACCGTTTTCACGAGCTGATGCAAAAAATTCTTTCGCTTCAACGGGTGTACGGTGTGCGGAGTAAATATGCGCCTCATACGGAACACCGTATTCCTTTAAAACCTTGACAGCCCCCTCAACAACGGGAAAGTCACTGTCAGAACCCATAATTACCGCAACCTTTTTCATAAATCCTCCAAAAGCAGAACAAAAGTTTATAATAACTAAAAACAGCCTAAAGCAGTACGGAGGTCCGTACACCCTTAGGCTGTAAATTTGCGCAATAATCCCGAAGAAAAAAGCAGTTTAATCTTTACGATACATCTCATCATATCTGCCGCCTTCCTTTCTTCGGAAAGTACTTACAATATTAAATATAATATACCACATATTTTATTTTATTGCAATAGCTATTGACATTTTTTTATAATTTTTTTATAAAATAGGTGTCCGACTCACTCAGAATATCATTTCCAAATGAATCGGACGCAATTAATGTTTATTTAACAGTTATTGTAACCGGCTGTGAGTAAACACTCACAAGCTTGTCGCTGCCTTTAATGGAAAACTTAGCTCTGAAAATAACCACGGCATCGCCTGATTTGCTTGCACTCAATACACCGTTATTATACTTAACAGTACCGTTACCGTCAATTACCACCATATCGGCATCCGCTGTAATTTCATCTCCCGAATAAGTAAGGGCTTTAATATCAGCGTTAATCCCTTCACCGGCAGTCAAGGAATACGATATATCGGGCTTCATAAATTTGATATAATCCTTTACAAAATCAGACCTGTTTGTTGTTATTCCCCAAGTTCCCATAAGATAGAAGTTTGAAAAAGATCTTTCGTCATTTACTGTCCACGGCCATATCGAAACACCTCTGTGTGCGCATTGTTGTAAAAGTTCCTCGCTCAAGCCTGAATAGCTCGGATTGAATGTACAGTCATGCTTTGATACAGTATTCATTATATTTGCAAAGCTATCCATGGCACCGTAAAGATATCCGCATGAAAGCTCGGGAATGCTCCTTCTCACCTGATCTATCTGCTGTGTGTGGAAAGATATCACAGAGCATTGATCGTATATATCATATTCATCAAGAAGCTTTCGAAGCTCACGCACGATGGTTGTTTTAGTGCTCTTTATCTCGATAAAAAGATTGACGTTTTTACCCTTGAAGGCTTTAAAATAATCTTCAAGTGTCGGTATCGGCTGAGGTGCAACACCGCCGAAATAATCGACGGAATATCGTGAAAGCTGTTCATACGTCATTGATTCAATAGCGCCGACACCGTTTGTTGTTCTTGAAATATCACCGTCATGCATAACAACTATGAGATTGTCACGTGTCAGATAAATATCATTTTCAATGATATTTGCACCGAAGTCAGATGCCATAAGTGAGCCGTATATCGTGTTTTCGGGCGCCAGCTGCGGTATTCCTCTGTGACCAATTACCGAAACGGGACGGACATGGGAGTTACGCTGAAAAACAGAGCTTGTCATACATTCTTCAAGAAGCTTTCTGTCTGTTGTCACTATTCCGTTTGCACCTGATGTTATAAGCGTATAAAGCTCAACCTTATCATTCTTTTCAGCCTTGTACCATACCGTCACAGCAAGCGAATTCAGGTAGCTTGTATTTTCCGATGTTGCAAGGGATGCAGGGATAAGACACACTCTGCTCGTGCTTTTGCTTGTCATTTTGCGAATATCATAAAGCGAAAGCTTTGAGATATCCTCATTCGTAAAGTCGAGTACACTTTTTGCAAGCTGATGTATCTTTTTGAATTCACAAATGACAGCTTCACTGCCTATGACCATAACATCTTTATATTTGTTTTTGGTAAGATATTCTGCAGTTTTTTTCGCGGAATCGACATCGGAAGGTCGGAAAACCGGTATAATTTTACCGTCAAGCGAGGACAAAGCTTCTTCGATGCTTGCGATCTTTTCACCGTTTTTATTAACTACTGCAAGCTCATTTTCAATAAGCGATACAGAAAGTATAGCGTTTGTCGGAGAATTTTCAAGTATTCCCGTCAATTCTTCGAGAGTTGTAATTTCGGTTACAACAGATGAATAAAGTGCTATTTTAGTATTAATTTCCCTTACTTGCGAAAAACCTTTTTCAAGTATAAATTCTTCAGGCTCATAGAAATCAACAGTTATCTTGACATCTTCAATTTCAGCTGTCGCACCGCATACCTGAAAACCGACACAGCCCGTGGGATAATCGGAAAGTCCGCTGTCAGTCTGAACTATCTTATCGCCGTTAATATAAGCCGTACCCGTATGACCGTGTATATCAGCGGTAAATTCATACATTTTGTCAGGTGAAAGTGCTTCTGAAAAAGCACCTTTTCCGTGATAGAGCCACTCGGAATTTGCATTTCTGTGTGCAAGCTCAACCCCGTCATCGAGCGATGCATTTGCCCTTACACAAAGCTGGTAATACGGTGCATCATCGTTCTGAACCCTGTACATAACAGACATCCATCTTTTTTCATCGGCTTTTTTCGTAACACTTGCATTTGCTTTTATCTTGTAGTCACCGAAATCCCCGATAAAATCGGGAAGCAATACCCTTACATAATCAGATCCCGATCTCGGTGCGGAAAGCACCATTTTGCCATCGGTTACAGCAAAAGATCCGTTTGTGTTTTGTACGACATTGAAATCTTCTTTTTTTGCATTTTCAAAATCATTTGAATATAAGACATATTCTTCAGAGCCTTCAGACCTTACTATAAGATAAATATCCTTGCTTTTCGTTGCGGACTCAGCTTTGAGCTTGAATACGCCTGCTTCGCTCGGCGTGACACAAGAGTTTTCATCTATCTTTATTTCATCGGAAGACCATTTAATGTTTTCACAAGACGTTGTCACACCGAGAGAAAACTGAACATCATACCCCGAAAGGTTAACTGTTTTGCCGATATCGGCAGGAATTGCAGGTGTTGTAAACCACGCTGTACCGATCCTTTCAGGTACGGGTTCTTCTGTTTCATCGGATGTTACGTCATCTGTCTGCGTGGCTGTATCTTTTCCGTTATTTTCCGCTGTACATGATACAAATGTAAGTAATGCAAGAAACAGCGAAAACAGTCTTAATATTTTTTTCAATGTTATTCTCCTTTACGAGGTGGGAAGTTCTGAAACATTCTCAACATATCTGTATGCGTGCATAAAGCTTGTAATTGTTTCATTAAACGGCTGACCGCTTGTTTTATATGCGGAATAATCAGCGCCGAATCCCGCATCATTTGTGCATCTTATTCTGTTGCGGCTTCCTGCATCATAGCGGTAGAATTTACCGTTTTCTGATTTACCTGCACACAAAAATACGTGTGCAGGGTAAATTTTGCCCGATGAAGATGTAGCCGGAATTACAAACACTATATCACCTGCCTGAAGTGATCTTGCGTTTTCGATCTTCTTGAATCCTTTTGCTTCGAGGTACGTATTCATATCGTGTACGCTTCCGTTATTCCATACAAACAGACCCGAATTTGTGGGTTGATCCTTATAACCGAGGTTGTAAAGTGTCCAGCCTACAAAACGGTCGCACGAAACGATCTTCTCACGAAGTTGGCTTCCGTTTACGAATCTTTCATATGTAACGCCGGGATTTGTTTTAGCATCACCGTAAATATACTCTTCCTTTTTCATAAAATCTGCAACGTGCTTCGCTTCGCCGAGAAGCTTTGTTACAAATTCACTGTACTTGCCGTATACATAATTACCGTCTTCATCGTATACAGCGTATCCGAGTGCGGCATTATACGGATCGTTTGCAAAAGCACGTGCCGCCTCAAGGTTCTTATACTCAAATATTTCAAGATTCAGATCTTCTTCTTCAGGTTCTTTATAACGGCGGACAAAGTAGATCTTTTCTTCTTGTTTTTCCGTTTCGGGTGTTGTCATTTCTTCCTCCGTAAGTGGATTTGAGTTTTTTTCGCTTTCGCTGTCTTTCTGTCCTGTTTGACAGGAACATAAAAGAAGCGCACAGACAAGCATACAAACAAAGAGCTTTTTCATATTAAAATCCCCTTTCAATTAAAGCTATATTGATTATACCACATATTTTTAATAAAATCAACATAAAAAGCGGACACTTCAAGGTGTCCGCCTTTAGGAAGATTATTTTATAAATAAATCAACTATGTTGTAATTTGCAATTATATATGCAAACACAATTGAAACGATCGAAAGAAGCTTTATAAGAATGTTAATTGCAGGACCGCTCGTATCCTTGAAGGGGTCACCGACTGTATCTCCTACAACTGCCGCTTTATGCTGTTCGCTTCCCTTACCGCCGTGATTACCGCCTTCAATGTACTTTTTGGCATTGTCCCATGCACCGCCTGCGTTTGACATGAGGATCGCAAGCAGGAATCCCGAAACAACAGCACCGCAAAGCATACCTGCGATACCTGAAGGACCAAGGATGATACCAACGATTATGGGTGTTACAACTGCAAGAACAGAAGGAGCGATCATGTAGTGAAGTGAAGATTTTGTACAAAGGTCAACACATTTTCTGTAATCAGGCTTTGCTGTGCCTTCCATGATACCCTTGATCTCTTTGAACTGACGTCTTACTTCAACAACGATACTCTGTGCCGCATTACCTACAGCTTCCATTGTCAAAGCTGCAAATATAAACGGAAGCATAGCACCTATAAATATACCTATTATTACAACGGGATTGATGATCTCTGTTACAAGCTCAACGCCCATAGCTTCAACCTGCTGTTTGAAAGCAACTATCAAGGAAAGCGCTGTCAAAGCTGCTGAGCCTATTGCGAAGCCCTTACCTGTTGCGGCTGTTGTGTTACCGAGAGAGTCAAGTGCATCTGTTCTTTCCCTTACAACTTCATCAAGACCTGCCATCTGTGCAATACCGCCTGCGTTGTCCGCAATAGGACCGTAAGCATCCGTTGCAAGTGTGATACCGAGAGTTGAGAGCATACCGACAGCAGAAATAGCAATTCCGAAAAGTCCCATGTTCATACCGTCTTTGAGGTTACCGCCCGAAACAACGAATGATGTAAGAACTGATATTGCAACTATAACGATGGGAGCAACACAGCTCTTAAGACCGAGTGAAAAACCGCCGATGATTATCGTTGCCGAACCTGTTTCGGAAGTTGCCGCCAGCTTCTGTGTGGGCTTGTACGTGTCAGATGTGAAATATTCTGTGAAATAACCGATAAGAACACCTGCAAGAAGACCAGAAACAACTGCGCCGTATATACCGATGTGTTCTTTACCGAGAATGAACCAAATGAGGGGGAAAGCGCCTAATGCAAACGCAATTGCGCTTATATATGTGCCGCGTCTCAAAGCGGAAAGGAGCACCTTTTGGTCAGTGCTTTCGCCGCAACGTACAAAGAATGTACCTACAACAGAACATACAACACCGAGAACCGCAAGAAGCAAAGGGAGCACCATTTTATCAAATGATGTAAATCCTGCCGCAACTGCAAGTGAAAGTGCGGAAATGATCGAGCCTACATAAGACTCATAAAGGTCAGCGCCCATACCTGCAACGTCACCTACGTTGTCGCCAACGTTATCGGCAATAGTTGCGGGGTTTCTTGCATCATCTTCGGGAATACCTGCTTCAACCTTACCGACAAGGTCAGCACCGACGTCAGCCGCCTTTGTGAAGATACCGCCGCCAACACGTGCAAAAATTGCCATTGTAGATGCACCGATACCGAATGTTATCATGTTTGCAGCAATCTCTGTTGTTGTCAGACCAAAAGCAAATCTGAGCAAAAGATACCAGATAGAAATATCAAGAAGTCCAAGGCCTACGACTACAAATCCCATAACAGAACCTGCAGAGAACGCAACACGCAAGCCCTTGTTAAGACTCTTCTGCGCTGCAGTAGTTGTTCTGCCGTTACCCATTGTAGCTATCTTCATACCGAGATATCCCGACAAAGCCGAGAAAGTACCGCCTGTAAGGAACGCAAAGGGTGTATACTTTGAAATAAGTGTGTTACCTTCGGGCTTGATAAACGAAAGCACGAGAAACGCAACAAATGCAAACGCAAAGAAAATTATAACTGTCTTGTACTGTCTTTTCAAATAAGCATTTGCACCCTGGCTTATTGATTTGGACAGTTCTCTCACCTTTTCACTGCCTTCATCAGCCTTCTTCACTTTCATTGCATTGTAGAAAGCGAAAAGTAAGGCGATGACCGCACCTATCGGTGCTAAGAATGACAAATCCATAAAGTAATTCCTCCTTTAACCGCTGATCGGTTTAAGTCATCTTTTAAGTATTTACAGTATTTTGTAACTGTATTGGAATTAGTATAACAAACAGGTTTGATTTTGTCAATAGAAAACACAATAATTTTAACAAAAATGTTATTTAAAACATCGCAAAATTGCAAAAATGCTCAAAGTTAACACGCTTTTGTGAAAAATAACATTACGTTGACGTCAGAAAAATTATCCGAACATGCATTTTTGCAAGTTCCGCATTAATCAAAATTCACAATTCGGTGTGATCAACAAGAAAAAATGTAAATAAACAAATTCAGTACAGGACTTGACAGTAAGGAAAAAATCTTTTATAATCGTTATTGAAAATATAAAGAAAAGGCGGTATCAAATTGAAATACAAAAAACTTTTATCTTTCATATTGGCAACTCTTACAGTGCTCCCTTTTGTGACAGCCTGCACAGATAATGTCAATGATACATCCGCACCTTCTCACACCGTACAGGCCGAAGATACTTCAAATGACAAAAACTACACGATCGAGCTGCCTGCAGAATCATACGATAACAAAGATTTTGTGGTTCTTTGCGAAGGTGGCCCCGGCTCACTTTGGGCAAACAATGAAGACTTTTTTCTTGAAGAGGATTCAGACGACGGCGTAAAAAGCGCAATATATCAGCGTGTGCAGATCATGAAGGAAGATTACGGAATAAACATTGTACCTCATATAAGCACTTCGACAACATCTGATCTTCACACAAGCATACAGTCCGGTGATAACGCTTACAATGCCGTTTTTGCACTTCAGTCGGAAATAACGACAAGCGCCGCCAACGGTGACCTTATGGATCTGTTTGAAGCGGAAAATCTTGATCTTTCAAAGCATTATTGGGATCAGAACGTACCTGAGCTGTTGTCCATCTCAAACCAGCTTTTCTTCACAACGGGTGACATTCTCACAATGGAGGAGCTTGCCTCGTGGGTACTTACCTTCAATAAGAAAATGGCTAAAATGAATGATCTGCCCGATCTTTATCAGCTTGTCCGTGACGACGAATGGACAATTGATAAATTCAATGAGTTACTTTTGAACATCTCCGTTGATAACGGCGACAGCATATGGGATCACACCGATACATACGCACTTGCAACACACAACGACAATGCATTCGGGCTTTTCTACTCATGCGGTCTTCGTTTCGTAACCAAAAACTCTGATGATATTCCCGTAATAAACTCCGAGGAAATGCCTAAAATATTGAAGGTTGCAGAAAAAACCGTCGATATTCAGGAACGTGAAAACAAGACAATAAATGCACACGATTGGATAAGTGTAAATCCTTTAGCTCACGAAATAACGATAGAGGCATTCCAGGAGGACCGTGCGCTGTTCTTTGCCGAAACACTTGATGCTGTTATCAAACTGCGTGACATGGACACAGATTTCGGAATAATTCCCTTACCTAAATACGATAAACAGCAGGAAAATTACATTACATTCGTCAATCCCGCAGGCTCATTTGTAGGTATACCAAAATCCGAGCAAACACGTGACGGCGGATATTTTGCAAGCTATGCACTTGAAGCAATGGCTTACCTCGGCTATAAGCACATAACACCTCAATTCATCGAAAAAGCAATCATGGGTAAATCAACACGTGATGATGAATCGGTCGATATGCTTCGCATTATATTTGCAAACAGAACGTATGACCTCGGTATAATATGCGGCTTCGGAGATATTGCATCGGATTATTCAACTCTGATAAACAGCGGAAAAACCACGATAAACTCAGCATTTAACCGCAAAATTAAAAAAGCAACTCAGGAAATAAATGATTTTGTATCAAAAATAACCGAATAAAAATTCAAAAGCGTTGTCAGACCGACAACGCTTTTAATATTAAATTCCGTATACGAGCCAGATATAAATGTACGCAGGAATTATTGCCGCAAGTGTAAACGGTATTCCTATCTTGAAGAAGTCGCTGTTTTTGACTTCATATCCTTCACGGCGAAGTATACCGATGCCTGTGATATTTGCAGATGCACCTATAGGTGTGCAGTTACCGCCGAGTGTTGCGCCTGAAAGCAGACCAAACAAGAACGGTGTGGGATCAACCCCGAGCGTTGTTGCAAGTCCCATAAGCACAGGTATCATCGTTGCAACATACGGTATGTTATCAATAAAGGCAGAGATGACAACCGAAGCCCATACAATTATCGTATAAAGCAAGAACAGATTTCCGCCTCCCGCTTTAGCAAGAAGATCAGCAGCAGCCTTTATAACTCCCTGCTCTTCAATTGCGCCTATCATTAAAAATAGACCGACAAGAATACCTATCGTTTCAAAATCTATTTCTTTGATATGATCTGTAACCGCAGAAAGTGTCTTCTTTCTTGCGAATGAAATAATAAGACCGATAACAAACAGAATACAGCATATAACACCATTTGTAACATATGGCTTTTCGGGAATAAACGATGCGATTATCAGAAGTAAAAGCGCACCGCACAAAAGGTATGTGGGAATGAGATCTGTAACGACCGTACGTGTGCCGGACTTAGGTATACGGTCTTTTTTACTGTTAAACTGAATAAAAAGTATCAGCGCAGAGATAACAGCTCCAAGCTCAACTGCAAAGAAAATACTTGCCTTTCCGTGATATACAAAGAAATCGATAAAGCTCATATCAAGTGCCGAACCAAGCATTATTGCCGTTGTATCACCGACAAGTGTTGCAGCACCTTGAAGATTTGAAGATACAGCAATTGCAATTATAACAGGGACTGGATTTGTTTTAAGCTTTTTACATATTTCAAGCGCAATTGGCGCTACCATAAGAACCGTTGCAACATTGTCAACGAATGCAGATATAACACCTGCAAACAAGGAAAGAGCTACTGCCGCCATCTGAACTGTATTGACCCGTTCCATAAGAATATCGGCAAGAAGCGATGGCATTTTACTTTCAATAAACAACGAAACAAGTCCCATAGTACCTGCGATCATAAGTATGACATTGAAATCGAGCGCTCCTATTATATCACCAATCGGCAACATACCGAGAGCGATAAAAAGGATTCCCGATGCAAGTGCGATATAACACCTGTATTTACTGAATATAAGCATCAAAACATAAGTAACTGCGAAAATAATAAGTGCCGGGATCATAAAAAACTCCTTATTTTTATTTTTTTATTTTTTTACCAAAGGCATTAAGAAAAATATATAATGCGGTAAATACAAGTACCGCAGAAACGACAACTATATACATAGTGTCGGTGCTTATAAGCTTGTCCGCAAAATATATGTTACAGTCAACCGTATCGCGAAGTGCAGTTACTGCCTCGCACGGAAGTCCCGCATTTTCCATTTCTTCAAACGCACCGTTCATCGTGTGGTTTCTTATAAGTGATGTAGCATGCGTAAAAGGCAAAAACGAAAGCACATGGCGCAGTCCTTCGGAAAACTGCGATATCGGCATATACGCACCGCAAATGAATCCGTAGCCTGCGCTTATGACAGCGCTTACAGCAGACATCTGTCCCTGTGTTGAAAGAAAAAAGCTGACAACAGACGAAAGAGATGTTCCAAGCAGCGAAAGTATCAAAACATCGCCAAGCATCAGTGCGATATCACCGACTGACATATACCAGCCTTTGAAGTATATATACAAAAGCCCGGCTGCCATCGTGATAACACATATAATCATCGTCACCAAAAATGTAGCTATGAAATAACCGAGTGAAAGAGTTGAACTTTTTACAGGCGATACCGTGAAATCGTTAAGCGTTTTATTTGATTTATCCTGTACAGAAAGTAAATTTGAGCAAAATGCAACCGTAATACAGCTTACCGCCAGCAAAGATGACACAAGCTGTGCTGCCACTGTGCCATTGATAAGTTTTTCTTCAATTTTGAACATCTCGGGCATCCCCGATATAAAGCTGTCACGGTAAACATCAGAAAGAAATGTTGCATAAAGCACAAGCAGAATAAGCGGAGTTATCAAAGAGGTAAAAAACATTCCTTTATCAAAGAAAAACATTTTTACATTTCTTTTTATTACATATAACAGTGTATTCATTTCAAAGCACCTCCGGGAAGCGCCTTACCTGTTACAGCAAGAAAAACATCGTCCATTTTGCCCTTTGTTATTTCAAAGTCCTTAAATATTTCCCTGTTTTCTGAAATAAGAGCCGCGGCGTCTTTTGTGTTTTCAACAAAGATCTTATAGGATACCCCGTCAAAAATATACGGCATACCGAGTGTTTTAATTTCATCTTCAGTAATACCGAAAAGTGTTACAGTATCTTTTGTATATTTATTTTTAAGCTCAATAGGTGTTCCTTTGGCAACGATCTTTCCGCTGTCTATAATAACTATCATATCTGAATCTGCGGCTTCTTCCATGTAATGAGTGGTGAGAAGCACTGTAAGTCCTTCTGTTTTGCGCAGATTTTCAATAACAGACCAAAGCGTTTTCCTTGTCTGTGGATCAAGTCCTGTTGTGGGTTCATCGAGAATAAGAAGTGACGGAGAGTGAAAAAGCGCACGTGCAATATCTGCCTTGCGTCTTTGTCCTCCCGAAAGTTTACCTACAGGACGGCTTAATATTTCTTTCATTTCAAGAAGCTCGGTAAGCTCGCCAAGTCTTTTTTGAAATTTACTTCCCGCTATACCGTAAAGAGCTGCACGGTATTTTAAGTTATCGTAAACAGAAAATGACGCATCAAGCACAGAAGACTGAAAAACAACGCCTATTTTATCCTTGACATTTTCACAACTTTCACCGCAGACTTTGACTGTCCCAGAATCCGGATTTAACAGTCCGCAGATTATAGAAATAGTCGTGGACTTGCCTGCACCGTTAACACCGAGAAATGAAAATAACATTCTCTTTTGCACGGAAAAGCTGATGTTGTTTACAGCCTTCACGTTACCGAACGATTTGCATAGCCCCTCTATTTCGATTACTTTCTCCATCATAATAAATATCTCCGCAAAACAAATTCTTTGATATTATACAGCCTTTGTCGTTTTTTGTCAATTATAAATTCAAAAAATATTATAAAAAATAACCCGAGAGACATACAAGGTTTCATACCAACAAATTTATTCGTGGGTACGCAAGTATGAAGAAGGCGGAGTGGACAAGCTCAAAGACAACCGAGGCAGAACTAAGCCTATTGAAGAAATGTCCGAGATCGAGAAGCTCAAGGCCGAAATGAAGATACTTGAAGCGAAAAACAGACAGCTTGAAATTGAGAATGAATTCATAAAAAAATTGCAGGAACTCATAGGGGGTGGTCGCTGAGGAGTACGTCAAGAATACGTATACATAGCTATTGAATTTCTTAACACGCATAAGCATTATTCTATAAAGGGAATATGGATTGCGTTGAATTTAAACAGATCTTCTTACTACAAGTGGAAGAAGAGGAAGCAAAGCAAAAGTGAACTTTTGAACAAGCAGATTACAGAATACGTAAAAGATTATTACGAGAAAAGCAACGGTGTTCTCGGATACAGGCAGATGAGTATTAACATTAACCGAGAGAAGATAGACGAGCTTCCACATAGAATTAACGTAAAGAGAGTTCGCCGTATTATGCAGATACTCGGACTTAAATCCGTTATTCGCAGAAAACGCCCGGATTACGTGAAGTCTACTCCTGAAATTACTGCTGAGAATATTCTGAATAGAGCTTTTAAAGCAACTGTTCCTTTTGAGAAATGGCTAACCGATGTTACCGAATTCAAGTATTACATTGGTCCTGAAGTGAAGAAACTTTACCTTTCCGCTATTCTCGATCTTTACAACAGACGTATTATTGCATACAAGCTTGGCGACAGTAACAACAATGCACTTGTTTTTGAAACATTCGATGAAGCAACCAGTCTTTATCCTAATGCAAAACCTATCTTCCATAGCGACAGAGGATTTCAATACACAAACAAAATTTTTCACCAAAAGCTTATTGATGCTGGTATGATCCAAAGCATGTCCCGTGTCGGAAGATGCCTTGACAATGCTCCAATGGAGGGATGGTGGGGGATCTTGAAATCTGAAATGTACTATCTTAAAAAGTTTACGAGCCGAGAAGAACTCGTTTCTGCTATTGAAGAATACATACACTTTTACAATACTCGCCGTTACCAAAAGCGTCTGAATTGTATGACGCCTTGCGAGTATTATTTCGCCACCGCCGCGTGACGAAAACTCTCCCCTGCTGCGCAGCAGGGGAGATGAAAGAATCTATTCAACTTGTAAATTCTTTTGTTTTTTAGTCTGTCTACTTGACAGGGGGCACATTACATCAAGTGATGAATCTCGGGTTTTATTTTCAGATGAATTTAATGGTTTTCTTTAAAAAGAGTATCAGAAACCGTTCTTAACAACCATCTTTGCCTTGGTAGCATCTGCACCCAAGATTCTGCCATTACCGTCAAAGTCTGCAACAGCACATTCATAAGGTGTGCGGATTCTATCCTTAACCCATGTCTTTATCTTTGTAACGTCTGCACCCATGATACGACCGTTTCCGTCAGCATCACCAACCATAACGATTGAGTATGTCTTATTTACTGTACCATCAGCATTAAGAAGCTGTACTGAGTATTCATATGTCAGTCTTGTTACATTTGTAACAACTGCACCTGTCTTATCAATTACTCTGTAGAAATCAGCATCTGTAGCAATGTTAGATACAAATGTTTCAAGGCTTTCACCTCTTACAGTAGCCATTCTGACAAGAATCATACCCTGTGCCTCATCAACAGTATACTTGCTGCCGGAT
>JBGVLZ010000100.1:0-40192 GCA_045124505.1 Eubacteriales bacterium
ACGTTATTTCTGTCGGACCAACGTTTCAAGGCTCTTGATTTTCTCCGCATTTTGTGCTTTAATTTTTCAACCGATGCGGAAGAAACATCAAGTATTCCGTCTTTGTAGGAAAAACCCAAAAATGTCCATTCTTCATGCGGATGCGAAAGAAATTCTTTCTTTTCATTTACCGTAAGACCGTGCATTTCAAGAGCATTTTTTATATATGCTTTGTACTTTTGCAATTCGTCATACGATTTTGAAAACACCAAAACATCATCCGAATACCGAATATAAAGCACGTTTTTACTGTAAAAGTAGTGGTCAAGCGAGGAAAGATATAGATTTGCAAGAAATGATGATATCGGCACACCTGCCATTATCCCCCGGCTTTCATATGTATGCTCACCGTCGTATATGGCATACGGAAACTGCAGTAATGACACTATAAATGCGTAAAGTGCCGTATCATTTTTTAAAACCCTTTTTAATTCGGGCAGCAGCTTATCTACTTCTACTGAATTAAAGTAATTGCTTATATCGAGCTTATATACGTAATAATTACTCAAATTCTTTGTTTTCAGTATTCTTTTTGCCGCATTTTTAACACCGTATTCTTTTCTGAATGAATACAGATTAGGCGCAAAAATACCATCGTATTCGTGAAGCAAATGCGCTATCAGCTTTAATATATAATTTTCCTCTCGGTTGTATGTATACACCGTTCTTTTTTTGCCGTTTTTTGCTTTGTTCAAAAGTATCTTTTGTGCAGGGGAGAATGTTCCTCCGTTCAGGATATTCAAGGCAGTTTCGGTATATTCACCGTTTTCTATAAATGCACCGAGGTCAATTTCTTCTTTTTTTGAAAGATGACCGTGTTCAAGCTTTGAGGAATAGAATTTTTCCCATTCTTCTTTTAGCAAAATTCTTTCGAGTATTCCCATATTAACTCCAAAATAAAAACAGAGAGAAAGGGCTTTAACCGCACAAATTTGTGCTACCAAACCGTACACAGACAAGCTACCTGCAAAGCGTATAAGAGTCTGTGCTTTGTTCGTCGCAGGTGCATAATGCGTTTCTCTCTGTTTTTTACTGTTTTAAAGGATCATTTAAGATTTTCCTTGACCCTGTTCAATACATAAGATCTTTCGTTTTCCCAGCCCTTATAAAAACGGACATAGCGTATTCCGTTGTCATCAAGTATTACAGAACTGCCAAACACGGGCATTGTATGACGTTGTGACTCTTTCATAACAAATACCGCAAGGACAGGTTCACTGTTCTTCCTGAACAAAAATGTTACAGGAAAGCACTTCGGGTGAGCTTCCGGATCAAATGTGTCAAGCTTGACGGAGCGTTCAATCGTATAACCGGGGAAATTCTCTTCTGTGAGAAGCGTTGCAAAGTAATTTTCATCGGTCAAAGGATTGAACTTCTGCTCGAAATTGTTAGCCGTTTCTGTTTTGGCTTGCGTATTTGAGCCGGTATTAGGCACATTTACAGCATCATTGACCGCTTCTGTTACTTTTTCCTTGACTACCTTAAGAATACTATCAAAAAATCCCATAATTATATCTCCGAGATAGATATCAGATGCAGTTTACCCACACGAGCATATCGCATTCGCCGTTATTTGCAAACGTGTAATAAGGCTTGAATATGAGGGGAACCTTCTTTTTGTTGTTATTCTTCTTTCTGTAAAGTCCGTCAAATTCAGTACTTAACGCACCTTCAAGATGAAGCTCGGGGAGTGTATCGATTCCTGTGCTTACAACATCGATTTTTGCGGATGAATCAAGTGTTATTGCATTCAATTCATAATCGTTGAAGCATCTTTCCATGCAGTAAACTACAGGACCGTAGCAAAGTGCGGCACGTCCTGCATCTGCACGTACATTCGGATGAGCTTCAACAAAATACGGTGTCATCTTGAAATCAATTGCAATTTCAAAATTGTCGGTGACATTTTCAAATACGATATATCCGTTTTCCTTTTTATATGAAAGGGAAGCGGAAATGTCAAGAGCGTCGCACCATTCGGGAATTCTGAAATAAATATTCTTGTATTTGCAAGCGTTGGCTTTCACATTTATTTTTCCGTTAAGCGGATATGATGTGTCCATCGAAAGGGAAATGCTGTCATTGTTCAGTCCGAGTGCCGCATACTGATTTACAACGAGCGTGTCGTCAAATTCGGAGAAGAATACGTCTCCGATACGAGCGAAAATTCTATTTATATTGGGAGGACAGCACGATGTTTCAAAAATTTCCTTTCTTGTTCTGATAGGAAGCTTGGAACGCTTGTGCGGTGCCATACAAGTTTCCTTTTCAAGTGAATGTAAGTGGATTTCAAGCGGATTTTCGTAGAAGAATGCTTTACCGTCAGCTGAAGTTGAAGAAAGCAGGTTGTTGTACATAATGCGCTCAATAACTGCACCGTATGCGGGATCCAAACGGTTGTTGGAAAGCGACAGCGCAAAAAGCAAAAATGCAATTGCAGCACAGCTCTCTGTGTATGCCTTGAGGTTAGGCAGGTCATAAGTGACCGTAAACGCCTCACCCATTCCGCTTGAACCGATACCGCCTGTGATATACATACGCTTCTTGCTGATGTTGTCAAAAATTCTGTCACAAGCAGCCTGAAGCTCAGCATCGCCTGTTCTTTGTGCCGCCTCGCTCATAGCGATGTAAAGATATGTCGCGCGTACAGCGTGGCCTTCAGCATCCGTAATTTCTCTTACAGGGGTGTCGTTCTGGTCGTATTTCTTTGTTACAACATTTCCGTCAATCGAAGGCTCGTCCGTGTTACCTCTCAGATTGATGAAATGAAGCGCCATGTCAAGATACTTTTTGTTGCCTGTATGATCGTAAAGCTTGATGAGTGCAAGCTCAATTTCCTCATGTCCGGGAGTCTGGAATTTAGCCGTCTTTTCTGTAATAAATGCTTTTTCTATGCAGTCGACGTAACGTATCATTACCTTCAAAAACTTGTCCTTGCCTGTTGCTTTGTGGTAAGCGATAGCGCTTTCAATAAGGTGGCCTGCACTGTAAAGCTCATGCGCAGGACGGCGGCAAAATATGGCATCGGGGAAAAGCTGCATAAAGTACGGATTGAGATATCCATCCTCCATCTGATGCTTTTCCATGCTGTCGATAAGTTCCTCTATGATCGCAACTTCATCCTTGCAGCAGTCAGGATCGCTCGTTATGAGGTAAGAAACGCCTTCAGCCCACTTCGCGACATCAGAATCCTGTGCGACGCCGGGTTTTATTTTTCCTTCCTCGTAGTTGAAACGCAAAGTGTCAATTCTTCCCGTTTCCTCAAAACGCTTGTAAACGCTCTGAATACTCGAATATTTGTTGAGATTGTAGCGGTTAAGCCAAAATCCCTCGTTGAATTTCACATTTTTAAAGCTAATGTTTTCCACGTTGATTCCTCCGAATAATTAAGTATTGGAAACGATGTGATTATACCACACGCATAGATTTTTTTCAACCCCTAAAATGAAATTATTTGCTGATCGGATCCGTAGGGGACGGCGCCTTCGACGTCCCGTGCGAAATGAACAAAAATGGGTTTAAACCGGTCGATTTTGCAACGTGTTGAATAACATATACTCATCTGAACACGCTGTTCGATTTTGTAAATCGCAATTAAAAAAGATGTAAAAATCAGACACAAGCGCGCACAAAACGTAAACATTGTGTAAAAAACATAAAACAGTGTTTTTTTATCTCTCGTACTTATTGACTTATTGTCGCATCTATGGTAAAATGACTTATCTATAAAGGTATTTATCACTATGAGAAAAATAATGTGTTGTCAAAGTGAAAAATGGCAATATTCGCAACAAATTTATTCAGGAAAGGGAAGACAAGATGTTTACAACATTGAACTCCAAACTCAAACGTATGCTCTCTGTCGTCTTGGCATTGTCAATGGTGCTTTCGCCCATAATGGCACTTGCTGAGGAAGTCGGAGAAGCTGTCGCAACGGCAACTGATGATCCGCTTGCTGTTGTTTACGCTGCTTCAGATTTTCAGCCGCGTAAACAGTCGGGTACAGATTCTTCAGGTAACCCGACATACGGTGATTTTAGTATCTATCACGGTATGCAGCAAATGACGAGCATTATTACGCAAATAAAGACTAAGTATAATAGCAGTAATAACAATGCAGTCACAGGTGCATTAATTGGCGGTGATGTCTCGAATTACTCAAAGTATAATAACAACTGGAACGGTTATGCTTATAACAACGATCCTGCTATGACCGAAGACGGTGCTTATGCCATCGAAAATGTGTTATATAAAGGATTCGGTCTTTCAAGAGAAGAGATCGTAATGATACAGGGTAACCATGACTTCTATGTTGCCCCGTTTGATAACACAGGTGCTCATGATACGGAGCAGTACGGTGTCTATGCTATTAATGAAAAAGATTTTATGTATAGACAGAATCTTTCGGCTAACGGTGAAGATACTATAAAGAAGACAGCTGCTGACCTTGATGCTTATCTTCAGGCAAAGCTTGCACAGCATTACAACAAGCCTATCTTCATTATGGGTCACGTTCCGCTTCATCACAATATCAGAACGGAAGATAATATTCACGCAAGATATATATTCGATGTTGTAAATGAAGCAGCAGGACAAGGTCTGACCATTTTCTTCCTTTTCGGTCACAACCACGGAAGCGGTTATGACTCTCATCTTGGTGAAGGCGCTATCTATTTGCCTATAGGGGATACTATTTGTATTCCTACAGGTACATCAAGCACCGTTTCTGTAAATTCGACAACAACGACTACCACATACGGTTTTACACAGGAAAAATTGAATTTTGTGTATATGAACTACGGCTATGTAGGTTATATCAACCCTGGAAAGACATCTGTAGATACAACTCTTACAAGCACGGTATTTGCAATTTATAAAGACCGTGTTGTAGTTGAAAGATATGATGCTAATGGTCGTCATAATCTTAAAACACCGGGTAAGCTTATCGCTGATAATGGCTCTTGGTATTTCTCAAAACAGAATCTTGTTGTAAACACCAGAAAAGTTACTACAAATACAGTAAGACTTGACAATAAATTCAATGTTTCTCTTGATATAAGTGGGCTTTATCCGACTAAAACTGTACAGTCCCCCATGCTTACGAGCGCTACGTTCCCGACAAAGATAGATTCTGAGGCTGGCGTATATACAACGGATGGTAATGCTGTAAAAAATGTAAAAACTACAAATAAATCCGTGACTATTAAAGATGCCGAAGGCTTCAAGGTTGGTACAACAGGCACGTTGAAGCTTGACTGTATAACAGAACAATTTGTGGTAAAAGATGTTGAATGCAGCGATCCCTCTGTTGCTACGCTTACAGTAAACAAAGACGGTACTATAACCGTCAAGGGTGAAAAGGCAGGAAAAACAACGGTAACCGTTGTTGCAAAGCACGCAGGCGGTACATACGCAGATGTTGCATTGTCGTATGACCTTGTCGTGTTCCCTGCATCAACACAGCCGATATACTTCACAAAGTATGAATTGGTCAATGCGGGACATAGACCGAATACTGGTTCGGCAAGCGACTACTATTCCTCTTATTTTGGCTTGGATTATGATGATAAAGCTAATGATACAAAGAAACTTGTTACGGGAAAGACTTACGTTATAGTGAGTGAGTATAAAAATCCGAACAATTGGGCTTACGCCTTGCTCGGAACAGCTGACGGTAATGCCGGATCACGAACTGTTACTGTTTACGGCAACCCTAATACTGCCAGCGGAAGACTTCTTGCCGCAGGCGGATCCAGAGTTCAAACTTGGGTTGGCGGTTCATTTGTTGATTCGTGCGATCCGTATATGGAGTGGTCGTATGCATCAACTACTCCTACTTCGGACGGCGGTTGGTTCAGAAACAACGCCACGGGTGAAATACTCAGATCTCAGTCCAACGGTGTTGTAACAACGGAGCCTACATATAGTGATGCTGCTTTTACGCGCCTTCATATGGGTGGTTATGGCGTGGATTTCAGAGATGCTGCAGGAACAGCATCGGCTGATAGTAAGGTTCGTAAATATATGAGGTTTTCGGGATCCACGTTCTCTACTGAATCGGATACAACGAATAATAATCAGCGTTATTCCAGTAAAACTTTTATATACGAAAAGATTGAGGACACTGCAGCTCCTACGGGTGAAAAAGCGTGGGTTGATGGTCTTGTAAACAATAACATATCTGCATTTACAGGTGATGTTACCGCTACTACAAGTGCGAAGATATATGTTTCTGACGGTATAAACGTAAAAGAGGTTCCCGTAACGCTAAATATGCTTCACTCGGAAACCGGTGGTGTTTCTCTTCACAAGAATACAGCGGCAGGAACAATTTCCGGTGGTACATTCAAGATCGTATACGACGGTGCTACACTTGCAAGCGGTCTTACGCTTACTCTTGCTGCCAAGCCTACGCTTACCTGTCAGGATGCGACAATAAAGATAGGTGAAACTTACACAGGCGCAAGCGTTTCAGGTGTTGAAAATGCGACATTTAAGTACGAATCCTCCAACTATATGATTGCAAGTGCGGATGCAACAGGTGCGTTTGTCGGTACAAATGTTGGCGGTACGCTTGTAACAGTTACGTACGAGGTGGACGTTAACGGAACAAAGCTCCCTGTAAGTGAGGATGCATATGTAACGGTACTTCCCAAGGATACATGTTCTGAAAATGTTCGTCCTTTTGGCACAAAATCTGCATTTGTTCTTCAAACAAAAACGTATTTACACAAGCAGGGTGAAGATTTTTTTGCTTCTGATCATTTTATGATTGTAAGCGAAAATAAAGAGGGCATGGCATATGCGCTTTCTCTGACAGATGAAAAGGTTAACGGTGTAGGTGCCGTTGAAGTAGCTGTTGAATCCCATAATGGCGAGTTATTTATTGATACCGATCCTTTGTATGAAACGACATTTGCATTTACAAGAAACGGTGCTGCAGATTCATCCAACAGTTATTTTGGATTACGAACCAGTAATATTAATGGTGGAAGCGAAAAAAACACATATATTCATGCTGTACGGTCATGGAATAATACTGCATACCAGAATCAGGATTTAACATTTGATTCTTCTCTTGTAGCAACTTATGATTCACAGTATTTTAGTGTTGAGTATCGCAACTCAATCCTTCCTGCCGGAACACATACGGTAGTGGCAGATACTACTTCCACAAGCTGGGGTTACAATAACAACAAGGGTGGATTTATTACAGGTTATAATCGCAACAGACATTTTTTGATATATGATGATGCAAGAAATCAGTTTTCTGCAAAATATCTTGGTACAGGCGATGATAATGCTGTTAATTGGCAGAATAGCTCGGTCAACCCGTACTTAAAAGACAGAGTTTACGTTTATACTCAGCAGACTGTTGAAATGCCCGGTGTTATCATCTGGCTCAGCGACGGTAAGGGTGTTGTTGATTACAATGCGGCAGGCACTGCACGAACAGGCACAATGATAAACGTTACAACCCATTCACCTGACGGCGTTGTAACAAAGTCATATCCTATGACAGTTGATATGCTTTCCGATAATACAGCCAAGAACTTTACAACCGCTGTTACTTCGGAAACAACATACGAAGATTTGACTGTTAAGTACACTTACAACGGAAAAGAATATGAAGTATGTACTAAATATGATCTTACCGTTAAAGAACCCGTAAACATCGATTATCCCGACTATCCCGACCAGGGTTCTGTAAATACAACAAAGACACTCGACTCTTCAAAATATAACCATAAAGAAACAGGTATTTCCCATATCGACCTTACGGTAAGCGGTGTTCCGCTTTCTAACGGTAGTGATATTGTAATTGTTCTTGACTTGTCAACATCAATGGACTCTGCTGTGCATAAATGCGGTTCAACGAGCAGCCAGTTTGATTCCAGTGTTTGTTCCAAGAAAGGTTGTAAGATGCGACTCCAGCTTTTGATGGAAACACTTACCGAATTCTTGAACACATTGCGCACACCAAACGAAAATGGTGTTGTTCCTGATATAGACATATCCATTGCATCCTTTAACGGACAAACGCTTATGGATAAAACACATTTGCTCTCTCCGTTGATTCCTTCAAAGAGTGGAAATGTTATTTATGCGCATTACAACTTGCAGGATGTATCAAAGATACACGTTCCTTTCGTAGGAGTAACTGATTCTGCTGTTACAACATTTTTGAATGGTATTGCTAAGGATATCAAAACACTGCAAGGTAAATATCCGGCAACTGACCCCGAAGCAACAGCTATAACTGAGGCTCTTTCTACATTGGCTTTGAGTGAGGGTACAAACTATGACCGTGCTATGGAACTTGCATATGATCTTTTGTTTGAAAAGCAGGCTCAGAATATTCAGCGTGGCGAAAACAGAAAACAGACAGTACTCTTTATGTCCGACGGTGCATCATATCAGTATAACTACTTCGGCACCTATAGAACGAATGCCGGTGCTACAGGCGGTTCTTCAAACAACGGCGGATACCAGTACAAAGATAAGTATGGTAACTCCAAGTGGTCATATTATATCACCGGTAAGCTTGATGAAGTCGCATCCGGCACATTCGGTAACAAAAATACAGCTTGGCATGACAATTTCAGAACGGATCTTACTTCTGTAACTGTTCAGCCGGTCGGAGAATCTTCTAAAACGTATACGATATCCAATAAGAAAGATCCGCAGGGCATTGTTTCTGATAATCTGTGGAGTCTCTTTAACAAGTATTATAACCGAAACGGTAAGCAGTGGACAGCTGAGGCGATCAAGGGTGATCCCACAAAGCTCTACAAAATAATCGACCCCGACAGTGCTGCTGCGGATCATATTGAGAACGTTTACGGTCTCGGTGCAACGATATATTCCGTTGCGTTTGCTCTGTCCCCTGAAGGTGGTATGACAATAGATATGTTGAATGACATAGTAAAAGGCATTTCCTCAGGTGACGGTAAATTCTTTGCTTCAAGTGATGAACAAGGTCTTATCGATGCGTTCAGTAACATTGTAAACGATGTAAAGACATCGGGTGACGCCGTTTACGAAGACCAGTTGGGTGATGACTTCAGACTCAAAATGGACCGCTATTATACAGTAAACGGAGAAACATTCGAGCTTGGTAATCCCACATCGATAACACTCACCTCCTATCCTTTGTATAAGTATTGGGAAGTAGGTACAGTAATAGACGGTGTTAAGATTACCGAAAACATGGTAGGTAAGCGTAAGTCATCAACCGGTACGCTCGTTGAGACTATTACGTTTAACGATAGCGGTTCACAGGCATTCAGTTCGCTTGTCAATAACGAAACTACTAATATTTTAGGCTCTGACGGTATCATCAGAGGTATGAATGTTTGGTACAATACAAGCACCTCAGCAGTTACGCTTACAGATGCTGATAAGGCAAAGCTTCCTAAAACATACGAAAAGTATACAACAATACCGCCTGAGACATTCTTCTGGCTTATCGGCGATATTCCTGAGGATGAATATGTCCTCGGCTATGACGTATATCTCGACGGTGCAATGGAAGGCCAGGCTTTGGGCGGAATGCATTTGACAAATAATTATGCAAAGCTTACGTATACAAACTATCTTGGTAATGAATGTCACCAGGACCCCGCTTCCCCCCGTGTTGCGTGGGATGAAGCATACGTCGGCGTCGGCTTCTACTTCGTAAATGACAACGGTCAGCCGCTTGTTAACAGAAAAACAGGTCAGACAGGTTCATTTGAAGCAGCGCAGAAGCTCTCCGACATTACGTACTATAATTTCAAACTTAATGAGGGAGAACTTATAAACAGAGAAATTATTGCTTCGCAGGAACTTCCCGGCGGTTACGTGCTTTATGACGAAGCTGCAGCGTATGAAGTCTTTGCGGCGTCTTCAAGTGCATTGCCGCAGCACTGGAAGATTACAAAAGGTGATGTTCCCGTTGCAACAACGTATGTAACGCAGATCGGTTCTACAGCAACTTCTTCTAATAAACTTGAAGAAAACGGCAAAGAATATACGTATATGAATACTATTGTATACTTTGCTATCTACGGAAATGTTGACGCTGTTGACGATACGGTAGTTGTTGACTACGCACTGCCCGTGGATATCAATGTAATGAAAAATGATATCCTCTTTATGGAAGATGCACACCTTGAAGCGGTTGGATTCAACGATCTGTCAGGCACTCTTGAGGATAAAGAGGAACATCGTGCACAACTTCTTACTGGATTTTCAGATACTTATGATGGATGTAAATTCGGAACTGCAGCTCTTGCAGATGGCAAGGTGCGTTATACACCTACAAATAAAAAGAGCATGGAATTCAACGAAAAAGATGTGTTCACTTATGCGGCACACTATGACGGCGACTCCGCAGTTCAGGGTTACTATTACGCAGATGTAACCGTCATCCCCGCAACGACAGTATATTATGAAGAAGATTTTGTTACATTCAGAGTATACGATATCAAGAGTGATAAGTATTTGGACGGAGAAGGAAACAGCGCTGCAAAATGGAAAAACACCAGCGGCTCCCATTATGGCTTATCTCAAAACGAAGATCGTCCGGGTAATCTTTCTCAAAACGATGCTAATAATATTTATGGCTATGATTCTGCGTACAATTCCTACGGTGCTTCAAGTTATCCATATTCCATGGGTGTTGCCAAGATCTTTACAGCAAATGCAGACGATACGATGCCACAGGTAAGTGGTAAGCCTACTGGAAGATATGAGGGAGAAGCTTCGTTTACATTCTACGGAACGGGATTTGATCTTATATCTGCGACGAGTAAAAATACCGGTGTAATTCTTGTTCGTGTTTATACGGTGGATGAAAACGGTACAGAGAATTTTTATAAATCCAGTTTGGTAGATACTTACTATGGATATTCGTATGATTCGGAAACCGGTGAATGGAAGGATGCAGACAATAAGAGCTCCATTTATCAAGTTCCTGTTATCAAAATGGAAGGTTTTCCTTATGATAAGTACAAGGTCTATATGACTGTATCGTATACCGGTATTCTTGATCACGGTACTGATACTCCTACATCATATCAGTTTATCTTGGATTCAATACGTATTTACGATCCTGCAAATAACGGTGCTAATGACAAAGTTATTGAAAATACGTACATTAAGGACAACGAAGGATGGCCTGTATATCAGGAAGTGAGAAATCTTCTTATCTCAAAGGAAAGCTTCGGAGGTCTCACAGCAGACGGTGTAAAAACAGGTGCTATGTTTATCGACGGTAGACCTAACTATGAAGGTGATACGGTAGATGATGTATTCAATATTACGGATTACATTAATTATGGACCTAATAATGAGGTTTACCTTTCAAAAGGTCAGGCTATTGCTTTCGATCTTGACAAAAGCAACGTAGCTGCAGTTCATCTTGCAATGAAGGCCATGACCAAGAATGGTGTTCCGGTCAGAATGTTTAATGTTGTTGAAAGTTCCAATGGCGAAATACAGATAAAGAATGAGATTACGCTTAATGTATCTACTTCTACAGATCTGTATTATGATATTTCAAAACTCAACAATGGTATAGTAGTAATTCAGAATACGAGTGATGCTACTTCTGGTACGTTTATACTTTCTCTTACAAACTTCAAGTTCACTTACGCAAATGAAGAAGATAGAAATACAAGTAACGACAGATCAGTTCTTAAAGTTACAAAGCAAGCTGGAGTTCAGGCTCTTGCAGGCTTGAAAAAGGTTTCTATGCCGTGGCTTGATGTTAAGGTTGAAGAGACAAGCGCATTTGTTCCTGAAATGTTTGATGTTTCACTTTCTAAAACAACAGTTAAGGAAGGCGGACTTATTACAGTAACGGTTAAAACAAGTGCAGATGTTGATTACATAACTGTAAACGGTGTTGAAGTGACAAGATTCACAAAATCATGGTTCACCGCTGAACGTCAGTGGAAATATACAGTACGTGCAACTGAAGCAGGCGATATGCCGATCGAAGTTGTTGCATACAATGCTGACGGCGAAGCAAGCGAGGCTGCCGTAAATACAGTTACTGTTACGAAAAAGTTAAGTCTTGGCTCGAGTTCAAGCTCCGTTATATTTGATAAAATATTCGGCAGCTGGTACGGATCGTTTTTCGCAAAGGCTAATTAACGGAGGATACTAAAGGATGAAAAAATTATATAGTAAACCCGGAATAGTCTATGAGGACTTTTCGATCTGCACTCACATTGCGAAGACTTGTGATGTTGAGCTTGGCACATTTGCACAAAATGATTGCGGTGGGTACAATTACGGTCGATATGGAATATTTCTCGATGGAATTGCGGGCTGTGAATTTGTAGTTAATGACGATGGTAACAACGGTATTTGCTATCACGTTCCGATAAACGGCGCAAGACTTTTCAATTCCTAACTTAATAAAACTCATTCGGCACGGTGCTTTTGCACCGCGCCGAAGTTGCTTTAAAACAAAGATTTTTGCCGTCTGAAATTCTGCCGCAGCACAAGTTTTTTATAGATCTGTAAATATGTCAGATGTCAAGGTTCAGATAAAACATGGTAGTAGGGGCGATTCACGAATCGCCCGCATAAAACGAATGCAAATGTTTTTAAACGGACAGCCGTTACATTTGTTCCTACAAAATTTATTATTTAAATTATGCAATAAATCTAAAATACAGGTTGATTTTTTTCTTTATGTATGGTAACATATACTAAACAAGTTAATAAGTAAAATTTCTTTATAAGGAGAAGCAAATGAAAGATTTTATTGATCTTTATCAGGACACTTGGGCGGCAACAGATGATCTCGGCAGATCGTTACCGCTTGAAGTCAATGTAGATAAAAAAGATAAAAAAGTCGGCATATTCTATTTTATGTGGCATCAGGGAACTGACCGCGGATTTATGGATCACTCCCTTGCATATGCGATGGGCGGTATTGAAGAATTTGAGCAGGTGATGTCCTCAGGAAGCCGCGGTTTCGGACATTATTGGGCGGAGCCTTATTTTGGTTACTATCGTTCCGATGATGAATGGGTAATCCGTAAGCACGCATATCAGCTTGCTGATGCAGGGATAGATTTCATTTTCTTCGATGTTACTAACGGTCTTATTTACAGACCTGTTTGCGAAACGATACTCAAGGTTTGGAATGAAATACGCAAAGAAGGCTACAAGACACCGCAGATAATGTTTAATGCAGGTGACACACCTGAGCTTGCAAAAAGCTCATTTGACGCCCTTTGGAGTGCATTTTATAAAGACGGCCACTATAAAAAGCTTTGGTTCAGATGGAATGAAAAGCCGATTTTCTTGGCACCGAGAGAGTTTTTTGAGTCACTTCCCGAATATCAGCGTGACTTTTTCACATTCCGTACTTCATGGGCGAAGACAGATGCCGAATGGTATACCTCGACAGACGGAAAGGGTGCTTGGCCGTGGGCGGATATGCATCCGCAAAAGCCGGGTAAATCCGAGACGGGAGAAGTTGAGCAGGCTATCGTTATGTGCGGTTTCTGGGCAAACGGATTCGGTACAAGCGTTGGCAGAAGCTATTGTAACGGCAAACAGCCTCCGAATGAAACAGACCGTGACTACGGATTTTCACTTGTTGATAAAACTTCTCCTTTGGGACTTGCTTTTCAGGAGCAGTTTGACCATGCCATAAACAACATAGATCCGCCTTGTATTATGATCACAGGCTGGAACGAATGGTGGGCAGGCAGATGGGATAACTTCTTGCCGGGCGGTAAAAACCCTGCACAGGGACAGATAATTGCAAACACGTATATTGTAGAAGAATCGGATCCGTTCAGATGTAATTACTTTGTTGATAATCTTAACGGTGAGTTTTCACGTGATATAGAAGCTGTTAACGGTCTTTATAAAGATAACTATTACTATCAGATGGTTGCCAATATCAGAAAATATAAGGGTACAAGAGAAATTCCCAAAGCAACAGGACAAAAGACTATAGATATACACAGCCGTTGTCTGTGCCAGTGGGATGACGTTGGACCCGAATACCTTGACTACAAGGGAGATGTCACAAAGCGTGATGCTATGTCATATGTCGGCGGATTCCATTATACAAATGACACAGGACGTAACGATTTCGTTACAATGAAAGTATCATCCGATGACGAATATCTTTATTTCTTCGCTGAATGCGCAAAGAATATTACCGAACCTTGCGGCACAAACTGGATGAATCTCTTTATAAATTCAGACAGAGATCATAAAACAGGCTGGTACGGTTATAACTATATCATAAACAGATACCAGAATAATGGACTTGCATCCGTTGAAATGTTTAAAGACGGACAGTGGTTTATGAAAAAGGTCGGAGATGCTGAGTTTACCGTCAGAGGAAATATTATTCAGATAAAAGTTGCAAAATCGCTTGTTAAAGTTGGTAATACTTTTGAATTCAAGTGGGCTGATAACTCTGTTTCTGACGGTGATATAATGCACTTCATGGACAAAGGCGATGCCGCACCCAATGAACGCTTCAATTACATTTATATAAAAGATTGACAATATAAAATTTCGGCTGATTCAGATGCAATTGCTTGAATCAGCCTTAATTTTTACAGTATTTTTTTAAAAATACTGTTCAAATGAGAAAATTTATGGTATAATCAACTACAATGTAAAATACGAAAAGAGGTTTTACCTATGAAACAGATATTACAGCTTTTGGAAGAAAATGCACGACTGACAACAGAACAGATGGCGGTAATGTGTAATCTTGAAGAAGAAGAAATAAAAGATAAAATAAAACAGCTCGAAGATGAGGGTGTTATACTTGGTTATAAAGCGCTTATAGACTGGGATAAAACAGACCGTGAATATGTAAGTGCAGTGATCGAATTGAAGGTGGCACCTCAGCGTGACCGCGGTTTTGACAGAATTGCAGAGAAAATATACAATTATCCCGAAGTACAGAGCGTTCACCTTATGTCAGGCGGATATGATCTTATGCTCATTATCGAAGGCAAAACGATGAGAGAAGTTGCATATTTTGTTGCATATAAGCTCGCTCCTATCGAAGATGTTGTTTCAACAGCAACGCACTTTGTACTTAAAAAATATAAAGATAAGGGTGTAATTTATAAGATGCCCAAGAAGGACGAAAGAGAGTGTGTTTTGTGATGGATTATTCAAAGATTCTGTCTGCAAAATCACAAAGTCTCAAGCCGTCTGGAATACGTAAATTTTTTGATATGCTCGGAGGAATGGACGATGTTGTGGCGCTTACGGTTGGTCAGCCTGATTTCGTTACTCCCTGGCATATAAGAGAGGCGGGAATTGAAAGCCTTGAAATGGGAAAAACGTATTATACTTCAAACAGCGGACTTCTTGAAATGCGTACGGAAATATCGAATTACCTTAAAAGAAGATTTGATCTTTCGTACGATCCTGAACATGAAATAGTTGTTACGGTAGGCGGAAGCGAAGCCATTGATATGACAATGCGTGCATTGATAGATCCTGGCGATGAGGTGATAATTCCTACACCGTGCTTTGTTTGCTATGAGCCGCTTTGCCGTATGGCAGACGGTGTTCCGATAAGCGTTGTGACTGAGGAAAAGGATAATTTTAAACTGACACCTGAAAAGCTGAAGGCGGCAATAACACCGAAAACCAAGCTTCTTATAATGCCTTTCCCAAATAATCCTACGGGAGCTGTAATGACATATGACGATCTTGAAAAAATTGCAGAGGTATTAAGAGATACCGATATTATGGTGCTTTCGGATGAAATATATGCCGAAATGACATACGGAGGCAAGAAGCATGTTTCAATTGCTTCGTTGCCGGGAATGAGGGAAAGAACGGTCGTTGTAAACGGTTTTTCAAAGGCATATGCCATGACAGGCTGGAGAATGGGATATACAGCGGCACCGGCACCTGTTACGGAGCAGATACTTAAGCTCCATCAGTTTGGTATTATGTGTGCGCCCACAACGAGCCAGTTTGCGGCAATAGAAGCACTTAAAAACGGTGATGACGATATTATGAAAATGACGGGCGAATACAATTACAGACGCCGTTTTCTTGTCAATGGATTGAGAAAAATAGGCATACCGTGCTTTGAACCTGAAGGCGCTTTCTATGTTTTTCCGAATATAGGAGTATTCGGAATGTCATCGGATGAATTTTGCGAACGCCTTTTATACGAAGCACGTGTTGCGATAGTTCCGGGCACAGCATTCGGCGAATGCGGTGAGGGATTTGCAAGAATATCGTACGCATATTCACTCAAGCATATAGCCGAAGCTCTTGAAAGAATAGGAAATTTCGTAAATACGCTCAAAAAATAAGATTTTAAAAGGCGGGATAAAAATTGCTTCAAAAGATCAAAAATAAGCTGTGTTATGAATTCGAAAAAAGAATCAATAACATGAATTTAAAAAAAGCAAAGAAATGTTATCCCTTGCAAAACGTTTCCTCAATTGACGAAACGCTTGACAAATTGCTTAGCAGTAACTGTTCGATGTGCCGTTACGGTGATGGAGAATTCAAAGTGATGTTAGGCAAGTCAAACGGATTTCAGAAAAAAGATCCGAAGCTTGCCAAGCGACTCAAGGAAGTTATCACTTCAAATGACGACGGTGTTTTGCTTTGTATACCAAATGTAACAAGTGATACTTCACTCAGAACACATGAAGCTGTATCATTTTGGAATTTCTTCTTAAAACGGTACGGCGCAGGTGTAGCAAAATTACTTTCGTCAAAAACTCATTACTATAATGCTCATGTTACAAGGCTTTATATGGATTATCAGCCTTGCGGCAAAAGTGAAGAGTGGTTTGGAAGACTGAAAAAACTTTGGTCAGGCAAAGAAATTCTTATTGTTGAGGGGGAAAAAACACGTCTCGGTGTCGGGAACGACTTGTTTGATGGAGTGTTGAATATCAAAAGAATACTGTGTCCTTCAAAAAGTGCATTTTCTTTTTACGAAGATATCTTGAACAGTGTAGTTGAAAATTGGCACGGAGAGCTTGTTTTGATAGCTTTGGGGCAAACTGCAACAGTTCTTGCGTACGATTTACACAAAAAAGGTATAAGGGCTCTCGATATAGGTCACGTAGATATTGAATACGAGTGGTTCTTGCAAGGTGCAAAAGAAAAAATTGCGGTTGAAGGCAAGTTCGTAAAGGAAGTCGATGGACAGATAGACGGCGAAGAAGATATTGATTATTTAAAACAGATCATATTGAAGGTAGGTATATGATAATGATAAGTATAATAGTACCTGTTTATAATGCAGTAAACTATTTACAAGAAACAGTTGAATGTATTTTATCACAAACCTACCATGATTTTGAACTTATACTTATAAATGACGGTTCTACAGATGGTTCAGCGGAGCTTTGTGATGAGCTTGCAAAGCTTGACAGCAGAATACGTGTTGTACATAAAGAAAACGGCGGTGTTGCATCAGCCAGAAACAGAGGGCTTGATGAGGCAAAGGGCGAATATATCGGTTGGGTTGACTCTGATGATATAATATCACCTAATATGTTTCAGGCAATGTACGATGCACTTTTGAAGTATGATGCTGATATTGTCCAGTGTTCACATGTAAGAGAGTTAGAAAAGCTTCAAACGGAATATCCGACAAAACTTTCAGGCTTTGAAGTATTAAATGCCGTTGATTCTCTGAAACGTATTTACAGAAGCCATTATACAAATTCACTTTCTTTAGTGACTAAAATATATCGTCGTTGCATTTTTGACGAACTGCGCTTCACGGAAGGTACGGCATTTGAAGATGACGAAATCGTTCCGCAGTTGTTTGAGCGAAGTAAAAAAACAGTTTTTTTCGAAGTTCCGCTTTACTGTTATGTAAAACGTCAAAACAGTATAGTGACAGCACCGAAACAAAAGAATATTATGGCGCTTACACATCATATCGAAGAACGAATGTTGCGATTTGAAGAGATTGACGCTGAGCTTTACAATATGAGCGTGCACCATTTTTATCATTATCTCAAAATTAAACTTAGCGAAAAGTGTTTTTTGGATACACCTGTACAAAAACAGGCAATTGATCTGCTGAAAAAATACTATCGTGTGTTTTGGAATATTTCAAATAAGTACGATAAGATATCTCTTACTATGGTGAAAATCGGAATGTACGGTGTTGTTGCTAAATATGAGTTTGAGCCGGTACAGAAGGTTATATCAAAATTGAAAAGATAAAATTTGTCGGAGCTGTTTTGCGGCTCCGACAGTATCTGTTTTATGCAATTTTTTATTTCGGGGGAGGATTATGAAACATTATACCGTAAAAGGAATGAGCTGTGCGGCATGCTCTGCAAGAGTGGAAAAAGCTGTTTCGAAGCTTGACGGCGTGACATCGTGCGCAGTCAGTCTTTTAACAAATTCAATGACAGTTGAGGGTGATGTTTCATCCGATGATGTTACAAAAGCTGTTAAAAACGCAGGGTATGAGGCTTATGAAAATAACGGCGTAAATGTAAGTTCTGACGATAACGATTTGAATAATACAGAAACACCATCGATCAAGCGCCGACTTATATCATCGTCATCGGTTCTTTTGGTGCTTATGTACTTTTCAATGGGATATACGATGTTATCTTTCCCGTTGCCTGCTTTTTTTGAAAGTGCGCCTGTTTTGGTGGCATTTGCGCAAATGATACTTGCGGCAGTCATTATCTTTTTTAACCGAAATTTTTATATAAACGGGATAAAGGGCATAAAAAACAAATCACCTAATATGGACACGATCGTATCATTGGGATCATTTGCAGGATATATCTACAGTATGTTTTCGCTTTTTTCTATGGTGAGACTTACTTTGGATGGAAATACAGAAGCGGCAAGGCATTATTTACATGAGCTGTATTTTGAATCGTCAGCCATGATACTTGTCCTGATAACTGTCGGAAAACTGCTTGAATCTATATCTAAGGGCAAAACCACAAATGCTCTTAAGGATCTTATAAATCTTGCGCCGAAAACCGCTACTGTTATCTGCGATGGTGAAGAAAAAACGGTACCTGTTTCGCAAATAAAAAGAGAAGATGTATTTGTTGTACGTCCGGGCGAAACTATACCCGCTGACGGTACTGTTTTCGAAGGCGAATGCACTGTTGATGAATCATCCCTTACAGGTGAAAGTATACCTGCCGATAAACAAGCAGGCAGCAGTGTCCACGCGGGCACGATAAATCTTTCGGGATATATAAAGTGTAAGGCTGTAAATGTCGGTGAAGATACGGTATTATCGCAGATAATCAAAACAGTGAGCGATGCTGCCGCAACAAAGGCGCCTATTGCCAAAATTGCCGATAGAGTGTCGGGAGTATTTGTTCCTGTGGTTATTTCAATTGCTCTTGTAACAACACTTGTCTGGCTTTTGCTTGATAAAGATATAGGGTTTGCATTGGCAAGAGGCATATCCGTGCTTGTTGTGAGCTGTCCGTGCGCACTCGGACTTGCAACACCTGTTGCGATAATGGTCGGTAGCGGAGTCGGTGCAAAAAACGGAATACTTTTTAAAACCGCCGCATCGCTTGAGCAGGCGGGAAAAACAGATATAGTTGTTCTTGATAAAACGGGAACAGTAACATCAGGCACACCTCAGGTTACGGACGTTATCCCATACGGAGATTTTTCACATGATGAGCTTTTGAAGCTTGCCTTGTCTGTTGAACTGAAAAGTGAGCATCCGCTGGCACGTGCGATTGTATCAAAGGCGCAGAGCGACGGTATATCTCCGTTTGATACAGCTGATTTTGAAGCCTATTTCGGCAACGGTGTGAAATGCACGGTAAACGGTGAAGCTCTTTACGGCGGTAATTTTAGCTTTATTTCAGAAAAAACAAGTGTAAGCGATGAAGTGAAAAATACAGCGCATATGCTTTCACAAAACGGCAAAACGGCGGTATTTTTTGCATACGGTGGTAATCTTGCCGGTATTATAGCACTTGCGGATATTATAAAAGAGGATAGCTCAGCAGCCGTAAAAGAACTGCAAAATATGGGTATTAAAGTCGTTATGCTTACGGGCGACAATACCGTTACTGCTGAGGTTATTGCACAAAAAGCGGGTATTGATGACGTTATTGCGGAAGTTCTGCCAAACGGAAAAGAACAGGAAATAATCAAGCTGAAGCAAAACGGTAAGGTCATGATGGTTGGGGATGGCATAAATGATGCACCTGCGCTTATGCGTGCCGATCTCGGTACGGCGATAGGAACAGGAACTGATATTGCAATAGATACTGCCGATATTGTTCTTATGAAAAGCAGACTTTCCGATGTTCCTGCGCTTATAAGACTGAGCCGCAGAACGCTTAAAACCGTACATCAAAACCTTTTCTGGGCATTTATTTATAATCTTATCGGAATACCGCTTGCCGCAGGTGTGTTTATATCTTTGCTCGGCTGGGAAATGAATCCCATGTTCGGTGCGGCGGCTATGAGTATTTCAAGCTTTTTCGTTGTAACAAATGCATTACGGCTTAATTTTATCGACATATACAGCACAAAAAATGACAAAATCAAAAAAAGCCAAACCGCTGTAAAAAGCAACGGCTTGACTGTTAATTTGAAAGTAAAGGGAATGATGTGTACGCATTGTGAAGCAAGGGTAAAGGAAGCACTTGAACAGCTTGATGAAGTTAAAACCGCTGAAGCAGACTATAAAACAGGAACGGTTTTTATCACCCTTAATTCTGAATGTGAAGAAGAAAAGCTTAAAAAGACAATAACGGAACAGGGATATAAGGTGTTGAAATAGTCAGGCAAATGTGCTTTTTAAAAATTCAAGAAATTTGAATTTTATTTCATATTCGGGCTCTTCACTGTTTGTAAGGATATTGACTTCACTCGGCGTAAGTCCTACTGAAGCAAGCTCTTCATCTGTATCGGCTATAGCGGTGCTTACGCAAAGAGGAGGGAAAAGAACACACCACCAGTTTTTTCCTTCTCCTTGCCCGATCTTCACACGCACGGAATAATAAGCGCCTGCAGGCAGACTTACATTTTCATATATTCTCGTGGGGTACTCTTCTTCTCCAAGCTCTACTCCTACGGTGTAATCATATCCCGATTCGTTTACACATTTTTGAGCGATATTAAGTATTTTGTCTTTGCTTTCTTCAAGTGATATTTTTGCTTCATCTACTGTTTGACAGTCTTTCATACAGTTTTCCATTTCGTAAAGAATACTGTCACGGACTTTAAGCTTGAGTGCCTGATCCTCTTCGCTGTCAGAATTTGCGATCACGTGAAGTCTTGCAACGCTTTCGTATATGTTTATTTCACCGTTTACAGGAAGTGCTGAAGAAAAAATTCCGAGTATGAGTGACAGACACGTAAATCCCACTAAAAATTTCATAAAAAAATACTCCTTTTTGATAGATTTCAAAAGGAGTATTTCCGTTTTTTTTGCGAGTTATTCATTTGCGCCGGAATATAATTTTCTCATTTCCGATGCTTTTCCGCAGGAAAATGAGCCTTCGGAACACTTTCCTCTGACACATGAAGGTCCTGCATTCTTAAACAAAAGCGGCGCGGCTTCTTTACAAAGCATAAGCATCTGGCGAGCCACCTCTCTTATTTCCCACTGCGCCCTGTCACAGCAACGGAGGGTGAAGAAGTTATAAAGGCTTCTTGTGTTCATTGTTACGATCATTCGTGTGTCGCACGCATTCGGAAGAACAAATCTGGCATCTTCATTGGCTTTTTTCTCCGATGCTTTTTTTGCTTCCTTTTCTGACATACCGTCGGCTATCATTTTTTCGTAGTGTGATCTTGCAAGAATGTTTCGTAAATTTTCATATCTTTTTGAGTCTTCTTCCATGGCGGCTGTAAATTCAGCCATTGCCTCAGGAATGGCGGCAATTTCGGGAGGTGTGATATATTCAAATGAAGATTTGTCAACGTATCTTTGACTCTGAACGGAGAACGATGCAATTCTGTGACGTGTTATCTGTGCGAGAAGCGCACGTGAAACACCCTCAATTCCGAATGTGAAAGAAGCGTGCTCAATAGGACTCTGATGTCCTAATGAAAACAAAAGCTCCAAAAAATCCTCCGTTTTTTCGGGGGTAAGGTTATCAAGAAGTGTGTCAATATCCGTTTTTGCATAGCAAAGCTTTGCAGCTGCCGCAACTACCTTGTCAGCGTCAGGCGTGTATGTTAAAAGTTCAACCTTTGGCATATTTATCTTCTTTCATTTTTTTAGTTATATTATCATATTATATTTTTGTGTTCAAGTGCGGAAATGTAAATAATGAGTTTTACTGAAAATAAACTGAAAAAAATGTAAAATGGTATTGACAAATCAGTTTTTTTGTGATATTATATCAGCAGTTAGCGGTGGCTAACTCTAATTTTTGCTTTGGAGAGTCCGTATGAAAACATTGAAGGATATAAAGGTCGGTGCTACTGTACGTGTCGCAAAGGTACATGGGCAGGGGGCAATAAGACGCAGGATAATGGATATGGGCATAACGAAGGGTGTTGAGATAACCGTGCGAAAGGTAGCGCCTCTCGGAGATCCTGTTGAATTTACCGTCAGAGGATATGAAATTTCACTTCGAAAAGCCGATGCAGAGATGATCGAGGTTGAGTAATAGGGGGTTACCCCCTGTTTTTAAAGATGTGCGGTTAGCAATAGACAACCGCGTGTATCAATGTATTTTTACATAGCCGTATAAACGGCAAAAGGAGATATTATGTCAATAAAAATTGCCTTGGCAGGCAATCCGAACTGCGGAAAGACAACTTTGTTTAATGCCTTGACAGGTTCAAATCAGTTTGTAGGAAACTGGCCCGGTGTAACTGTTGAAAAAACAGAGGGAAAACTGAAAAAGAGGAATGATGTTATAATCACGGACCTGCCGGGTATATACTCACTTTCACCGTACACGCTTGAAGAGGTAGTTGCAAGAAATTATCTTATTAATGAGCGTCCCGATGCAATACTCAATATCGTTGACGGAACGAATATTGAAAGAAATCTTTATCTTTCAACACAGCTTATTGAGCTTGGAATACCCGTTGTAATTGCGATAAACATGATGGACGTTGTACGCAAAAACGGGGACGAAATAAATATAGAGCTTCTTTCAAAACAGCTTGACTGTAAGATAGTTGAAATATCGGCGCTGAAAGGTGACGGAATAGAAGAAGCGGCAGAAGCGGCAATAGAGGCATCAGGTGAGAAAAGAAAACCTCCGAAGCATATGTTTTCAGGTCCTGTTGAGCATGCACTTGCACATATTGAAGAAGCGGTGCTTCACGATGATCCGTCAGAACGACAGAGATGGTATGCCGTTAAGATATTTGAGCGTGATGAAAAGGCGATAGCTGACCTTAACATTTCCCCCGAAATACTTCGACATATAGAAGAAGATATCGTTGCGGCTGAAAAGGAGCTTGATGACGATGCAGAAAGCATCATCATAAATGACAGATATACGTATATTGAAACGCTTCTGAAGAAATCATATAAGAAAAAAGATAAATATAAGCTTTCGACGTCTGATAAAATAGATAAGGTTCTTACAAACAGATTTGCCGCACTTCCCATTTTTGCTGTTGTTATTTTCCTTGTTTATTACATATCCGTAACAACGGTAGGTACGTTTGTTACAGATTGGACAAATGATGCACTTTTCGGCGAAAGCTGGAGCTTTTTCGGAAAAACAGTTCCCGGTATTCCTGTGCTTGCGGACAATTTCCTTTCGTCTGTCGGCTGTGCTGAATGGCTGAAGGGACTTGTTATTGACGGTGTTATCGGCGGTGTCGGTGCCGTTTTAGGCTTTGTTCCGCAGATGTTTGTGCTGTTTTTGTTCTTAGCATTTCTTGAAGCGTGCGGATATATGTCACGTATTGCATTTGTGCTCGACCGTATATTCAGAAAATTCGGACTTTCGGGAAAATCATTCATTCCGATGCTTGTCGGAACGGGATGCAGTGTTCCCGGTATTATGGCGAGCAGAACGATAGAAAACCAGCGTGACAGACGAATGACGGTCATAACAACGTCATTTATCCCGTGCGGCGCAAAGCTGCCTGTTATAGCACTTATTTCCGCATCGCTTTTCAATAATGCGTGGTGGGTTGCACCGAGTGCATACTTTGCAGGTATTGTATCCGTCATTTTGTCAGGTATCATTTTGAAGAAAACAAAGCTTTTTGCAGGTGACGTGTCACCGTTTGTAATGGAGCTTCCCGCATACCATATGCCGACACTTAAAAATCTTTTGCATTCTATGTGGGAAAGAGGCTGGTCATTTATCAAAAAGGCAGGAACAGTCATATTGCTTTCGTCCATTATAATTTGGGCAGGAAGTTCCTTCGGTGTGGTTGACGGATCATTCGTATTTGATCCCGATATGGAGCTTGCCGACAGTATTTTAGGCAAAATAGGAAACGGCGTAAAATGGATATTTGCACCGCTTGGATTCGGTGATGCCGCGTTTGCTCTGGCAACTCTTATGGGACTTGTTGCAAAGGAAGAGATAGCAAGCGTGCTCGGTATACTCAATATCGGCGAAATGACAAGACTTGCGGGATATTCCTTCCTTATGTTCAATCTTTTATGCGCACCGTGCTTTGCCGCAATGGGTGCAATAAAGAGGGAAATGAACAGCGGAAAGTGGACAGCTTTTGCAATTTCATATCAATGTATTTTCGCCTACGGTGTTTCACTTATGATATATCAATTCGGCTCAGCACTCACGGGCGGTATTAATATTGCAGGGTTTGTTTTAGCTGTTCTTGTGCTTTTGTTTATGCTGTTTATGCTTTTCAGACCGACAAAAAAGCAATTTAAGTAATATGATAGAGTTTATAGTATCTAATCTTTCAACAATAATAATCAGCGCAGTCTTGCTTTTGCTTATTGTGCTTGCCGTAATTTCGATGGTAAAGGACAAGAAAAAGGGTAAATGCCTCGGAGGCTGTGCAGGTTGTAACGGCGAATGCCGCAAGTGCAGTAAATAAAAACGGCTTACTTATTTTAAATGTATTTAAGGGGGTGGCTCATTTATGGAAATAACTTCCAAAATAAGTCGCCCCGTGTACTTTTTGAATATTTATTCTGTAGGGGGGTGCAATCAGTTCGTATGCGAACTGCGCACTCCCGTTTTTAGTATATTTATACATTTTGAAGCGGACGACCAATGGTCGCCCCTACAAATGTAATATATATTTTACTTAAATGAGCCAACCCCTTTTACTCTTATATGGCGGTTTATAACTTGACAATGACAATGTAATGTGATATTATTTACTTTGCAAACTATATTAACGGTACGGAGAAAATATGAAAAAATTAAATATTTTGTCACTTGTCATTATATTTGTGATTATATTTACCTCGTGTGGGGAAAACGGTTCTTTTGAAAGTATCGCAAGCGGTGATATAACATCGCCCGAAACGGACATAATAAATGATGAAGAATATACACTTCCGCTTGAGGATGGCTTCAATCAGCTCACATTATATTGGACATATGGCGGAACATATGAAAACTGCGATGTCTGGATGTGGTGGGACGGTAAAGAGGGAAGCGGTTATACATTTCACGAATGTGACTACGGCGCAAAGGTCGTTGTAAATGTTCCCGAAGATATAGAACAAGTCGGATTTATTGTAAGGCGTGACTGTTCTGAGCCGGGCGGAAGCTCGTGGGGAAACGCCGTGAAGGATTACGAACAGGATAGATTTGCTGTAATTGAAGGCAAAGAAACTGTTATTTATCTTAAAACGGGCACGGCAGACCAGTTTATAAGTAATGACGGAGGCAAAACCTTGGAAAAAATAAAAAAATTCTCACTTGCGGGAATGGTTGACGAATCAAAAATAAAATACACTCTGACTCCTGCGGTCAAAATCTCGGATATTTCCGAGGTGAAGCTGTATAACGGTGACAATGAAGTGAAAATAAAAAGCATTTCAACTCTCGGTAAGGAGTCTGCATCGGGTTATATAGAAACTGAAGAAAGCCTCGATATCTGCGGTGCATATGCACTTGAAATAAACGGCTACGGAAGAAAAACGGTAATACCTACGGAAATATTTGACAGCGAATATTTTGCATCAAACTACCATTATGACGGAAACGACCTCGGTGCTTACGTAAACGGTGATACTACCGTGTTTAAATTGTGGGCACCGACGGCATCGAAAGTAAAGCTCAACCTTTTTGAAAAAGGCGACGGCGGTGAAGCATATAAAACCGTTGAAATGACAAAAGGTGCTAAAGGTGTTTGGACACACACGGAAAACTGTTCTCACGGCACGTATTATACGTATACGGTAACGACGGCTGTAGGCACACAGGAAGCGGTTGATCCTTATGCAGTGTCATCGGGTGTCAATGGCAAGCGTGCAATGGTGACAGACCTTTCGAAAACAGATCCCGAAGGTTGGGAAAAATCCGTATATGATGCACCGATATCCGACTATTCAGATGCTGTTATATGGGAAGTGCATGTAAGGGATTTTTCAAACAAAATATCATCTTCAAAATACAAGGGTAAATATCTTGCATTTACCGAAACAGGACTTGTAAATGAGCATGGGAAAGCTGTCGGTGTCGATTATCTTAAAGAACTCGGTATAACGCACGTTCATCTGCTTCCCGTTTACGATTATGCATCGGTAGATGAAAATAACCCCGACGGTCAGTTCAATTGGGGATATGATCCCGAAAACTATAACGTGCCCGAGGGTAGCTACTCAACGGATCCGTATAACGGGGAAGTGAGAATTAAAGAGTTTAAAGAAATGGTAATGGCGCTCCATAAATCAGGTATCGGTGTTATTATGGACGTTGTTTATAACCATACGTACGATGCCAACAGCTCATTCAATAAGATAGTTCCGTACTATTATTACAGATATACAGCCACAGGCGAAAATACATCTGCAAGCGGTTGCGGAAACGATACGGCATCGGAAAGATATATGTACGGAAAGTTTATGGTAGAATCCACATCGCATTGGATGAAGGAATATAAGCTGGACGGCTTCAGATTTGATCTTATGGGACTTCATGATCTTCAAACGATGCAACGCATTGAAAGTGCTGTCCATACAATAAACCCCAAAGCGGTTATTTACGGAGAGGGCTGGACGATGGGCGCAACGATCGACGGCTCAATTCAGGCAAATCAGTCCGAAATAAGCGGTATAATCCCTACGGGAAATGCTATTGGCGGTATTGCGGTATTCAATGATGCTATGCGTGACGGACTTAAAGGAAGTGTCTTTGATAAAACCTCGCAGGGATATATAAACGGAGATGCCGGTGCATCAAATCTTTCTAAGGTCATCTTCGGAATAAACGGCGGCAAAGGCTCGGGCGCAGGCTGGAATGTTGAAAACTCCATGGTTATAAACTATATGAGCGCACATGACAACAATACCTTGTGGGATAAGCTTCTTTTGTCAACTCCCGACAGCACGGATGAACAAAGGATTAAAATGAACAAGCTCGGCGCCGCACTCATTATGGTGTCAAAGGGTACGCCGTTCTGGCAGGCGGGTGAGGAAATGCTCCGAACAAAGAACGGAGATGAAAACAGCTATAAATCAAGTGATTCGGTAAATAATATCGATTGGTCTGTATTAAAGGACGGAAACGGTAGTTATGAAACAGCACTGTACTATAAAGGGCTCATCGAAATGAGAAAAGCTTATGATATATTTTCCGATGACGGCACAGAAATATCATATGAAAAGCTCGGAAACGGTATCGCCGTTGTAAGATTTGATGACGGGAATGGCGGACGTGCGACGGTGCTTATAAATCCGCATAAAACGGCGCTTCCGTATACACTGGACGGTGAATGGAATCTTGTTGCGGACGGTAACAATGCGGGCAAATACGTTATTTTGCGTGAAAGCGGCAATGTAACGCTTGATACGGTAAGTGTCAGAATTTACGTTAACGATGCACTTGCAAAATAAAAGGAGGATGGAAATGAAGAAATTTTCTTTTGTACTTGCGATATTGTTGCTCTTATCATCTTTTGCCGCATGTACGGATAATGGCGGTGACGGTACAGATTCCGAAACAACAGCGGAATATGAAACGAGTATTATTGAACCTATAAATGACAATTACAGAACATTTTATCAGATATTTGTCGGTTCATTCTCCGACTCAAACGGCGACGGAATAGGAGATATAAGAGGCATTATCAACCGATTTGACTATCTCAATGACGGAAATATGGGTTCATCCAAAAGCCTCGGAGTCGAAGGTATATGGCTATCCCCCATATTCAAATCACCTTCGTATCATAAATACGATGCGATGGATTATTATGATATAGATTGGCGTTTTGGTACAGAGGAGGATCTTAAGGAGCTTATAGCGCTGTGTAATGAGCGTAATGTTAAGCTCATACTTGATATTGCCATAAACCACACATCGTCATTCCATAACTGGTTTGCGTATTTTATAGAAGCGAGAACGCAGGGAAATGAGGAAAGTGAGTATTATGACTTTTATTCGTGTGTTAAAACTGCCGATAAGCTCGGCGGTATTGAGTATCGCAATATAGACGGTACAGACTTCTGGTATGAATGTAATTTTTCGACTGATATGCCTGAGCTTAATTATGACAATGAAAAGGTAAGGGAAGAAGCGCTTAATATAGCCAAATATTATCTTGATCTCGGAGTTCACGGCTTCAGATTCGATGCTGTAAAATATATCTATCTTAACGATACTAAAAAATCCGTGGAGTTTTGGGAGTGGTATATGAGTGAGCTTCATAAGATTTCTCCCGATATTTACTGTGTCGGTGAATGCTGGTCTGGCGAAGCGGAAATACTTGAATACTACAAAGCTATGAATTGTTTTAATTTTGCCATGTCGCAGGCAGAGGGAGCAGCAGCTAAAGCGGCTAAGGGCTCATCGCTTTCTACATACACGGGATATGTTGAGGATTTTCAAAAGAAAGTAATTGCAAAAAATCCCGACGGTATGGTGATCCCGTTTTTGTCAAACCATGATATGGACAGAATAGCGGGTGCATTTATAAGCGAAAAGAATATGAAAATGGCGGCAAATCTTTACCTTTTGTCACCCGGCTCACCCGTGATATATTACGGTGAGGAAATAGGGCTGAAGGGCTCAAGAGGAAGTGCAAATACCGATGCAAACAGACGTCTTGCAATGCTTTGGGGCGACGGCGATACGGTGAAAGATCCTACAGGTGCCACATATCCCGGAAAAAATCAGATAAAGACGACGGTATCAACACAAGCGGAAGATGAAAACAGCATGCTTAACTATTACCGCAAGCTGTTGCTTATCCGCCGTAAATACCCTGAAATAGCAAGAGGGGTCTACAAAGCACTATCGTGTGATGATGCAAACGCCGGAGGCTTTGTTATAGACGGTATGAAGACAGTCATTATCCACAACACATCCACGGAGTCTGTGACGGTCGATATTGCAAAATGTGTTGGTAAACCGCACTGGGAGCTTTGCGATGTTATCGGTGCATCGCCGGCAAGTCTTGAAAACGATGTGCTTACGGTTGGTGCACAGACAAGTGTCATACTCAAGCCGGCGACGCTTGATGAAGCAGATGATTAACTATAAAGTTAAAAAATATTTGTTTTCGCGAATTTAACAGCTAATTTTGAATAAAATAATGTATCGAATAATACTTTTTGTTGAAAATAACCAAAAACAACGAAAAGTCCGCTATTTATATTGACAAAAAATGAAAATAATGGTATAATACATAATGCGCTACAGCGTTATAAAAAATTTTACAGGAGGAATTATTCATATGAAAATGAGTAAGATCTTATCACTCGTTCTGGCGGTTGTTATGATTGTTGCTTGCTTTGCATCATGTGGAAATGATACAAGCAAAGACAGCGGCACAGCTGCCGACACAACAGGCGGAACACCCTCCGCTGAACTCAATGGCACATACGACATAACAATGTGGGTTTCCGAAAAGGAAGGCGTAGCTGACCTTTTCCAGAAGCAGATAGATGCTTTTGAGGCAGCTAACCCCGGTATCGTTATTAACGCACAGATAGAAGGCGTTACAGAGGCTGATTCCGGTTCAAAGGTTATTGCAGACGTTGCTTCTGCTCCCGACATTTACTGCTTTGCACAGGACCAGCTCGCACGTCTTGTTCAGGCTTCTGCTTTGGCAAAGCTCGGTAAGGGTGCCGCTGATACAATTACTGCAAATAATGATGCCGGCTCAGTAGCGGCTGCTACGGTTGCAGGTACACTTTACGCGTATCCTTTGACAAGCGACAACGGCTACTATATGTACTATGACAAGAGCATCATCACAGAAGAAGATGCTGAAAGCCTTGAAAAGCTCATCGCAGCTTGCGAAGCGAACAATGTTAAGTTCCGTTTTGCACTTGAAAATGCTTGGTACACAGCTTCGTTCTTCTTCGCAACAGACTGTCACTCCAACTGGACAACTAACGAAAAGGGTGAATTCGTTTCAGTTGATGACACATTCGCATCAGAAAAGGGTCTTATCGCTATGAAGGGTATGCAGAAGCTTGCTAAGTCACCTGCATACGATGGCAATTCTGATATCTTTACAGATGCAGGCGTAATCGTTACAGGTACTTGGAATGCTGAAGCGGCAGTAGCTCACTTCGGTGAAAACCTTGCAGCTACAGACCTTCCTTCCTTTGAAGTAGACGGTACTTCCTACCACCTCGGTTCCTACACAGGTAACAAGCTTATGGGCGTTAAGCCCCAGGACGATGCTAAGAGAGGCGCCGTTCTTTCACAGCTCGCACAGTTCCTTACAAACAAGGACTGCCAGCTCGAAAGATTCAACGCTTACCAGTGGGGTCCTTCCAACAAGGAAGCTCAGGCATCTGAAGCAGTTCAGCAGAACGTTTCCCTCGCAGCTCTTGCTAAGCAGGGCGAACACGGTATTCCCCAGGGTCAGATCGCAGGTGTGTTCTGGGATACAGCTAAGCTTCTCGGCGCAGTTGCTAAGTCCGCAGAAGATGATGCAGGTCTCCAGAAGGGTCTTGACGATTACGCAGCAGCAGTTAAGAAGTTCATCGAGCTCACACCCGAACAGAGAACATCCTTTACTGTAATCGGTGCTGTTAACGGTACAAACTGGGATACAGACTTCAAGATGAAGGAAGATCCCGCAGGTACTTGGACATCTGAAGAAGCTCTTGCAATCGAAGCAGGCGGTGAATTCAAGGTTCGTCTCGGTATGGACTGGAAGACTGCATACGGCGACAATGCAGCAAATGCAGATACAAGCATTCCGCTTTCCGACAAGCCTAACTTCAAGGTAGAAACTGCCGGCAGCTACTACATTAAGCTTGTTATTAACGAAGATACAACAGCTGAGATCACATTGGTTGCCGCTGAATAATTATAACCGTATTTTCAAAATCTTTGCCAAGGGCTTATGCCCTTGGCAAAGACAAAAAAAGGCATTGTTAGCCGGTGTAAAAGAACAAACAGTGTCTTTGGCGCCTGCTAACAATGCTTTTTTATTTTTATAAGGAGTAGTATAAATTCGCTTTATATTCTGAATATGAAAAGATTAAACGATTTAGATTATTTAAAACTGAATAAAGCTTCCGCTTTTTGGTATAAACTGAAGCTGTTTTTCTGCTCTGTTCCGTCGTTCTTGAAAAAGCTTGGAATAACTATACTTAACTTTTTTAAGAATTGCGGCTTGGCCGTGAAAGATGAAGCAGTTGATATCTTTACCACGTTTACAAAGGGTAATTGGGCGGTAAAGCTGTCATTTCTTATTTTTGGCTTTGGAAATTTCTACTACGGACAGATATTAAGAGGGCTTTTGTTTCTCTTGTTCGAGGTAGTTTTTATCGGATATATGTTTGTTCCCAGCGGCGGTATTTATTGGCTTTCAAAGGTAAACTGGTTCCAAAAGGGTGCAACCGTCGGTACTGTTCAGGGTAAATTTGAATATGATATGATATATGACACGGACGTATGGGTACCCGGAGATGATTCTGTTAAGGTGCTCTTATACGGTCTTTTGACTGTTATATTTATCGTCGCTTTTATTTGCACATGGCGTATGCAAATAAGACAGTGCCGTATATGTATGAATATTACCGCAAAGGGCAAAAAGGTTAAAAGCGGTAAAGATGACCTTAAATCATTACTTGATGATCAGTTCCACAAGACGCTTCTTGCTATTCCTGTCGGCGGTATTATGGCATTCACAGTATTACCTATAATTTATATGGTGCTTATCGCATTTACAAGTTACGATGCAGCGCACGACGGATTTTCCAATCTGTTCTCTTGGATGGGATTTGACCATTTCAATGAGTTGCTTGACTTTAGTGCCGGCGGTCTCGGCGTTGCTTTCGGCGAAATACTTGCATGGACGCTTATGTGGGCATTCTTTGCTACGTTTACAAACTACTTCCTCGGTATGTTTGTCGCTATTATGATAAACAAAAAGGGAATTAAAATAAAGAAGTTCTGGCGTACCATACTCGTTATGACTATTGCTATTCCGCAGTTTGTTTCGCTCCTTTACGTTGCAAAGCTGTTTGACGCAACCGGAATTATCGGAAAATTGCTTGTTGAGTGGAATTGGCTTCCCGATAGTATGGTGGCGGCAAACCAAATGTCACTTTGGCAGAACCCCGTATCATCAAAAATATTGCTTATCGTTTTGAATATCTGGGTAGGTATACCTTATATTATGCTTATGGCAACGGGTATTCTTATGAATATCCCGCAGGACCTTTATGAATCGTCACGTATTGACGGTGCAAGCGTATGGCAGCAGTATTCAAAGATAACACTTCCTTATATGATGTTCGTTATGGGTCCGTATCTTTTGACAAGCTTTGTCGGTAACCTTAATAACTTCAACGTAATCTATCTGCTTACACAAAACAACCAGCTTATCAATACAGAGCTTGGAACCCCCGGCGGCGTTTCCGTATGCTACACAGACCTTCTTATAACTTGGCTTTATAAGATGACACTTAACAGCTCTGACAGTAAGTATTATATGGCATCTATTATTGGTATTTTGGTGTTCGTTGTCGTCGCGGTGCTGTCGCTGATAGTTTACAATGTAATTCCGTCAACAAGAAATGAGGAGGATTACAAGTAATGAATAACAAAGACAATAAAACTATTCAAAAAAGACGGCTTGGCGCAAAGGCAAGCAGAAGACTCGGAAATACAGTAGTTTATATACTTCTCGTTCTTATGACTGTTATCTGGATGTTCCCGTTCTTCGGTATAGTTCTTGAATCATTCAGGGTGGAATATGCAGGTCAGGTCAGCTATATGTGGCCGAAGCAGTTCGGACTCGATAACTATATAAGACTTTTTAACGAAACAGACTTTCTTGTATGGTTCAGAAACACGGGAATAATGGGTGTTGCAACTGCTGTTTTGCAGACATTCTTCATCCTTTCGATGAGTTACGTTTTATCCCGACTCAGATTCAAGGGCAGAAAAGCACTTATGAATCTGATGCTCATTTTAGGAATGTTCCCCGGATTTCTCACGATGATCCTCATATACAAGGTCTTTGCGGATCTCGGTCTTACAATGAATATGGCACCCGTAGGTCTTATTATTGTCTACTGTGCAAGCAGCGGTATGGGCTATTACGTGTCGAAGGGCTTCTTTGATACGATACCGAAAAGCTTGGACGAAGCGGCAAGAGTGGACGGCGCAACACGATTCCAGGTCTTTTACAAGGTCATTATGCCTCTGTCAAAGCCGATAGTTATTTACACAATTCTCATGGGCTTTATGGCTCCTTGGGGCGACTTTATGCTCGCAAGCTATCTCATTCATGAAAACAGCGCAGGTATGAGCGTTGCAGTCGGTATGTTTGAGTGGCTTTCAAAAACCAATGTAAATACAAACTATACTATGTTCTGCGCCGCAGGTGTTATAGTTGCTATCCCCGTTACACTTGTCTTCCTTATGCTTCAGAAGTATTATGTTGAAGGCGTTACGGGCGGAGCTGTTAAAGGATAAAGGAGAAATAATATGGCTACGGTTAAATTAACTAATGTAAAGAAAGTATACGGCAAGGATACTGTTGCCGTTGATAATTTCAATCTTGATATTGCGGATAAAGAGTTTATAGTTTTTGTAGGTCCTTCGGGATGCGGTAAGTCAACAACGCTCCGTATGATAGCGGGTCTTGAGGATATTTCGGGCGGTACTGTTGAAATTGACGGCGTTGTTGTCAATGACCTTCAGCCCCGTGACCGTGATATTGCGATGGTATTCCAGAACTATGCGCTTTACCCACATCTTACGGTTTTTGAAAATATGGCATTCAGTCTCAGACTTAAAAAAGTTCCGCAGGACGTCGTATACGAAAAGGTAACTGCTGCAGCTGAGATTCTCGGTATTACAGATTACCTTACAAGAAAGCCCCGCGCACTTTCAGGAGGTCAGCGTCAGCGTGTTGCAATAGGCCGTGCGATGGTTCGTGACAGTAAGGTCTTCCTTATGGACGAGCCGCTGTCAAACCTCGATGCAAAGCTTCGTAACCAGATGAGAGCAGAAATAATTCTTCTCCGTCAGAAGATTGATACAACATTCATTTACGTTACACATGACCAGACAGAGGCTATGACTCTCGGTGACCGAATCGTAATCATGAAAGATGGATTTATTCAGCAGGTCGGTACACCCACAGAGGTGTTTGATATGCCCGATAATCTCTTTGTTGCGGAATTTATCGGCGCACCGAAGATGAATACGTTCAAAACAAACCTCATTTCGGAAAACGGTAAGTACTATGTAACACCCTACGGTGCAAAAATAGAGATAAGCGGTGCAAAGGCAGAAATGCTGAAGGCTAAAGGAATTGGATCAAGGGAGATAATCCTCGGTGTCCGTCCTGAGCACTTTGTTATAGCTGATAAGAATGCTTCCGAGGCTATTCCTTGCTCCATAAGGGTAAATGAAATGATGGGTAGTGAGCTTCATCTCCACGTTGAAGAGGCAAACGGCGACAGACTCATCGTGCGTATTCCCACGATCACACTTTCCGACGAACAGCGCAAGTCGCTCGTTTACGGTGCTATGATCTACGTTACGTTTGAAAGCAAAGTCATGCACTTCTTCGATCCCGAAACGGAAAAAAATCTTCTCGTCTAATTATATACGTACAGTAAAAAGATCGGTTCAATTGATCCGATCTTTTTATATTCACTATCCGTATGAGGTTTATCAAAATGGGATATATCTTTCAGGGGGCGCCACGTTTCGCATTCGCGAAACCGGCGATGCGCAAATTAAGATGTATAAACACCAATATGTATATCCTGCGCATCCGCTGAATTCACATTCGTGAATTGTGGCGCCCCCGGACAAAATCAGCTTAAATGGGTTTGAAAATATCCGAGGAGGGCGGAGCTGATTATATAAGAATATGCAAGTTCACAAAAAATTTAAAAAAAACACCGCTTTAAGTGAATATAAGTATTGACAAAACGGTACACTTGTGATAATATATGTAAAGCAATTTACTTTACACACGTTGGTGGAAAATGAAAGATTTAAATATAAGCCTTTTGTTGGACTTTTACGGTGACTTGCTTACCCCGTCCTCACGTGAATATATGACGCTTTATTACAATGAGGATTTTTCTCTTGCGGAAATTGCGGAAAATGCAGGGATAACAAGACAAGGGGTCCGCGACAGCATAAAACGCTCGGAAGAAGCACTTCTGAATTATGAAGAAAAGTTAGGTTTAGCACTTCGTTTTTCAAAGATGCAAAGCGACGTTGAGGAAATACAGAAAATGCTTCACACATTGAAGGGTAAAATACCCGAATACAGTGAAGAAATGGAAAAAATAATACAAAAAGCAAAGATAATTCTTTCTCATCAGGAGTAAACGGAGATTATATATGGCGATGTTTTCTTCGCTGTCCGACAAGCTCGGACGTGCGTTTTCAAAATTTAAAAACAAAGGTAAGCTTACTGAAGACGACATCAAAGAGGGAATGCGGGAAATAAAGCTCGCACTTCTCGAAGCGGATGTAAACTTCAAGGTCGTTAAGGACTTTGTGAAGATAGTAAGTGAGCGTGCTGTAGGTCAGGATGTACTCGAAAGTCTTGTTCCGTCACAGCAGATAGTAAAAATAGTAAATGAAGAGCTTGTAAAGCTTATGGGCGGACAGGAGGAAAGGGTAAGATTTTCTTCACGTCCTCCAACAGTCATAATGATGGTCGGTCTGCAGGGTGCAGGTAAAACAACACACTGCGGAAAGCTTGCAAGTTATTTCAAAACAAAATTCGAAAAAAGACCGTTGCTCGTTGCTTGCGACGTTTACCGTCCTGCGGCTGTGAAACAGCTTCAGGTCGTTGGCTCACAGGTCGATGTCCCCGTGTTTGCGATGGAGGGATGTACCGATCCCGTTGAGATTGCAAAGGCAGGTATTGCCCATGCAAAAAAATACGGCAACGATATGGTATTTATCGATACAGCGGGCCGTCTTCATATTGATGAAGCATTGATGAAGGAGCTTCAGGATATAAAGGCTGAAACTGAGCCTTCTGAAATTCTTCTTACAATAGATGCTATGCTCGGTCAGGATGCGGTAAACGTATCAAAAACATTTAATGACATGCTTGATATCTCGGGCGTCGTACTTACAAAGCTTGACGGTGATACAAGAGGCGGTGCGGCACTTTCCGTAAGATACGTAACAGGTAAACCTATAAAGTTTATCGGTACGGGTGAAAAGCTCGATGCACTTGAGCCGTTCCACCCCGACAGAATGGCATCACGTATTCTCGGTATGGGTGATATGCTTACTCTTATCGAAAAAGCACAGCAGTCATTCGATGATAAAAAAGCTGAAGAGCTTGAAAAGAAAATGCGTGATTCCACATTTACGCTCGTTGACTTCCTCGACCAGATGGATCAGGTGCGTAATATGGGATCTATCAAGGATATCCTCGGCATGATGCCCGGTGTTAATACTGCAGCTCTCGCAGATGCGCAGATAGACGATAAGCAGATAGACAGAGTGGAAGCGATAATACTTTCAATGACACCGCAGGAGCGTTTGAAGCCCCAGATAATCAACGCATCGAGAAAAAAGAGAATTGCAGACGGATGCGGAATGAAGGTCGAGGACGTCAACCGCTTGCTCAAGCAGTTTGAGCAGTCGCAAAAAATGATGAAGCAGTTAACAAAAGGCGGCGGAAAGCGTTTCGGCTTCGGACGTCGCAAAAAACACTAATCAAGTATAATATTCCAAACGGAAATTATATAAATATTTTATTATAAAAGACGAAAGGTCAGGTTAATTAAAATGGCAGTAAAAATCAGACTCAGAAGAATAGGTGCTAAGAAAGCTCCTTACTATCGTGTAATCGTTGCAGATTCCAGATCACCCCGTAACGGCAGATTTATCGAAGAGATCGGCACATACGATCCGCTTTGCGAGCCCGCAAAGATCGAAATCGATGCAGAAGCTGCAAAGAAGTGGATCAAAAACGGTGCACAGCCTACAGAAACTGTTAAGAGCCTTCTTAAGAAATCCGGTATCACCGAATAATTCGTAATAATTTTTTAAGCCCGTAATTTCGGTGGGCTTCATTTTGGAAGGAAATCATAATGATATCACAAAAGCAAGTTTTGACGGATATCGCCAAAGCCCTTGTTGAATTTCCCGATGAAGTAGTTGTTACTGAAACGGTTACGGAAGACACGGTTCTTCTCGTTCTTTCCGTTGCTCAAAGCGATATGGGTAAGGTTATCGGAAAGCAGGGAAAGATCGCAAAGGCAATTCGCGCGATCATGAAATCATCAGGTAACGCCGACAAAAAGCGTGTAATGGTGGAAATACAGTAAAATAAAATAAGGTTGTGAGGTATCACAGCCTTATTTTTTTCTAAAAAAAATCGAAAAAAATGAAAAAAAGGTATTGACAAATCGATATTCTTCGTGTATAATAAAACCGTACCAAAAAGGTATAGATTTAAAGGGAGGCTGTATGAGGATAACGCAGGAAGCAGATTATGCAATAAGAATCGTTAGTCTTTTGGCTCAGAAGGGACTGCTTGGGACACATGAAATGGCAGAGAGCGTTAAAGTTCCTCAAGGATTTGCGATGAAAATACTTCGCAAGCTGACAAGTGAGGGAATAGTTCGTTCTAAGCGCGGTGTCAACGGCGGGTATGAGCTTTTGAAAACCCCCGAAGAGTTAACGGTGATTGACATAATCGAAGCGGTTGACGGAGAAATAGCAATTTCAAAATGCCTTTTATCCACGCACGATTGCCTGAATAATCCCGATAAAAGCAGGTGCAGATACCATAACGTTTTTGCGAGCGTGAACAGAATAATAAAAGAAAGACTTTCACGCCTTACAATAAAAATGATGGTGGATGCGAATATCCCGACAGAAGAGTTAATAAAAATAATTAATAATTGATTTTTTGGAGGAAAAAATTATGAAACAGTACAGATGCAAAGTATGCGGTGAGATCATTATGTCAGACGGTATTCCCGAACAGTGCCCCAGATGCAAGGTAAAGGGTGACGACCGTTTTGAAGAAGTTGTTGAAAATAAGCTTACATGGGCTGCAGAGCACATTGTAGGTATCGCAAAAGACGTTCCCGAAGACATCAAGGACGGACTCCGTGCTAACTTTATGGGCGAATGCTCAGAGGTTGGTATGTACCTCGCAATGGCACGTGTTGCCGCAAGAGAAGGCTATCCCGAAATCGCTTTGTATTGGGAAAAGGCAGCTTACGAAGAAGCAGAGCATGCTGCAAAGTTTGCTGAGCTTCTCGGCGAAGAGCTTACAGATTCCACAAAGAAGAACCTTGAAATGCGTGTAGCAGCTGAAAACGGCGCAACACTCGGTAAGTTTGAGCTTGCAAAGAAAGCAAAAGAGCTCAACCTCGATGCTATCCACGACACAGTTCACGAAATGGCAAGAGATGAAGCAAGACACGGCAAAGCATTTGCAGGTCTTCTTGAAAGATACTTCGGTAAATAATTTAATACAGCAAAATAAGGAGCAGGGGTCTAAGCCTCTGCTCCTTAACTGTCCAACAAGTTGAAATTCGTTGGTTATTTCATAACTGTAACTATAATCATACAAATTGACATTAATACACTGACAATTCCTGCTGCATATATGTAAGGATTTAATTTGTTTCCTAAGTTTTCTACAGTGTCATCCTTGAGTTTCTTTAGCAGATATATCATTCTGATAAACATTGCAATATCTATTATCAGAAACACTCCCGCAAATATAAGAGGTATCAATACATCTAATTCCATAATAATCTCCTTGTCAAATTCGGTTTTACCGAATTGTTTTTATATATCCGGTGTATCATAAGTATGCTTTTTTTTTAATCTGCAGCACTTATAATTTAGAAAATTGTTATAAAAAACAAGCGTTTAAAAGTTTTGTTGGTCTTTATCAATTTACCTTGCTCAATATTTCATCGGTTGAAATTCCGTATAATTTTGCCAGTGCAATTAAATTTGACGTACTTGGGTCTGACGTGCCGTTTTCCCATTTTGAAACTGCCTGTCTGCTGACACCGAGACTCTCGGCGACGAATTCCTGTGTCATTCCACATTCAGTTCTGCAGTTTCTCAGTACTTCCCCCAAAGTCTTTTTTGTTTCTTCTTTTTCTTTTCTTACATCAGAAGAACTTATATATTTTCTTAATGCTTTTATGATCAATATAATAAGATATACTGTAACACCTAAAAGAATTAATGATATCGCTATAAATATTACTCCTGCGAGTATAGCTAATATAAAATCGCTAACCCTCATATCTCTTATCTCCTTTGTTTTGATAGAGAAATTATATCACATCAAGGCAGTTGCTTCCACCAACTATCACGCAACTTTCAGTTGCGAATGTGCAAATATCTATTTGTTAACTTATTTAATTGGAATTTGTCAGTGCAAAATATAGCGCCGCGGAGTTCCGAAGTATTGCTGTGTTTTGATTATGTCTAAATTATCATATATTATTACAGCACCCATAATCGAACTATAAGTATCCTATTAAAGGGTTCATCTATATAATAAATATTCAGTTTATTTTATGGTTGCTGTGTGTATTCAGCTGTTATTTTTGCTGCTTCCTTTGAACTTTGAAGCAATA
>JBGVLZ010000101.1:0-18288 GCA_045124505.1 Eubacteriales bacterium
CAGCTGACCATAACAGGCGGTACAGGTGCTAAGAGTGTTGAGCCTTTCCAAGTGACTTTTGCCATAATAAACTCCCAAATTTATCAAACTTTCAGGGGCTTTGCCTGCATTTCACAGTATATGCATCTGTATGTTCTTCGATTACTGTCTGTGAGCTTAAATATATGATCAAGATCGTTTTCGGCATTTGTTATGCAACGGGGATTTTTACAGCGTAGAATATTTGTAAGTGTTGAGGGAAGCTTGAGATTCTTTTTCTCAACAACAACACCGTCTTTTATCACGTTTACCGTAATATCGGGATCGATGTAGCCGAGCACATCAAGGTCAATATCAAAAAGTGAATCTATCTTGATTATATCTTTTTTGCCCATTTTTTTACTTTTTACATTACGGATCATCGCAACACAGCAATCCTGTCTGTCAAGCTTAAGATAGTTATATATCTGTATTGCATTTCCCGCCTTTATATGGTCAATAACATAGCCGTTGTTTATGGAATCTATATTCATACGGACACCTCCAAAAGCTTCATAATAAGCGCCATTCTTATGTATTTACCGTTCCTTGCCTGTTCAAAATAACACGCACGGGGATCGTCATCTATAGACGGTGCGATCTCATTTACTCTGGGGAGTGGATGAAGAATGGAAAGATCGGGCTTTGAAATCGCAAGCTTCTGCTGATTGAATATATATGTATCCTTAAGACGTATATAATCAGCTTCATTGAAGAATCTTTCCTTCTGAACTCTCGTCATATAAAGAATGTCAAGGGTAGGAAGTATCTCATCCATTCTTTCCATTTCAGTATATTTAAGTCCGCAGGCATCAAGAATATCTGTCTTTATGTATTCCGGAAGCTTAAGTTCCGGGGGGCTTATAAACACGTAATTTATATTCTTATATCTGCTGAGTGCCGATATAAGCGAATGTACAGTTCTGCCGAATTTTAAGTCACCGCAGAAGCCGATCGTGAAATTATTCAGCCTTCCCTTTTTTCTCTTTATAGTCAAAAGGTCTGTAAGTGTCTGTGTAGGGTGATTGTGACCTCCGTCGCCCGCATTTATGATAGGCACATATGATTTCATGGAAGCCGCAAGAGGCGCACCCTCCTTGGGGTGACGCATAGCTATAATATCGGCATATCCGCCCACAACTCTCGTTGTGTCGGAAACGCTTTCGCCCTTGGAAGCAGAGCTTGTATCAGCAGATGAAAAACCGAGGACGTTTCCGCCAAGCTCCATCATAGCTGCTTCAAATGAAAGACGTGTTCTTGTTGACGGCTCAAAAAACAGTGTCGCAAGCTTTTTACCTCGGCACACCTCGGAATATTTTGCGGGATTTTCAATTATATCTTCTGCACGTTCAATAAGCTCGTCTATCTCGTCAACTGACAGATCTTTTATATCTATTAAGTGGCGCATTTTGTTTTCCTTTCGTGAAACTTTCAAACATCGTAAAATTTCCGTCGCCAAAAGGCGACGGAAATTTCATTAAACTTTATTCTTAAAATACTCTATTCTGTCGTGAACGTCGGGATATTTCGCCTTTATTGCATCACAGAACATAGATTCGCCTTCATTTACTGTTGCAGCATTTTCAGCACCGATCAAAGCATATGTAGCATCTACGAGATGTGAATAAAGGGGATTATCAAGCTCACGGCAAATAAATTCCTGACGGGGTGAGTTGATATCAACACCGCTTATCTGGAACAGATTGTATTTGTCGCAAAGGCCCATAACACGGCGAAGCTGTGCTTCTGTGTTTCTTGTGGGCATATATGTAACGGCATCGAAACCGAGGTCAACAAGCTCCTCGAACAAAAGGTCGAGGTAATCGTCTTCAAATTTCTGTGCCTTTTTGTCGCCCGTTACAGAGTCGCCAACGTCACCGAGGTATGCATATGCGGAAATACCGTGGCACTTCTTTGCCAAAGCGATATATTCACGAACATCGGGACATTCCTCATCAGCGTCAATATAGATCTTTTCAACCATATTACTCTTAAGAGCGCCGAGTATATCATACTCATAGAAATCAGGTGTCTTATCACCGTTAAGTATCTGCGCCTCAACCTTGGGAGAGATCTCTATCTTCATTTCGTTCTTGAAGAAATCAACAACTTCTGCAGGTGTCTTGTATTTTTCCGTTACCTTCTTTGCCAAACCGTAAAGAACGTGGCGTTCTGTGATAGAGCCACCCTCGTTACACTTGGAAAGAGGCATTACATCCTTTTCAAAGTCGAGAGAAAGACCGTAGGGTTCAACAAGCTTTGTGATGTTTGCACACATTTTCTTGTTTCTTTCATTTCTCTTCGCACGGTAAGGAGCCAAAAATTCATCAAGCATATCCACATACTGGTGAGGAATACCGTGAATAGCAACATAAGCAACAGACTCCTGGTCGGGGTTGTTGATCTTCTTGCCGTTAAGACGTGTATTTTTCATGCCTACTCTGCACTCAAAACCGCATGTAACGGGCATACCGATAATTTTACCGGCTTCAATAAATTCCTTGATACCCGAAACAGAATCATGGTCCATGATTCCCGCAGTCTTAAGACCTGCCTGCCAAGCCATGTAGAGAGCTTTTGTGGGAGAATAGGGAGAAAATGAGTATGTTGTATGGATATGGTTATTTACATAAAGCGTATCGGAAACAGCGGGAAGAACTCCTTCGTCCGTCAGCTTTTTGATTTCTGCAAGTGCGTTTAAACGCACTTGCATATCATTATCGTTAAGTTGTTCAATAAGCTTCTGTGTATCCATTTTGCACCCTTAGTTAAGCATTTCCTGACCGCCTGTTACGGGAACAGCCTGGCCTGTTTCATAATCCTGTTCAACGATGTAGAAGATTGCTCTTGCAACGTCTATCGGCAAGCATCCTCTATGAATAGGAGTTTTGCTTTCATATGACTTTCTTACATCATCAACTGTCTTTGCACCGGGTACCTTACCTGCCTTGAGGTACTGTACGAACAAGCCCTTAACGGGGTCGCTCCACAGAGGACCGTCGAGGTAGTTACCGGGACAAACAGCATTTACCTTGATGTTGTAATCAACAAGCTCAAGCGCAAAGCTCTGTGTAAGACCGATACCGCCAAACTTGGAGCCTGCATATGCAAAGTTCTTGTTTGAGCCTGCAAGACCTGACTTGGAGTTTACTGTGATGATATCCATCATATAGTTAGGAGCAAACTTGTTCTGGATCTTCATGGGACGGCTTGCGTACTTTGTGCAGAGGAAGTAACCTGTATAGTTTACAGATGTTACGAGTTCAAATGTCTTCTTCTGCATTTCTTCAACATTACCTGCAATAGCAATACCTGCGTTTGCAACGAAAATGTCAAGACCGCCGTATGTGATGACTGTGTCATTTACAAGATTTTCAACGCTTTCTTCATCAGCAACGTTTGCCGCAAGCGGAATAGCCTTGCCTGCACCGTATTTAGCGCAAAGCTCATCAGCGCAAGCCTTAGCACCGTCATAGTTCATATCAGCGATAACAACGTATGCGCCTTCTGCAACCATAGCATCGGCAATACCCTTGCCGAAGCCCTGTGCGGAGCCTGTAACGATTGCGATCTTTTCAGCAAGTCTCTTTGTAGCGGCGCCTGCCATTGATACCTTTGAACGGTAGGATTCAACTTCCCAGTTTGTGATGAAGTCAATAAGCTCTGTAGAAAGCGCCTTGTATCCGCCGAAGGACTCAGCGTATACAGCGATCTTCATCATATCTGTGAATACTTCAGCAGTTGTATCGGCATTCTTCTTTGTTGTGCCGATGCTGAACATACCGAGGTTCTGTACGAAAACGATCTTGGGAGCGTATCCGTACTTAGCCTTGGAATCTGCAATTCCCTTTTCAATTGCCTTGTACGTATCTTCTACAGTCTTGCCCTGCTTTACAAAGAGGGGGTAAGCCTTGCAGTATACGATATGGTCAGGGGAATAGCTCTTTGCCAAAGGAGCAAATGCTTTTGCATCCTGTGCAAAGTTAAGAATTTCTTTGTTAGCCGTGAAAGTGACTGTTGTCATTTCATCGGAGTAAAGCATTCTGATAGCAGGAGCGATCTGTGCAGCGAGCTTCTTGTCGAATTCAACTTCAGAGAAGTCGGGCTTTCTTACGATCTTAGCTTCGATCTTAGCCATAACATCGGATACGATAGCATCGATGCCTTCGAGCGTATCAGCTGCATAGAAAATGCCGTGATTTTCAAGGAAAAGCACATCGGGGCATTTGCCGTTTGCTTTCTTATACTTATCTATTGCCTTCTTGCAGTAAGCGGCAAGAATGTAACCGGGACGTGAGGAAGGAACCCATACCGCTTCGGGGAAAAGCTCCTTAACGATAGCCTTGCCCTGCTTGGAGCAAGTAATACCGTTTACCATTGCGGGGTGAACGTGAAGCACGTATTTCTGTGTGAAGAGGTTGTGAAGGGGTGTTTCAACGCTGGGGCGCTTTGCGTATTCGCCCTTGCAGCGTGCATCCATCATGTCTTCAAGAACTTCAGCTTCTCTTGTAGCCTCATCGTCGGAATATTTCTTTTCAAGCATTGCATCAAGTGCTGCTCTGTTCATTTTTACGAACTGCTCTGCCTTGATCGTTGCAAGTGATGAACCTGAGCCCTTGATATAAAGCTCGTCATCTGTTTTAAATGAAGTGTTGCCGCCGCCTGCAAGTACGAATGCGGGATCCGAGCCGTACTTGTGGGACATAGCAACAAGGTTGTTAAGTCCTTCTGTAAGCATTTTAATTATCCTTTCAACAATTATTTGCCTGCGTTTGCAAGAAGATATTTTTCAGCTTCTGCGCACCAGAGGTTGTTGTTTGCCTTTACGATCTTGTCAAGCTCTGCACAGATGGGGCATTCCTTACCCTTTTCTTCAAGATCTGCGATAGCTGTCAAGGGGAATTCGATGTTTGTATAGATAAGCTTCTTACCGCCGGGAATCTTGGGGAGGTTAAGAGTTGTATCGATAACAGCGTTAAGACCGCCGAAGTGTGTGATCATAGCGGAAGGATTGAGTCTGCCGTCCTGCATCATTGCAAGTGCTTCTCTCATGTCATCTGTGTTACCGCCGCTTGTACCAACAACGTGGTGAGCTGCATAGTGAACATCATAGAAGTTGAATTCAGCGGAGAATGCTGTGTTTGTAGGACCTGCGAAGAAGTTGAGACAGCCGTCATGTGAAAGGATTCTGTCAGCCTGTTCAACAACGGGTCTTACAGGAGCGTAAACGAATACATCGTTATAACCCTTACCGTCTGTAAGATCTCTGAGGTAAGTAACAGCATCTTCGAGCTTTGCTGTGTTTACATACATAAGCTTAACGCCGTTCTTTGCAGCTTCTTCGACTGTAATAACCTGTGCTGCTCTTTCAAGACGAGCATCGTCGATATCTGTAACAACGAGAAGCGAAGGCTTTCTGTCGCAGTGGATAGCGTAGTCGATAGCACCGAGACCCATAGGACCTGCACCTGCAAGAATTGCTGTGCAACCGCCTTCAGCAATACCCATGGAGTGAACGTAGCTGCCGCCCTTTGTGTGGTAGTTAGCGTGGTAACCGCCTACGATACAGGACATAGGTTCAGCAAGTGAGCCGTAGTAGAATGCTTCGCCGCCGTAAGGAAGCAAGCAGTTCATTTCCATAACGCAGTTGTCAAGAATGATGTATGTAGCATCACCGCCCATGTAGGGGAAAGAATAACCGGGAGCATCGAGTGTACCCTTATAGTTAAGAGCCGCCTGAACAACGAACTTATCGCCGGGCTTGAACTGATCCTGCCACTTCTTACCTACTTTTTCGATGATACCGCAGAATTCGTGACCTGTGATAACAGGATTTTCAGCGATGTCAGCGGGAACTCTCTTGTGTTCATTACCCTGAAGAGCCGCTTTGTGTGTGGACATACAGATACTGTCTGAAATTACGTGAGCAAGTATCTCATCATCCTTAATTTCGGGAAGTTCGAATTCTTCGAGGCGAAGATCGTTTTTGCCGTAAAGGCGTACTGCTTTTGTTTTCATAGTTACATACTCCTTAAAATATAATTTATGTAATTTATTACTTATTACCTATTTTGTAAAGTGCGCAGATCAGTTTTCATTTTTTGAAAGGTCTGCATTTCTTATATCAATACGGCGTATTTTTCCGCTTGAAGTTTTGGGAAGCTCATCAACAAACTCAACGATTCTGGGATATTTATACGGCGCTGTATGAGTTTTAACGTATTCCTGAATTTCCTTTTTAAGTTCTTCCGACGGTGTATAGCCCTTAGTTAAAACTATAGTCGCTTTTACAACCTGACCTCTGACCTCGTGAGGAACACCTGTTACCGCACATTCAAGTACCGACGGATGCTCCATAATAACGCTTTCAACCTCAAACGGTCCTATACGGTAACCGGAGGATTTGATAACATCGTCTTTACGTCCTACGTACCAATAATATCCGTCTTCATCGCGCCATGCGATGTCACCTGTATGGTAGTAACCGCCTTCCCATACCTTCTCCGTCGCCTCGGGGTTTCTGTAATATTCCTTAAGAATACCCGTGGGATGCTTTCCGTCACGTTTTTTGACAACGATCTCACCGTTTTCACCGGGGTTTACACTTGTGCCGTCATCTCTTACGATGTCAACATCAAGGTAAGGCACGGGAAGTCCCATTGAACCGGGCTTCGGCTCCGCATAATACGGTGTGCAAACGATAACGGATGACTCACTCTGTCCGAAGCCCTCCATAAGTGAAAGTCCCGTAAGCTGCTTGAATTTGTTGAAGACCTCGGGGTTAAGCGCTTCACCTGCGATATTTGCATTCTTTATGGAAGAAAAATCGTACTTGGTAAGATCTTCCTTTATGAAGAATCTGTATATCGTGGGAGGCGCGCAGAAGCTTGTTACCTTGTATTTTGTGATTATATCAAGCATATCTGCGGCATTGAATTTTTCATGGTCATATACAAGCTGAGCAGAACCGCCCATATGCTGTCCGTACATCTTGCCCCAAGCTGTTTTCGCCCAGCCGGTGTCTGCAACGGTAATATGAAGACCGCCGTCAAGCACTCTGTGCCAGTAAACACCTGTAAATATATGTGCAAGCGGATAAGCATAGTTGTGCGCTGCCATCTTAGGCATTCCCGATGTACCCGATGTAAAGAATATGAGCATCGTGTCATCGTTTTTGGGAAGCTCATCATCGCTTGGTTTGACAAATTCGGGGGCTGACTTCATCGCTTCGTCAAAGCTTATCCAGTCACCCTGCGGATTATCGCATCTCGTCATTATCTTAAGATCGAGATTTCCCGTTTTTTCTATTGCCGATTCAATATGTTCAATGACCTGAGGATCAGAATTTGCAATTATCGCCTTGACGCTTGCCGCACCGAAACGGTAAACATAATCCTTTTCCTGCAACTGGTACGTCGCGGGAATACATATAGCGCCTATTTTATGAAGCGCAACATAGCTGTACCAAAATTCGAAGTTTCTTTTCAGAACGAGCATAACAGCGTCGCCTTTTTTTATCCCCTTTGAAAGAAGATATGCAGCAAGTTTATCGCTTTCGCTTTTCCATTCACCATATGTAATATGCTTTTCAAATCCTTTATCGTTAACGTATAATACAGCAAGCCTGTCAGGCTCCGTCTGTGCAACAACGTCTACAAAATCATATCCGAAATTGAAAGGCACGTCGTCTTTTACAGAATATTCGGAAAGAATGCCGTTTTCGTCAAACGTTTCATTAACGAAGCGCTTGTAGTAAACTGCCATTAAGTTATCACATCCTTTTCTTTCGGTTCGCGATTAAGAACCAAATGTTATAATATCATATTCTATATTATTTTACTACATATTTTCCGATTATGCAATACCTATTTTAAATATTTTTTTGATATTTTCGAAAAATTTTTGTGCAATTATCACAAAGTTTATTTACTGTTACCTTTTTTTCGACGAATATTCCTTGACAAAACATAACATATGGGGTATAATACATAATTGAGTATGCATGCTGTTTTGCAGTATGCGATACAAAAATACTACGAGGTTACAGAATTAATGAAAAAAGGTTATCCCACACATCACGTACAAGACCTTCAGTGTATACGGGATCTTGTTTACGTGAACGCAGGAAAATACGGCGATAAACCGCTTTACATTCATCTCGAACACGGTCAGAAAGTGACATTTACCTACAACGACAACAAACGTAACTTTGATGCTTTGGGCACAGCGTATGCTAAACTCAGACTTATGAAAAGCACGGTAGCTGTTGTAGGCGATCAGCATCCCGACTGGATGACAGCATATCTTACCACGATCACAGCAGGCGGAGTTATAGTTCCCCTTGATAAAGAGCTTTCGTGTGATCAGATGGTAAATTTCATAAAGCAGACTGAATGTAAGGCAGTATTTATAGCAGAAAAGATCTTCATTCATATTGCGGAGTATCTTTCTGAGCTTGAGTGTGTAAAATATTTTATAATCATCGGACCGGAGCCTGACAGGCAGAAGATCGCAATTGACAGCCGTGTTATGGTGTTTGACGATCTTATAGCGCTCGGTACACGTGCCATTAACGACGGCTTCAAAGACTTTATTTCATACAGACGCAATCCTGCAAGACTTTGCGCAATACTGTTTACGTCGGGTACAACAGGTACAAGCAAGGGTGTTATGCTCACAGAAGAAAATCTCATCGGTGCTGTTATATCGTGCTGTAAGATGATAGCTGTTGACGAAAATGATACTTTTGTTTCTGTGCTTCCCATACATCACACCTTTGCCATGACATGCAATCACCTTGCAATGTGCAATATCGGCGGCACAACATTCATGAATGACAGTGTTAAGCATGCTCTTCGCAATTTTGCGGATTTCAAGCCCACAACACTTATAGTTGTTCCCTTGTATGTCGAAACTATATGCAAAAAGATATGGGACGGTATACGCAAAAAAGGAAAAGAAAAGCAGGTACGTGCACTTATCAAAGTCAGCAACGGTCTTCGTAAGGTCGGTATAGACAGACGGCGTGAGTTTTTTGCAGAGATACTCAATTCCCTCGGCGGTAATATAAAGCAGATCGTTTGCGGCGGTGCTCCGCTTGATCCGCAGTACATCAGGGATTTTGATAATTTCGGAATAACGATCGCAGAAGGTTACGGAATCACGGAATGTGCTCCGCTTATATCCGTAAATCCCTTCCATTGGAGAAAATTCGGTTCTGTCGGTCTTCCCGCAATCGGCATGGAAGTAAAGATCGATGCATCAAATCCGTCTGATGACGGCGAAATTCTCGCAAGAGGCAAAAATGTATTCATCGGTTATTATAACAACGATGAAGCGACCGCAGAAGCATTTACCGAAGACGGTTGGTTCAAAACAGGCGACATCGGTCATATGGACGAAGACGGATTCATATATATAACGGGAAGAAAGAAAAACGTAATTATTGCAAGCAACGGCAAAAATGTATATCCCGAAGAGCTTGAAGAACACCTTCTTAAAAACGAAAAAATATCCGAGGTCGTCGTCATAGGCAGACAGACTGACGGCAACACCGTTATAACAGCAGTAATTTATCCCAACTTTGATATATACGCAGGTGCAAATACAGAAGATATCCTGGCAGACCTTAAAAAAGATATAAACGATCTTAACAAGACACTGCCTGTATATAAACAAATAAGAGATGTAGAGATCAGAGGCACGGAATTCGAAAAAACAACCACGAGAAAGATCAAGAGATTTCTTGTTAAATAATAAGGAGTGATATTATGTTTGAAGAAATTAAGGATACACTTATAAAACAGTTGGAGCTTGACCCTGAAATTATAACCCCCGATGCAGAGCTTGTGAATGACCTCGGCGTTAATTCCATCGAGCTTGCAGACCTCATTATGTACTGTGAAGATAAATATGATATTGAGATCGATGATGACGATATCAAAAATTTCATAACAGTCGGTGACGTTGCCGATTATCTGGCAAAGAATATTTGATTATAATTCCAATAAAAAAACTGCACGGGAGCAATTCCGTGCAGTTTTTTATTACATATCACTTTGTATTTACCGTTATTTTGGAATAATCGGACATTCCTTTGCAAGCTTCCCATTCATCCGATGTGCCGAGGAAGTTTATTGTTGTCATTGCAGAGTCATAAAATACATCCTGTCCGATGCTTGTTACGCTTTTGGGAATTGTAAGTGTGTTAAGTGAACGGCAGTTATAAAAGAGGTTGTCATTTAATGTTTTTATACCGTCGGGAATATTTACCGTTTTAATATCTGCACAGTTAAAGAATGCACTTTCGCCGATCTTTGTAACGGTGCCGGGTATTGCAAGCTCTTTTAATTTAAGGGATGAGAAGAATGCTCTTTCCCCTATTTCCGTAACACCGTCGGGGATGATGATGTTTTCAAGTACCTCGCACTCATAAAACATCATATCAGTTATAGCTTTGATATTTGCAGAAAGTGTAACACTTTGGAGCTTCTGACAGCTTGAAAAGATTCCTCCGCCTATTTCTTTAACGGAATCGGGCATTGTAAACTCCGTTATAGGACAAAAAGCAAACGCATCTGCGCCTATTTTTTCAACCGTTTCGGGCAAAGTGATGACCGAAAGTGATGAACACTTTTTGAAAAGTCCAAACGGTATTTCTTTAAGGTTTGCAGGCAGGTTGATGGTTGCAAGCTTTTCACATTCAGCAAATGCACATGCACCGAGTGTTGTTACGCTTTCGGGAATAAGAAGGCTTTCAAGCTTATCGCATCCTTCAAACGCACAGTAATCGATAATTTCAAGCGATTCCGGGAGTGTTACAGACGTAAGTGACCTGCAGAATGCAAACGCATTTCCGCCTATTAATTTTATTCCCTCGGGAAGCGTTACAGATATTATATCTTTCTTTGTGAACGAATCCTTATAAATTCCTTCAACCGTATATTCAGCAATTACAGAAGGAATATTTACTTCCTTTTCCTCTCCTGTATATGCGCTTATGTATGCAATACCGTCAAATACACAGTAGGAAAAATCGCCTTCTGTTCCCTCTTTTTCCGGTTTTTGCACCGATTCTGATGTTTCGGGCACTTCAGTTTCTTTAGCAGGCGCTTTTGTTGTAGGCGCCTGTGTAACTATCGGTGTTTTCGTTTCAAGGCTTTCCGTTGTGCAAGATACAGCGGAAAGACAAAATATCAATAAAAGAAAAAACGCAACTCGTCTTTTTGTATTTTTTTCTTTAGTACGTAACATTTTAGTAATTTTCTCCCCATATTTTCTACAAAATCAATTGATCGTCACTGATATTTCACATTTCACTCACAAAACAATGTTATATGATTTACAGTATTATACACGGCTTTATGTGAATAAATCAACATTCACAAGTAATATTTTTGAAAGCGAGGTTTTTTCTATGGCAATTTCAAAAAGGCTCACTGCAGCTGTCTGTGCGGCGGCATCGGTACTGAGCCTTGCATTCGCACCCACATCCGCAGCACAAACGGCAATTGTACCCGTTAACGGATGCGGTGTGACAGTCGAGAACACTGAGGAGGGCACTTTTATATACGGTATTCCGACGATGACACCGATAAAAAGTGCAGAAACATTATTTGAGGGTAATGTTTCAATTTTCTCAAAATACTCACATGTTACTACAGACAGTATGCTGTCACTCACTGAAAACGGTTCGGTTACAGAGACAGCAACTATAATCATCTCGGGCGATGTAAACTGTGACGGCATTGTAAACGGCAAAGATATTGTCCGTATCACAAAATATTTTAATGATCCCGAAACTCCTATAAATCTGTATGCTGCCGATGTAGACCGCGACGGTGACGTTGATACAGATGACACGCATGCAATAACCGAAAAATTAACCGCTGAATCAGTCGGTGTTTCCATGATAAAAGAGCCTGATAAGACATCTTATTTCGTTTCTCAAAAATTCTCATGTAACGGCATGATACTTTTGGAAACATTTTCAAACGGGGACAAATATGCCGTTTGTGACGGATTCACAGTTACCTATCAAAACGGCGACTGTATCTCCGAAAACGATACATACGTTACCGTATCATACGGTGATTTCAGCACAGACATTCCGATAACAGTAAACGCTACAAACGTATATGTTCTTTCGGAATACGTTGACGAAATAATAGATATCACAAGCGCAGGTGCACATATTTTCACCGGAAAATCTGAAAACACACGTATCACAGTTAATGCGCCCGAAAGTGAAGTATATCTTGTCTTTTCCGATGCAGATATGACATATAAAGGCGACGGTGCGGCGCTTGATCTTGTGTCCGCTGAATGTGTAACACTTCAAGTGGCTGATGGAACAAGTTATATTTCAGACACATCTGCAAATACAGCTGAATCTGCCATTTATTCCGCTGTTCCTTTGATACTCGAAGGCGATGGAGAGTTGAATATAAACGGTAACAGCTCTGAAGGTATAACTGTTTCAAAATCATCATTTGTAATAGAAAGCGGTACATATATTATAAATGCAGTCAAAAACGGTATTCAGCCGAAGGGCAAAGGAGTATCATTCACCGTAAACGGCGGAACATTTAATATTACCGCCGGAGGTGACGGAATAAAAAACAGCAAGACAGATATCATTCTTAACGGCGGCGACTACACGATATCCGCTGGCGGCGACGGTATACAGGCAGAAGCTTCCCTTGTAATATCTGCAGGTACATACAATATAACTACCAGCGGAGGCTATCAGTCAGACAGCGGAAACTCCACATCATCCGCATGGGTATATGAACTGCTTGAGGAAGCGGACATGCCGACAGCAGAAGAAGAATATTACGGTCTATATGTGCTTTCCGGTACAACATATATTGAGATCGACGATACAAATTATTCGACTTATTCTTCTTACACTTCACTTTATGACCGCAATTCGACAAAGGGTATCAAAGCGGGAACAGACATGACGATATCGAATGCCGACATCACGCTCAATTGTCTGGATGACGGCATAAAAGCGGACGGAGCATTTACCCTCAACAGCGGCTCATTAAACATCAAAACAGCCTGTGACGGTATTCAATCCGACACAGTATTGACCGTAAATGACGGTACAATAGATATAACCGGGGTCGGTGCATTCTATCAGAACAACACTTCGGGAAAATTCAAGTATACAAACGGTGAATACGTCCGTACATCAAGCGATTCAGGCGGTATGGGAAATATGCGTCCTGGAAGTTCTTCATCTTCATCAACTCTTTATGCACTTTTCAACAGCGGAAAAGGTCTTAAAGCGGAAACGGAATTGCATGTTAACGGCGGAGATATAACCGTTAACGGTATTGATGATAACGTACACTGTGACGGGTCTGTTTATATAACAAACGGTTCTTTGGATCTTACAACAAGCGATGACGGTATTCACGCTGAGCTTTCAGTATCAATAGGAAGCCTTACAGATTCATACAGCGCACCTCACATCACGGTAAACGATTCATATGAAGGAATTGAAGGAATTTACATTGACATCAACAGCGGAACCTGTGTTGTTCATTCTTCGGATGACGGCATCAATGCAGCCGGAGATCTTGAAGCTTCCTCTGCATACTATCTGAAGTTCAACGGCACTGCCAAAACATATGTCTATGCAGAAGGAGACGGGCTTGATGCAAACGGATATCTGTATGTTTACGGCGGTAATGTCTATGTATTCGGTCCGACAAGCGGAGGAAACGGAATTATAGACTATGATTCAAACTTTGAAATACAAGGCGGTACTTTCCTTGCAATAGGTAACAAGGATATGGCACAAACTGCTACAAAAGCAAGTCAGTATGTTATCGGTTACACAATTTCCTCCGGCTCATTCGGAAGCGGAACGTATGTAAATGTAAGCGGTGCTGACATAACTGTTAAATTGCCGAAATCGTACAGTTCTTCCCTGTTGGTTCTTGTATCTTCTCCTGAATTTTCAAGCGGAAACACATATAAAGTTTCCTATGGCGGAAGCTATACAGGAGGCATTGTTACAAACAATGTCTGCGAAGGCGGTACATATTCAGGCGGCACAACCGGCGCAAGCATCACAACAGGTTCGACTTTGATAACAAGTAACGGAAATATGAGCTCAGGCGGACATAACAGACCGTTCTGATATCTTTCACAAAACAACAAACTCCACATATAATGTAGCATCATTATGTGTGGAGTTTTATTATGGATATCAATAATATAAAATTTTCCGTCATAGGCGGAGATGAGCGTTTTGCATACCTTGCCGAAAGTCTTGGAAAAAACGGATATGAGGTTTCATCTTTCGGATTTGATACATTTAAATCACCGCTTGGATATACAGTAAAATGTCCTTCGCTTGAAGATGCAAAATCAGGTGCTGACTGTCTTATACTTCCGCTTCCGTACACAAAAGACGGTGTCAACATAAATGCCCCTTTTTCAAAACGAAAAAGCTGTATAAGCGAGGTTTTTGAAAATATCCCGTCCGATACGGTGATCTTTGCGGGTAAATGCGATGAAAAAATAAGTACTCTTTCAAGAAAACGGAACTGTTTTCTCGTCGATTATATGGACTGCGAGGATATCGCCATACTGAACACCGTTCCGACAGCAGAGGGCGCCGTTGAAATTGCGATGAAAGAAACGGTATTCACCCTGCACGGTGCAGATGTTGCGGTTTGCGGATTCGGCAGAGTGGGCGGTGTGCTTGCGCACAAATTACGCTCTCTTGGGGCAAATGTCACTGTCTGTGCAAGACGTGATGAGATTTTGTCTTTGGCGCGAGCATACGGATATAAAGCAATAAAAATCAGTAATATAGATCATGAAATATACAAATTCGACATAATATTCAACACTGTGCCGAGTGTTATTTTCACAAGTTCTCTTATCGATAAAATGAACAAAAAAACACTTATAATCGATCTTGCTTCTCTGCCGGGCGGTGTAGATTTCACATATGCCGAGGCAGTAGGTCTCAAAGCGATATCAGCACTGAGCCTGCCCGGCAAATGTGCCCCAAAGACAGCAGGGGAAATTTTGAAAGACGGTATACTTAACATATTGAGAAAGAGGTAGATATGGAAAACAAACTCAAGATAGGATTTGGCATATGCGGTTCATTCTGTACACATTCGCATGCTTTGGAAATAATGGAGTCACTTGCGGAAAATTATGATATATATCCCATCATAAGCGAAATTTCAAAAAACACAAGCACGCGCTTCGGAACAAACGAAGCGCTTATAAAAAAGATCACGGAACTTTGCACAAGACCGCCGATCGATACAGTAAAGGATGCAGAGCCTCTTGGCCCTAAAACACAGCTTGACTGCATGCTTTTATGTCCGTGCACCGGTAATACGCTTGCAAAGCTCGCACACGGAATAACAGATACCGCCGTTACCATGGCAACAAAAGCCGTACTGAGGTGCGGACACAAAACTGTAATTGCACTTGCAAGCAACGATGCACTTGGCGCTAACTTAGAAAATATAGGAAAACTTTATAACCGAAAAAATATTTTCTTTGTTCCGCTTTCACAGGATGATTGCATAAATAAGCCTTATTCCCTGGTATGTGACTTTTCACTTGTTGAAAAAACCTTGACTCTTGCCTTGCAAAACAAGCAGATACAACCGTTTTTAAAGTAAGGCTAAAGGTACTGATTATATTGAAGGGGCCGGCTCATTTAAGGAAATAACTCCCAAAATAAGTCGCCCCATGTATTTTTTAGAATATTTATTCTGTAGGTGGGTGCACACTCCCGCTTTTAGTATATTTATATATTTTGAGGCGGACGACCAATGGTCGTCCCTACAAAGTTTACCATATATTTCCTTAAATGAGCCAACCCTTTCATACTTTATACTTTCGCCCTTAAATTATAAAAATATAATTTTTATCTTGTAATATTCCTTAGGATATGTTATAATATATAGGATGTTTGACAAAAAATAATCAAAGAGGTAATGATGCCGAAATTATATTTCAAATACGGTGCTATGGGTTCGTCAAAAACCGCAAATGCGCTCATAACAAAATTCAATTATGAAGAAAGAGGCATGAAGGTCTGGCTCATCAAACCATCACTTGATGACCGTGACGGCGCAAATACAGTGCGTTCAAGGATAGGTCTTTCAGCCGATGCCTTTGTTATTTCCAAAGATACCGATATTTTCAACGAATTTAAAAAGCACAGTGACTGCCACGTTATAATTGCAGATGAATGTCAGTTTTTCACATGTGCACAGATAGATCAGCTCAGAAGCATAGTGGACATGCTTAACATACCCGTGCTTTGCTTCGGGCTTCGCACAGACTTCCTTACAAACCTCTTTGAAGGAAGCAGAAGGCTTTTTGAGGTTGCGGATTCAATAACCGAAATAAAGACAATATGCTCATGCGGCGAAAAAGCAATTGTAAATGCCCGTATAAACGAAGCAGGTGATGTTGTTACCGAGGGCGGACAGATACTTATAGGCGGTAACGATTCATACGTTGCAATGTGCCACAGATGCTGGAAAAAAGCAATACTTAAAAACAAATGATTTGTGAGGTAAAATATGCTTAAATACGAATCTCTTTCAGGAGAATTGTGTCAGCTTATAGAACACGAAAACAAAACCTCAACTTACAAAAACATGGGGTTTGAAAATGACAATGTAATAAGACGCCGCCCTGAAAACGACAAAGCGAATGTATGGCGCAAGCCGTTTGTACGTGATATAGACAAGGTAATGCACTGCCCATATTTCAGCAGATATGCCGACAAAACGCAGGTCTTTTCTTTTTACAAAAACGATGACATAACAAGAAGAAATCTGCATGTACAGCTTGTTTCGAGAATAGCAAGAACGATAGGAAGTGTTCTGCATCTCAATCTTGACCTTATAGAAGCTATTGCGCTCGGTCACGATCTCGGCCATCCTGCATTTGCACACACAGGCGAACGTCATTTGGATAAGCTTTATAATGAACACACAGGAAAGCATTTTCTGCATAATCTGCAGTCTGTCCGTGTGCTCGATAAGATTTTCCCGTACAATATATCATTGCAGACTCTTCACGATATTGCCGCCCACAACGGTGAGCTTGAGCTTGAAGAATACACCCCCGTTCCGATATCAAGCTTTGAGGAATTTGACGAATTGATGGAAAAATGCACATGTGATATATCATTTTCAAATCATATGATGCCGTGTACGCTTGAGGGCGCAGTTGTCCGTATTTCCGATATTATTGCGTATTTAGGAAAGGACAGGCAGGATGCAGTACGTGCAAAGCTGCTTGATGAGGATGATTTTTACGATGATGAAATAGGCTCAATAAATGCCGAAATAATAAACAATCTTGTTGTAAATATCATCGAAAACAGCTACGGAAAGCCGTATATAAAGATGGACAGCAGACATTTTGCCTCACTCCGCAAGCTGAAGCGTGAAAATTACGAAAAGATATATAACCGTAAGGAATCTACCGATATATTCGATGCAACGGTAAAGCCGATGATGTCAGATATTTATGAAAGACTTCTTGATGATGTGATAAACGGAAGGAAGGAATCTCCTATCTTTACACATCATATAGCGCAAGTTAACCGCACGTATTACAGACGTGAGATACCGTATGAAAAAACTGAGCCTAATCAATTGGTAGTCGACTATATTGCAAGTATGACAGACGATTATTTTATCGAGCTGCATCAGTTCTTGTTCCCTGATTCCAATTATCCCGTTGTTTACCGCGGTTATTTCGATGATTGAGGAGAAAAATCATGTTTGAAAAAATATTAGAAGAAATTAAAAATGCAAACCGCATTATAATTCACCGACACAAAAATCCCGACGGTGATGCGCTCGGTTGCCAGATAGGTCTTAAATATATACTTAAAGAAAATTTCCCCGACAAGGAAATATATACTGTAGGCGACGGTGCAGGAAGATATGCGTTTATGAACGGTTCTGTAATGGACGAAGTTGATGACAGTCTTTATAATGACGCTTTGGCTATTATTCTTGACACATCTGCATCAGCCCTTATAAGCGATGAAAGATACAAAACAGCTAAAAGAACGGCAAGAATAGACCACCACATTTTCTGCGAAGAAATTGCAGATGTAGAGGTAACAAATACAAGCTACGAAAGCTGTTGCGGACTTATTACGGAATTTGCAATTGAATCGGGACTTGAACTTTCACATAACTCCGCCAAGGCACTGTATACAGGTATGATAACGGATTCCGGCCGTTTCCG